>JAFGPN010000003.1 GCA_016936175.1 Patescibacteria group bacterium | reverse complement strand
GTCGCCCTCGTTCTTCATCTAACAAAACCACCTTTCCGCCTCTCGCTGAACTCGTCCCGGTATACCGGGACTCAGACAACAGCTTCGTCAGCGGTGGTTTTGTTGATTCAGCACACTCGGGCTCCGATGGGATAAGGGCTTTCTCCTCCGATGGCGGGGAGAGAAAAAGGTTGACTGGGGGCGGATTTTTTGATAGGGTAGGGCTAACTTGTCCTTCCTTAGATAGATCCGGAGACATCAGACACCGGTAAATAAGGGAGAGATGAAAATTAGGAGTGCTATATGCCCGACCAATTCTTATCTAGTGATGGCAGTATATTGCCAGATCCTGCGGCCTCGTCGGAGCGGTTTATCGAACATCTGTTCCAGCACGAGTTCCCTGATGCACTGCTGGAGGGTCTGGTCTCTGCCAGATATATCCATCCAGAAGATATTCGGGGGGAGTATGTCGTGGTAATGTTAGCCCCCGGTGACGGGGGTAATCGGGAGAACTCGGTGCGCATTACACTGGGAGTCAACGTGCTGATCTCATTGAGGGCGCGTCTCCCCTTCGGAGTCGATTCACCTTTCCAGCTGGTGTTAAACGGCACCGCCGAGCAGCTCCCCGACATGCACGCCAAGGCGCGCGACTGTGGTCTGGTTGAGGACGAAATCATCGATATCGACTGCGGGCCGGACGGCGTGGGCAACACCAAGACCCAGTTTTTGGCGATGGCTCAGCATCCGATGATCGGTGTCAGCGAGGTCACCGACCTGGTGGTGATCTCCTGTAACTACCATGGGCCGCGGCTACGGCGGATGCTCACTAAGTACATGCCGCACAAGCGGATTCGGCTACTGCTGGTGGATTGGATTCAGGGCGATATTGCCAAGGCATTGCGACTCTGTGGTGGTGAGGCGCGGCGGATCGTCGAGTGCATCGCCAAGGGTGATATCGATCCGTACCCGGCCGAGATGCTGATGCATGAGTAGCGATATTGTCGCGCGGAGAGAATCCTCTTAACCCCAATCAATTTGTCGGCGAAAGCTGGCGAAGAGAGCGGGGTTTTATTTTGTCCCCGATATCAATCCGAATCTCATCCCAAATCTGATATCTATCCGCTTGGGATGTAGATTGGATGATGCGGGGTGATATATGATGGTGGGTGGTGGAGAAAAAGATTTTAAATACAAACTTAAAGCTGCTGGTTGGCCAGGAGATGGCCAAGGAGTTAGTGAGCAGGTCCCTGGAAGCAGGGGGATGTTCTACGTATCTGTTGGTGGGGCCGCCCCATGTTGGCAAGGGGTTATTGGCACGGATAATGGCGGCCAGCTGGCATAATGCCATCGATATTGGTAAACCCAATTTGGATACTATTGTCTTTGACGAGATACTTTCCGCCAATAGTGGCGAAGGTGAAGACAACAAGTGGAAAAAAACAGTAGATGATACAGTACATCTAATCAATCTGTCGCCGCATAGAGATTATCGTGTATTGATAGTGGGCGATGTTGATAGGTTGAGTGTTTCGGCGGCCAATGCACTACTTAAAACCTTAGAAGAGCCTCCGAAGCATGCCAGGATAGTTATCACCGCGCAAAATATTAATGCCGTGTTGCCGACTGTTCGATCTCGGGCACAGATCATCCGATTGCACAGCCTATCCGATGATGAAATCCGGGATTATTTTAAAAACAAGAAAGTGAAACGTATTGAGGAGATTATTTTGCTGGCCAATGGGGCTTTGGGTATTGCAGATGACCTAGCAAAAAATGAAGAGAGGTTAGAACAGGGAGTGGCTCAGGTCGAGGCTTTTAAAGCCTTGCTGAGCAAAGATTTGATTAAAGGGATGGTCACAGCCAACATTAAAGATAGGGCAGTAGCTAGCGATTTAGTAACCACCTGGACAAACCTGACCAGAAGATTGATGGTAGCTGAACTTAGAGATAAGCCAATTAGTTGGTTGACCGGGGTAAAAAATTTGCCAGACGAGCGGAGATTAGCCGCCTTTTTGGCACGGTTGCAAGAAGCCGATGGGGCCCTGGCTGGAGGGGCCAACGTCCGAGTAGTGGCAGAAGCATTAGTGCTGGGGGCCAACAAAGACTTATAATTCTCTCCCCAACAGGATATAATCAGTTTACAAAGCCTGTAACATGGTAACTATGTTAGAGCTGATAATTTTTGCGGCTACGGTAATCTTGCTGATTATCGTTCTAAGAAAGCTCCCCTTGGAAAAAGAGGTGGTTAAGAAGTTAGCCAAGGAGGCTCGCGATTTGGACCGCGAAGGTGACGATAAAAAAAGCGAGGAAGACGAGGAAGACGAGGACCTGCTAAGCCGAGCCGATAAGTTAGCCAAAGATGGGCAATACGCCAAGGCTGAGAAACTGTATCTTAAATTAATCACAAAAGATCCACAGGATGCCGGTTTGTATAATAAATTGGCGTTGGTGTATTTGGGCAATAAAGGGTACAAAGATGCGGCTACGGCTCTGGAGCAGGCGCTTCAGATCGAGCCAGACAACGATACCTTTTACAATAATTTTGGGTTGTTATTCTATCAGCAGGGGATGTATGACGAGGCGATAGAAAGTTACGAAAAATCCATTGCAATTAACAATAAAGTGGCTTCTCGGTTTATGAATTTGGGGTTGGCCTACTTTATGTCTAAAAAATATCGCAAGGCAGCCGATGCCTACGAAAAAGCTTTAATCTTAGAGCCGCATAACGACGAATACAAAAAGCTCTTGGCAGAAGCAGAAGAAAAGCTAAAATAATTTAGCACCTGAAAATTTATAAAGCCGAGGTACCGAAGTGGTCAAACGGAGCGGTCTGTAAAACCGTTGGCTTATGCCTTCCTAGGTTCGAATCCTAGCCTCGGCACCAGCCCGCGTAGCTCAGTTGGTAGAGCAACCCCATGGTAAGGGGTAGGTCAGCAGTTCAAATCTGCTCGCGGGCTCCAGTCTTCGCTACCTAACGGTAGCTACGCCTGGCTTTGCCCACAAAAAGCGAAGACTGCCCTGCGTAGCTCCTTGGAGCGTAGCATGGGCAACTTTCCAATCGTAACCCTAAGATTAAGCCGGAGTAGCTCAATGGCAGAGCAGTGCTTTTGTAAAGCAAAGGTTGGGGGTTCGACTCCTCTCTCCGGCTCCAGAAAAATGGTCTGGGACTGATAAAAGCCTTGATTTTTATTAGCCCGTTTGTTAGTATAGACGAGCACTATATTGGTTAACTCATAGGAGGTTTGTGATGGATGATCAGAACATGACTCCCATTACCCCTACCCCTCAGGATGACTCCCAGAAGCCTGAAGAGGCACCTGTTCAGTCTCCTGACACCGCAGAAGAAGTGCCTGCGTCCGAAGAGAAGCCTGCCGAAGGCGACCAGCCTGCCGGTGGTACGGACGAAGCAGCGGCGTAATTTTGTTCGCATTGTTGAGCAAACCGCGACTAGCCCTAACGGCTGGTCGCGTTGTCTTATGCGAGGTTGGATGATAGGTTTAAGCTATGGTAGCGACTAGAATCAGTTTGGATAACGCCAAACAAAATAAACTGTTTTATTTTGTAGGCAATGTAGTGGTCTACCGGGAATCTGATGGCCGGTGTTTAATCCTAAAAAGAGATGAAAGAGAAAAGGTTCATCCGGGTCGCTGGTCGATGCCAGGTGGGAAGTTAGAGTGGGGGGATATCGATCTAAATCACCCCACCAACATCAATGGCGGCACGGTGTTGGATTATAACGATATGTTGGAGGATTTACTAAGACGTGAGGCCAAAGAGGAGGCCAACGTAGAGATTGATACCACGGATTTGGTATATATCAACAGTGTGGCGTTTGTCCGTCCAGACGAGATACCGGTGATGATGGTAAAAGTTGCGGCCAAGTACTTGGGCGGAGAGGTGATCCCAGAAAAGGGTGGGTTTACCGCATATGCTTGGGTCAACGCTACAGAGGTTAAGAACTATCCTTGTATTGACGGTATCCCCGAGGAGGTGGCCAAAACTATCCAGCTATTTGGCTCGCGGGTCGTTGCTTAAGATGGGCCTGGGCGCTTGACACCCCTGGGGGGTGGCTTTATAGTATCGAAGTACTACTCCATAAGATAAATATGGCTAAGAAGGTTATCGCGATAGTTAAGCTACAGGTAGAGGCAGGAAAGGCAAACCCGGCCCCTCCAGTTGGTACTGCTCTAGGTCCCCATGGTATTCAGATCATGGAGTTTTGTAAGGAGTTCAACGAGAAGACGTCGGCCCTATCGGGGATGGTTATCCCGGCTGTGGTAACTATCTACGAAGACAGAAGTTTTAAGTTTATTCTCAAGCAACCCCCAGCCTCGGTACTGATTAAGAAGGCAGCGGGGTTAGACAAGGGCTCCGGTGAATCCCACAAGGTCAAGGTAGGCAAGCTGTCGAAAGCACAGCTTAGGGAGATTGCGGAACGCAAGATGCCCGATTTAAATACCGAAGATGTAGAGGCCGCGATGAAGATTATCGAAGGTACAGCCCGAAATATGGGCGTTGAAATTGGTAACGGGAACGGCAATTAAAAAATGTCATGCTGAACTAGTCTCAGCACATGGATCCTGAAATAAATTCAGGATGACGAAAGGTTATATCCATAATTGTGGGAGCCTAACGGCGCTAGTCCCCATACCGGACAAACCGGAAATTGCTTAGCCGCAATTTCAGCGGTATGTCGCTACGGGGTAAAACCACGAGGAGGTGTGATGGTAGATACGAAAAAGCAGGTTAGCAGATCAGCGGGTAAGCGGGTCAGTAAGAAGACGACGGTAAGCGAGGTGCAGCCCTCCGTAGCCCGCAGAGCAAAGGGGGGTCGAGGCAAGAAGTATTTAGACGTGGTCAAGCTAGTTGACCGGGTTAAGTTATACCCGATTCAAGAAGCGCTGGACTTATTGGTGCAGACATCACCGGTTAAGTTTGATGCTACGGTCGAAGCGCATATTCAAACTGGGTTGGACCCTAAGCAGGCTGACCAAAATATTCGGGGAACGGTGGCGATGCCAGCAGGATTGGGTAAGGACACCACGGTTTTAGTGTTTGCTGAAGGTGCCGAGGCTACAGAAGCCAAAAAGGCGGGTGCTGATTTTGTTGGTAGTGAGGACCTGGTCGAAAAGATCAAAAATGGTTGGCTGGGATTTAACGTGGCTATCGCTACCCCTGAGATGATGGTTAAAATTGGCAAGATCGGTAAGATTTTGGGTACCAAGGGTTTGATGCCTAACCCCAAGACCGGTACGGTAACCAAGGATGTAACCAAAGCAGTGACCGAATTCAAAAAGGGTAAGGTCGAATTTCGACTAGACAAGGATGCCATTATTCATGTTGGTTTTGGCAAAATTTCGCTCGGTAAAGATGGATTAACGAGCAATTTTGCTACTTTATTTAAGGCATTATCTAGTGCTCGTCCGGCTTCGGCCAAAGGCACATATCTCCAAAAGATAGTGTTGGCCTCGACTATGGGCCCTGGAATTAAGGTGGATCTCAGCTCGCTTTAATACGATGTCATTCTGAACTAATTTCAGAATCTAGATTCTGAAATAAATTCAGGATGACAGAAGGAAGATATGCAAGTTAAGATTAAACGTATCGACACTACGCTGTCCCTGCCGGTATATAAGACTACTGGTTCGGTTGGTTTTGATCTGGTTACTCGCGAAACCACTGTAATTAATCCGGGCGAGATTGCGCGGATTCCCAGCAATGTGGTGGTACAGACGCCGGTTGGTTACATGTTGTTGCTGACCATGAGAAGCAGTACGCCAGTTAAAAAACCTGGCCTAATCAAGCCTCATGCCATCGGCGTGGTAGATCAAGATTACTGTGGTCCTGATGATGAGATTAGATTTCAGGTTCAAAACGTAAGTAATGTTCCGATTATTGTTGAACGAGGTGAGCAGATTGGCCAAGGTATTTTTGTTAAGGTTGAGCAGGCTGAGTTCGAAGAGTTGACCGAATTAGCTGGAGTAAGCCGTGGGGGATTTGGGAGTACAGACGAGATAGTGAAAAGTGATGAGTGATAAGTGGCAAGTTAATTAAAAAATATAAATTACAAAAATTTCTCGATTGTGTCATTCTGAGGCGTTAGCCGAAGAATCTAGTTCCGGTTTGCCGGAACGGTCTGGTTGGTCATATTAATTAGCTAACGGAAGCGCCAACGCTTCCTAACTCTAACGGGGTAAATGAAGAATAATCGATTTATTGTATTTGAAGGGATTGATGGTTCTGGCCATACTACCCAGGCCAAATTATTAGCCGATTATATCGCCGAACATGGTGTGCCGGTGTGGCTGACTAACGAACCTACCCTATTCACCGAGGCTGGGCGAACCATTAAAGCAACTTTGCGGGGAGAGTTGCCGATGCCTAATGATCCGTTAGAATTTCAAAAGCTTTATGTTGATGATCGGCGAGTTCATGTGGAGGAGATCAAACAACACTTAGCTAATGGTGAGTGGGTAATCTGCGATCGGTATGTGCCGAGCACAGTGGCTTACGGTACTGGTAGTGGTGCCAATTATCAGACATTATTAGAACTAAACCAACAATTCCCATTGCCCGATACCACATTCTTTTTAGATGTTAGCCCGGCGGTGGCGGTGGAGCGGGTAAAGGGTCGGGGAGAGACGCGGGAATTTTTTGAATACGAAGAAAAACTATCGGCCATTCGGCAGAACTATCTTCGGCTAATGGAAAACTATCCCCATATGCAATCCATCAATGGCGAACAGGGGATAGAGGATATCGCCACGCAGGCTCGGGCTCTCCTAGGAATTTAAAAAACACCCCGCCTTTCGGCGGGGGTTGGTAATCGGTTAATGCTTCACTGAGAGAGCTTAGCCTCTCTTTGGCGTTGATATGCCTCGGATGCTCCGCGGGCGGAAACGTAGTCGTTGTAATCGACAAACTTCATCTCGGCGGCCAGTTCCGGATAACGAGTCAGTAGTTGCCGATGCATCTCTTGGGCAACCCGACGATAGCTGGGATGACCCTGAGCGATTGTGCGCAGTTCCAGTAGGTGCATCGCTTCGCGAATGTTCATTCCCATTGTCCAGCGGAGATTGAATCCAAATAAGACGGCGTACTGGGCGTAGTCTACTCCCAACGCTTGGCGCATCGCCTCGTACAGGTCGCGAGAAAGCTGGATGCAGCGCTCTACTGCTGCAGTTTCGCCGATATCGTGGAAGGCTTGCGGAATTTCAACGAAACCTAAGCGAGTAGAAAGTAGTTGGCGTTCTTGGGTGAGCATCCGATGCCGATGCAGATCGCGGTAGATGCCGAAATCTGCCTGGAATTCGAACTTGATCGGGTAACCATCTTCCAATGCGCGGCCGGGTCGTTGGCGCCGGTTTTCTCGCTGCCCATGATAAGTAGCAATCAACTGACGGCGTTGCTCTGGTGCTAACCCTTCGGCTAATTCCCGTAACTGGGCGCTGGATAGCTCGGTGTAAGGGAAGAGCATCTGAGCCATGGTTGAGGTTATTAGATCGGTTGCTGGCAGGAGTTCCACCCGATGCCCCGGTAGAATAGGGAGTTGTTCGATAGAGCAGAGCTCAGTGCCTAGCTGGCGCATTCGGGATCGGGTATCCATCAGATAGGCGCTAGCCGCCGCCCGCTCGACGTAACGCGGAATCGATTGGTTGAGCTCTTGGTGCGCTTCTTCGGCGATGCGCACCATCTCGGGTAGTGGATGGCTGTAGAGCGAGTTTAACATATTGTGAAAACCGCGGCCGTTGCCGAACAATCCAACGTTGGTCAGTGTCGCCGCTGGCAATAGAATGCGGGCGGTGTCGCAGGCGCGGGTGTGGACGTCTGTCTTATAGGTTCGCTTAAAGTCTTTGATCTCGCTCTCATCAGTCAGTTCGTTTAAGTGCTGCTTGGGTCGACCATCTCGGATCTGGTATTCGACCTCCTCGATCGGATGCTGGATACGGAAATACTCCTCCAACTTAGTTGCCAGATCTGTGTAAGTGGCGAAGATCTCGTCCATGGTAGCGACGTACTGACCTCCTACCGGTGAGTTCAGGATGGCGTTATCTCTCAGGTAGCGCCACCGACCATGAATGTCTTTTTGGTCGTAGGTAACGTAGCGCGAAGACTGCTCGATCGGGGATAAGCCGATTCGACGGTCTTCGATCTCTTTGGTCGCCAGATTGGAGATATTTTCGATCGATAGATGGGCACCTTCCAGCTCTCCGACCGAATCATCACCGAAAGCGATTAGTACTCGGCGAATCAGTTCATCAGCCTTGTTCGTTTTGGGCTCGCCGTTTTCATTGACAAACTCTTTTAACAAAGTTCGCTGAAATCCGCCGGCTGCCCGGGAATAGCGGGCATATATTGCCCCGACTAATCCGGGTAGTTCTCGATCGTTCACCACAAACACCTCGCCGTTCGGATTGCTAACGAACCGGCTCAGGATGTGGAGCTCCTCGGGGGTTAGCTCCTCTTCAGTAAAACGTCGTGTCAAATTGCTCATCACTCCACCTCCTAAATTTGGAATAACTTCACTCCCAACTATACCATATCGGTCAGTGGGGTTGACACCCCTTCGGGCCTATAGTAGACTTCCTTTGTTACACCTTTTAAGACCGTAGGTACTAAACTAAATCCTACCGAGAAGGAATGTTGGCAGGTTAGCCCATAAGCAGGTTAGCTGGTTAGCGTTCGTCTCGGAGGAGACGAATTTTTTTACTGACCAAATACTGACCTGCCAATATGCTAATTTGCTAACAGACTAACATATGCCAAAAACTAGAGCCCAAAAAGAGATTGAACTAACTAAGCTCTCTCAGAGCTTATCCGAGAGCAAAGCGACAGTGGCCGCTGAATTTAGTGGTCTACTTATGTCTGATCTGACTAGTTTTCGACAGAAGGCGGGAAAGCAGGGAGTAAAATTTCAAATTGTTAAAAACACTTTGTTATCTAAAGCCGCCGAGGAAGCTGGTATTAAGGATTGGGATGTGCGCAAGGTTAATCGTCAGCTCGCAATTGCTACTGGTGGCCAGGATGAAGTAGCGGTGGCCAAATTGGTTTATGAGTTTGCTCAGGGCAGTGGCGATAAGGTTAAAGTTTTTTCCGGCGTAATCGACAAACAGGTTGTGGCGCTGGCCACTATTTTGCAGTTAGCGCAGTTGCCAAGCCGCGAAGAATTATTAGCTAAAGTGGTTGGCAGTATGTCTGCTCCGATTAGTGGATTTGTTCGGGTGTTGAATGGTCCGTTGCAGGGCTTTTATAACACCGTTAAAGCTTTACAATCAAAATAATTTAAAAATTGAGATGTAGCCCTTCGGCTACGCTCAGGGTAAATTAATATTAATTAATTTAGAGGTAGATATGGCAGACGAAGAGAAGCAAGAAGTCCAAACCGAGACTGCAACTGTCGAGAAAAAGGCAGATGCAAGTAAGTTATCCGGCAACGCCAAAAAAGTTGTCGATATGGTCGGCGAGATGTCGGTGTTAGAGTTGGCCGAACTAGTCAAAGTTATGGAAGATAAGTTTGGCGTAAGTGCCGCCGCTCCGGTTGCCATGATGGCTGCTGGCGGAGCTGGTGCCGCTAATGCCCCAGCTGCGGAGGAAAAGTCCGAGTTTAACATTAATGTTACCTCGGCCGGTAGCAATAAGATTGGTGTAATCAAGGCCATCCGCGAGGTAACCACCTTGGGTCTTAAGGAAGCTAAGGATATGACCGATGCTTTGCCGAAAGTGATCAAGGAAGGCGTCAAGAAAGCGGAGGCCGAAGAGATCAAGAAAAAACTCGAAGAGGCGGGCGCTACTGTCGAGCTTCAGTAACCGTCATTCTGGCTTGTCCAGAATCGTATGACATTGATCCTTCTTTAGGAATAAGCCCCCCTTCGTCCCGATAGGCCGGGACTACGGACGGGCAGGCAACAGCAGCAAATCCCGGATAAACCGGGATTTGCTGTTAAATAGAGCTATGAGTATTAAATTCGATATTCAGGGCAGAGACGGCCAGGCGAGGGCTGGGGTACTCAGAACCGCCCATGGGGATATAGCTACACCGTCTATTACTCTAAACTACACCAAGGCGCTGGAGAGCTGGGGATTTGTGCCTTCGGATATCTCGGATGCTCGGGATGTGATTTTGTTGCGGAATACCTTTTGGCTAAGAGAACGAGGGGCAGAAGACATTCGAGAGGGAATAAGCTGGGCGGGGCCAACGATGGCGGATTCCGGTGGATTTCAGATGGTGAGTTTGGGTAAACATCTGCATCAGAATTTTTCTGGTATCGGATTTAATCTAAACGGCAAGAGAGCTTTTATCACTCCGCATGAAGTGGTGGAGTGGGGAAAAGCTGCGGGCGTGGATTTAATTATGCCGTTGGATAACACGGTCTATACGATGGATAAAAATCCGCTCAAGTTTATTTGGTCAGCTTTTATGACTGCCGTTTGGCACCGACGTTCTCGGGGGATAGCGGATGATAGGCTTTATTACATCTCGCAGGGCGGATTAAATAAATTAGCACGATTAATTAGCTTGTGGGACGCGCGCAGGCAGTTAAACCGCGGCATCCCGGCAATAGCAATTGGTGGATTAGCGTGGAACGAACCCAGGCCGGCGATGTACAACACAGTGGATTTTTGCGTAAAGCGACTTCCAGACGATAAGCCGAGGCATCTGTTAGGCATATGCAAGCCGGTTGATATTTTGGAGTGTATTAAGCGGGGGATAGACACCTTTGATGGTATCGCGGCCACCAGAGAGGGCAGGCATGGCCGAGTCTGGGTATCTGGCGGTAAATATTTTGATATCCGAAACGCCGAATTTGAAAAAGATGAGCAAGTGTTAGATCCGTTGTGCGATTGCCCAACTTGCCGTTCTAACATCTCAAGAGCAAAGTTGCGGGCAGGGTTTAAACAAAAAGATCATGAGACCATCCGAAGGTTGATGGTACACAATTGGCATCACAACTATTCGTTAATCAAGGGCGCCCGTGCTGCCATCCTTTCCGGCCAACTTGATTACTACATCTCTGACTATCTGCGCAATCGGTAGGGCAGTATACACAGTAGCTACTGTGTATACTATTGGATTTGGGTTAGATTTTTTCAGGATGGCTGGCGGGGTGGACAAAAGTAAAAGAGGTGCTATTCTTTGGGTGGCGCTTGGTTTTTAGCTCCCAGAGCAGACTATAAGAAGGACCAGCGACTATTTAAGGCCCGAGCAGGGCAGGTGAAGAAAGTGCGTTCGTTGATAATTTTCTTACTCCTGGCAATCGTTTGCATAGGGGTAGCAGCGTGCCCGAAGGGGCACAAGAGCTTCGGTGGCTCGTCGGTTGGCAGTGGCCTGTTCGGTGGTGGCGGACCCCCCAGCACACCCGGGTACTACTATGACGCCGGCAACGGCTGGAAGACATTTACCGGCGGTGAGCAGGATATTGGTATCCATGGGGACACTGTCAGCTATGGCTGGCGCTTCACGGAAACCGAGAAGCAACAGATTGGCTTTATCGCTGCGGCGGTGTACATAGTCTTTGGGCAAGAAAGCCCAGAGCGGCTAATTACCCCAAATGATCGATCGAACTACGATGCCGGCTATATGTGGTTGGAGTTCCGTGTCGATGGACCTGGGGAATATATCCTATCCGACCATGTCCACATCGGGCGATTTGTGAAATGATTACCGGCAGTAGCGCCGGGTTAGATTAATGTGGTCACTCTTCAGAAGTGACCAAGATCGCCTCGAACAACAACTCCCTCAGGATTGAGATCGCTTTAATGTGGTCTCGAACTTTTGGGAGTTTTTTATTGGGTTGACCCCATTTGTTAACCTTACCCCCTGTCATCCTGAAAACACCTAACTGCCGTAGGCTCATTATAAATAGCTTATTCAGGATCCAGGTGGAAACAAAAACTTTCTTTTTCTGTCTGGGTCCCCGCCGGAGTTTACCCTCGACTACGATCGGGGGCGGGGATGACGCCGCAAGGTAAACGGCGCCAGTTGACCCCGTTAGAAGTCGCTGATGAGATTGGCTAATGTAATGGGGTTGGCGGATAGTGAAACGACAACTAATGCGCTGTGGCTCTGCATTATTCCCAGGGCTTCTCCGGACTTCTAACGGGGTTGACAAAAGAGGGGAGAAGTGGTAGGATAGTTAGCTCTGGGAGCGGATAATTCTATATCAGGTATAATCAGGTGTTATGACCAACGAGGGCGATATCAAGCAAGAACCAGACCAGGTTCCCACTAATCCGGATGGAATTGTTTTAGCGGAACCGTCCCATAATGGGGAACCGCCGAACGATGGTAGGTCGGCATCGACAGAGGTCGAACCGGCCGGTTTGGAGTTGGTGGAGGTAGAAAAATCTACGGAAGTTAATCCTTACCAGACTCGTGAATTTCTTAAGCTACTCCACGGGCATACCCCGGAGTTATTGTCGTATGATTTACACGAAGGATTTCGTCATCTACACGGAGCTTTAATATCTGCCGATGCCAAAGATTTTTCTAAACACACCACTCGATTAGCTGATGAGGTGGGCGAAAAATTGGCTGGCGAACAGTTGGGGTTGCTGATGGAAGAGGCCGATGCCAGGCTACTGGGTATTGCCGAACAGTACGGTGGTACGATGGTTACCGCCGAAGGTGACGGCAGGCGGATATTTTTTCCCAGCCTGCCAGACGAAAACTCAGCCGAGGCAGTTCGTCGGGCAGTGTTTGTAGCTAGCCAGTTTCAGGAATCCGCCAAAACTTTGCCTCCCGTCAAATTTAAGGACGAGTCGATCGATCTAACTTTTCGGGTAGGCGTAGATTGTACTAATAAGGGAGATGACGATTTAGTGGTTACCAGTTTAGGTGATGACTATCTCAGATGTTTTGCCGTATTTGGCGAGGTAATCCCAAGAGCGGATGCCCTTCAGCGGTTTGCCGATCCGGAGAAACATCAGGTAGCTGTTAGTTCATCGGTGCGTCAACTTCTACCCAAATCATATTTTAAGGGTATCGAAGCCGGTAACTATGTGCTATCTACTCTGCACGGCGAGGACAAACCAAACCTTACCGCAATCGAGCTCCGCGAGGTAGAAACAGACGTGCCCCTCGAGGAGTTGAATCGATTTTACGAGGCGCACATTCCCCGGGATCGGCGTGATGAAATGAAATCAGCGGTAGTCTCTGCTTTCGAAGAGGGGAGACCAGTTGAATTTAAGCCGTCGTGGGAGTACCCGCGGGTCTCTACCGCCTTTACTAAGGTAATTGGTCTATACCAAATGACAGAGAAGTTGAGCAACGGACAGAGCGAGGCAGAGTTGTACCAGCAATTGAACCAACCAATTAGTAGGATATTGCACATTGTCGAGCAGAACAACGGTTCGGTGGAGCGAATCACTGGTGAGGGCGTTGTTTATTCTACATTTTCCGGGCCGAGCAACGAATATCATGCTACTCGAGCCACCTACGAATCTGGCCAGGTTTTAGTCAAGCATAACCTTCCATTTAGAGCGGGTATTTCTACCGATTATGCCTTTTCTGGGGTAGCCGGAGTTGATGGGAATCAAACCTTTACCCGAGTGGGTAAACGAGTAAACGAATCGGCGAGATTAATGCAGTCGGCGCCGGAAAACGGAGTAGTAATTAGCGGTACAACCCACCGAAGAGCCAGCCATCGCTTGCGGTGTAGTGAGGGAGGAGAGCTGGAGCTACGTGGCGTGGGCGCGGTCGAGACTTTTATAGTAGACAAAATAGATTATCGAGCCGGGCGTTACGCCGAAGTCGAGAAGATAGTCGGTCGCGAGAAAGAAGAGGGTAAGATTGACGAGGTTATTGATTTGGCTATAGCTACCGGTAAAAGTCAGATTTTGGTGGTTGAGGGTGAGGCTGGTGTAGGTAAAACCGCGGTGGTTTCTAAATCTATCGCCAACAACTTAGAAGCTGGCCGGATATACAAGATTGATGTCCGGTCTGATGAAGCCAATCGCAAATTGCCATTGAGCACGGCCAAACAGTTTGTTCATCAATTATTAGACATTCCGGAAGATATCGAAGACCCGAAAGATTTAGAGGCGCGCATTTTAAGCCGAGAATTGCCGGCAGATATTACAGAGCGGATGGCGCTATTAAATGCGGTGTTAGATACAGCCTTTATGCCAACCGATCGGGTTAAGTGGTTGGATAGAACCGAACAGCGCGCCGAGACGCTTAAGTTAATGCAAGATATACTTCGGCTCAATCGTCAATCAGTTGGCAAGGAGGTTCCAGTAATCTTTGTGGATGATTGGCAATTTATCGATAAACAATCCGCCGATCTGCTGGTTGGATTTATGACCGAGACCGCTGACGATGGGCTGGTTTGGGCTGTTCCCACCCGGCCTTCGGCTAATGATGTCGAAAAAGTGATTATTGATGGGCTTAAACATAATCTGCCGGAGCAGACCTATCAGCTGGATATCGAGCCGTTCCCAGCGTTTGAGCCGCCGGAGTATCCGGGAGAAGGGGCGACCGATGCGGCCAAGCGCGATTACTATCTTAAACTACGCAACGCGCAGATCACCTGGTTTGAAAATAACAAGGAGTGGGTATGGCCGCTGGTCTGCTCGGTCTTTTCGATGGACGAGGGGGAACTCTCGCGCAACAAATTAGCGGCCGCCAAGGTTATTTCGCGGGTGTTTTCTAAAGATGCCTCGCACGGCAACATCTTTTACGTGCAAGAGATTTTATCTCATTTGGCGATGAGCTCCGATTTGGGAGTGAGCGTGTTTGTCCAGCATCCCGAAACCGGCAAGTGGCACTTTGGCGATTATCCGTTGCCGGGCGAAACCGCTGAGATGGTTAAGGCTACTCGCAACTATTATCTAACCGATGAAAAACAGCAGGAGTTATGGGAGAAGGTTGGCACCATTGTAGATATCGAAGAAAAGAAGATAGCCGCCCTAAGTTCTAACTCGCAGGTGGTGGCGCGAGCGATGTCTATTTTAGGTTTGGAATCAAGCCGGGCGATGTTGCTTAAAATTACCCGCATGCCGGAACGGCGCTTAGACATGTGTTTGGAGGAGATGTTAGACCACAGTGTAATTGATGATTTGGACGGTGGCTACTTTGGGTTTGTCCACCGGATAACTCAAGAAACCATCTATAACAACATTGCCAAGATAGAAGAAAAACACTCCGCCCACGAAGCTATCCTAACTATTTTAGAAACTGACTATCCGGGTAAGCAGGATAAGCTATCTTCTAAGTTTTTCCATGCTAAGAACAGCGGCAACCTATTTAAGATATTGGAATACGCTGATCTGTATGGCCGGCAATTACGGAACTATGGTGAGGAGTCTGGCGCTATCTCGGTGTTGGAGCGTGGGGTACAAGCCTTTGATGAATTGGAGCGACAGGGCTTCCCAGGGATGAGTGAACAGCAGAAACTTGAGGCTGTGAAAGAGCAACTCGAAAGATTGTTGTTTATCCGGTTTATCTGGAACAGTCTAGCCCGGCAAACAGATGAAGTGGCGACACTGGAATCGGCTCACGAGCTATTTCATCGTTACTATGGTGGGGAGGATGGGAGAGAAGCCCGCCCGGTTGAGTGGGCGGCTTATCACGCTTGGATTCTATCTGATTTGGGTCTGCGAGTGGGGGATAAGGAGCCAGAACGAGCGGCGCGAGAATACTACGAGGTGGCGCTGGATATCCTAAAACCCTTTGAACAAGAGGGTGAATTAGATAGATTACCCGATAATTTTAGAAGACTAATAGCTGTTAATCTCAGCAATACTTATAAACGCATCGGTGCTTATTATCGCAGATCAGAGGGGGTCGATAACTTGGTCCGAGCTAAGGGCTTAGTTGAGAAGGCGGTTTACTATGCTCGCATGACTGGCGATCGTGATGCCGTTAGGTCTTCTCTTAATGGTTTGGGCATAATCCATCAGAGGCTTGGAGAGTTAGAATTAGCTAACAATTACTATAGCGAATGTTTAACATTGGCCGAGCAAGATGGGGATCTACCTGCCCAGGCCTTGTATTTAAATAATCAGGCAGAGGTGATGCGTGGGTTGGGTGATGAAAACGGGGCCAAAGCTGTACTAGACCGCTCTCTGGATATTACCACTCGGGTGTTTCGTCCAAAGACTCGAGCTTGGAGCAATCTTGGCCTGGGATCACTTTATATAGCATTGGGTGATTTTATTACAGCAGAGGGTTATCTAGATAAAGCAAATGAGTTCTTTGTGAATACAGACATTGTTACATTTTCTGCCATTAGTGTTGATTTAGCACATTGCTATCTGCGTGCTAAGCAACCCAATACCTTATCTGCAAGAGCAAAGTTGGCTAGTATTAAGTCAGACGACAAGCGGATCGGCATGATTGGTACTTATATAACTGCGTATGCGGATTATATTGATGGGTATATTGATCTGGAGGATTTCATTATCCCAACCGCGAAACAAGCCGAGGCATTTATTGGCGCAGGGATGGATCAATCGGCCATGGATGCCTATAGATTCTTGGGCGAAGTTATAGCTAAACAAGATTCCGTTCAGGCTCGCGAGTTCCTAACAAGAGCGCTAAGTTTGAGCGAGGATTGCCATGCTGGTGTAGATAAAAAAATGATTCTAGCTTCCCTAGAATCACTCCCTCCTCAACAGTAAATCAGTTGTTTTTTGTTTATTCCTGATCCTCGGTGCCAGCCACGCTCGCGCTCATCGTTTGGCCAGGACCAATGATAATAGTAGGATTAAGCAATGTTCTTGCTCCGGCGGCGCTTATAGCAATAGCAAGGAGAATCAGTACGGCTATCAGAATAATAAGCCACTCTTCAGTTATCCAAAGAAAGGTGCTTTTTACTTTCTTGTTAGTCCTGCTATTTACTTTCATTTTGATTTCGAAAACAGGCTTATTCCTCGTCTTGACCGCCTACCACGGTACTTAGAGGATTGGTGTCGCCGCCGTCATCGGCACTGGTGCCTGAAACAAAGATGTTTTTGAACCAGTCTCCGATTATCTTGGCTACGCTTTTCTTCTGGACAACCTCGCCATCAACGATGGTCTTACCGGTAAACATCTCGCGGAAGGTCTGACCAATCTCAGCCGCGCCTATTCTTAATCGAGCGGTTACTTTGGCGGTCACTGTTGTCTGCTGTTGAACGATAGCGTTGATTTGCTTCTGAGTTACCTGGGTTTTGCCGGTTTCGGTGTAGCGTTGGGCTTGAGCGGCGGCGTAGGCATCTAAAGCATCCCCTTCACCTATCTCTGGAGCGCCTGGATAAGTGGCGGGTTGTTCGGCCACCTTGCTCGATTCCTCGGCTAATTTATCTAAATCGGCCTGGGTTTTGCCAGGAGTAGTTCCACCAGTGGTGGGGGCTACGGTTTTATTACCAGTTAAGCTATCAGCTAATTTGTCCAGCAGGCTTGACCCGGTATCAGCTGGTTCTTTAGGGGTGATATCAACTGTCGGGATGCTAACCTCTTGTAATATATTTAATGATATGGCCGCTTCTAAGGTAGTGCCGGCCACTGTAGCCGTAAGAGTTACCGTGCCTGGCTTAATCGGGGTAACAACGCCCTCACTATTTACGGAAGCGATTGAAGAATCGCTGGATTTCCAAATTACGGGGACATCGTTGACCAGATCGTTGAGCGAGTTGCGGACCAGCGCTATGGGAGTGAATTTGGCCTGATTTATTTTATTAATAACGATGGTCTTTTGAGAAGGTAGGGCACTGATACTGGTAATCGGAATTATCGTGGTAGCAGATGAGCCAGTGGAGCTACCTGTCCCAGTAGAACCGGAGCCAGACGAAGTATCGCCAGCGGAGGTAACCGCTTCGATTGAATAAATGGTCGTTCCGGCAGAGAAGGCAACTACCATCTGGTTGCTTGCCAGAACAACTTGCTTAGTTTGGCTACCGTAGCTACCACCAAAGGTATAGGTAATGGAGTTGATTGTAACCGCACCGCCTTTGGCAGTTACCTTTAGGTTATAGGTGCCAGGATTAACCAGAGTAGTAACTGTAGCACTGCCAAGCATATAAAGCCCGTTGCCCAAGTTAACCGGTTCTGTGCCAGTCCATGCAGTAGTCTCATTAGTGGTGCCATCGATATTGATGCCAAACACCAACTTGTTTCCACTTTCTGATAGGGTAGTGGCGCTAACTTGTTGGATAGTGGCGCTACCGGTAGTGGTAGATACCAGGCCATCAACAGTAGTTTCATCAGTGGCCAGAGATTGGCTAAAGATAAAAGCGAGAACAATCGCGACCGCCAATACAGCGGTCAGTTCTCGCTCGACCCAATCAATCATGGATTTTGCCCAACGGGGCTTGCAGTTTTTCATTTTTATTTTTTGGTTACTATCTTTGATAGCAGTCTTGACCCAATTATCCTATTATATCATAAAAAAACACCCTTGTCAAAGGTTTTTTTGGACCCTTCTACCCTTGTCATCCTGGACTGACTGGCCAAGGGCCAAGTTCGGATTCAGGATCCAGGCCTGGATTCCCAATGTCGAGCCGATGATCATCGGCTGACTCCAGAATCGTAGAATTATACGGTACTGGACCCTCCTGCGCCAAGGCTACGGGCGGGCAGACAAGCCAGGACGACGGAAGGGGTGAGTGGATATTCTTTTATAGATAGAGCCACCCGCCGCGAGGGCGCTTTCCATTAAGTCTATTTGAGAGACTGCTACCGGGGGCAGATTGACGGGTTGTTGGCTGAGTTGGAGAAGAAATTTAACGGTAGATTCTGGGTGGAGGTGAGAATTAGATCTGGCGACGGTTAGATGAGGGCGGAAGGGCTTGGTGTCGGCTGTTGGCACTAGGGGGGATAGCCGCTCAGCGATGACCTGGTGGAGCTGGCTAAGGTGGTTACCCTCCAGCCCAATCCAAATGACTTGGGGGTGTTTGAGATCGGGGAAGCCGCCCAAACGGCCAAATTTTAAGCTCAGGGAGCTAAAATCTTTGCACACCTCATCCAGTTGCTGAGAGATTTGGGGGATTAGCTCCTCTTCGGTATCGCCTAAAAATAATAAGGTAAGATGGAGATTATCAACCTTGACCTTGTTTAGCCCCGGCTGGTTGGGGAGTTGCGACATCAGGCGAGCAATAGCCAGCCTGGTGGCAGAGTCGAAGTTGATGGCGATAAACAGCCGTTTTTTCACCCAATTAGAGATTTACCATTATGTTTGCAAGGGTTGATATCAGCATCCACCAAGATTATACCCTGTTGGCGAGAGGGTGAGCCGCAAAAATACCTTGTATTTTTGCCAAGAATCTCTAATGGGGCAAGCAATGGGCAACAAATGTGTGGCGTATTTTGATAAATTCAGCTGTGGTGGCTGAAAATTGCGATTGGACAAGGTCTGCGTATCGGCATACTATATATGTAAAGTGTATCGGGTATTGTCCTCGAGTCGAAAGCATCAGCGCTTCGACATCGGGGATCCAGAAAATAAAAATAATGTTTTTGCCTGGATTCCGGATCCTGACTTCGCCTCTGGCGAGCCGGTCCGGAATGACGAGGGGAGTGGGAACTTATGAACGACCTATACGCAGTAATATTTGCAGGGGGGGTTGGTAGCCGGCTGTGGCCGGTTAGTCGAGTGAGCAGCCCCAAGCAGGTGAAGCCCTTTTTGGGTAGCAGTGATACGCTAATCCAACGGACCTGGAGAAGGGTGCGACGGGTATTACCAGCGGAGAACATCTATCTAAGCACCACCGCGGATTATGCTGAGGCAATTGCCGCTCAGTTGCCTGAGTTATCTAAAACCAATCTGATTATAGAACCGGAGCTACGGAATACCTGTCCGGCTATTGGTTTGGCGACCGGGATTATCCACAAGCGCCACCCGGGGGCAATCGTGATGAATGTGTGGGCAGATCATCATTACGGGTTGGAAGATGCTTATGTTGAGACCATCCGTAAGTCTTACACTATTATTCAGAAGCATCCCGAGCAGATAATGAGCGTAGGGCTACATATAGAATACCCTTCCACAGCGTTAGGTTATTTAGAGGTGGAGATGAGCCCGGCAGACGAAGACGGAGCCTTAAAGGTAAAACGATTTGTAGAGAAGCCGGATGTGGCGCGGGCAGGCGAATTTATGCGGGCCGGCAACTATTTTTGGAATCCGGCACTATTTATGTGGCGAGCGGGGCATATGCTGGAGCTATATCGTCAGCATGTGCCAGAGACATATCAGGGCTTGGCAGAGATAATCGCGGCTTGGGATACAGCCGAACAGGATACCGTTCTAAGAAAAATTTACCCTGGATTAACCAAAATCGCCTTAGAATACGCTGTGTTAGAAAAAGGCCCTTCGATGTTGCTATTGCCGGCCAGGTTGGGCTGGAGAGATATCGGAAACTGGCAGGCGGTCCATGATGTGTTACAAAGTGACGGCGAGGGGGTTGCGACTAAGGGTAAAGCGGTAACTATCGAAGCCAAGGATGTGCTAGTGTTTAACGAGGACGACCGTAAGTTAGTAACAGTGGTTGGTCTCGAGAATGTGGCAGTGATCAATACCTCAGATGCAGTCTTGGTGATCAAAAAAAGCCGCGATCAGGATGTTAAGAAGCTGGTAGAGAAGATGGAGAAAGAAGAAAAATTGCGCCAGTACCTCTAATGTGTTAATAATAGGTAGTTACTAACGGGGGACAACAGATATCAATGCTGAAAAAAACAGGTCTCATTACGGGAATAATTGTGGTAGTGCTACTGGTCGCGCTGGTGGTGGATATTCCGGCAGTGGCCAAGTTTATCGGATTTAAAGACGGCCTAAAAATTCATAAGGGATTGGATTTGCAGGGCGGTACCCATTTGGTATACCAAACCGATCTAAGCAAAAACGTTGGTAGTGCTGATGATGCGGTAACCGGCGTAGTTAACGTTATCCGTCGTCGAGTGGACTCGTTGGGGGTGGCTGAACCGGTGATTCAAAAGACCCGAGATAACTCCAGGGTGATTGTGGATTTGCCGGGGATTGAAGATGTTAACCAAGCCATTGGGATTATTGGCACTACCGCTCAGTTGGAATTTAGAGAAGGAGTTGCGGACAAAAGTTTAGATGAGAATAGCAGTATCATCTCTGAAAACTATGACGATTGGCATGATATTGGGCTGACCGGGGCAGATTTTGTGGCCGCCGAAGCGCAGGTGGCGCAAGCCAACAACTCGATTATTCGCCAACCCCAGGTAGCCATCGAATTTAATAGTAGGGGCGCCAAGATATTTGCCGAGGCTACCAAAAAGAACCTCCAGAAACCGTTGGCTATCTTCTTGGATCAGAAATTGCTATCTGCTCCCACGGTTCAGACCGAGATTAGTGATGGTAAAGCAGTAATTAGCGGTGGATTTAATTTGGCCGAAGCCAAGTCCTTGGCTATTCAGCTTAAAGCTGGTGCATTGCCAATACCGATTAAGCTGATTTCGCAAAATAATATCGGCGCTACCTTAGGTCAGGAAGCAGTTAATAAAAGTGTGGCGGCTGGTTTGCTGGGTTTGCTGATGGTGCTGTTATTTATGCTAATCTACTATCGGTTGCCGGGATTTGTGGCGGCTGTGGCTCTGATGATGTATGCGCTAATTGCTTTAGCGGTGTACATTGCAGTGCCGGTTACATTAACCCTGGCCGGTATCGCTGGCTTTATTATCTCGATTGGGATGGCTATCGATGCCAATATTTTGATATTCGAGAGGATGAAAGAAGAAATTCGCGAGGGTAAAACCATCGTGGCAGCTATCGATGCCGGCTTCTCGCGAGCCTGGAGCTCTATCCGCGATTCGAACATATCTACTATTATTACGTGTATTATTTTGTATTACTTTGGCTCGGGTTTGATTCGTGGCTTTGCCGTTACTCTGGGCATCGGGGTGGTAATTAGCTTATTTAGTGCTATTACCGTTTCGCATACCTTGTTGCAACTAATCTCGCTAACTGGCTTATCTCGCAACTTCCGCTTATGGGGGGCTAAGGAAATAAAATAATAATGAATCCCATTAGAAATTTGTCGAAGATAACCCTAAACCATTAACTAAAGATGAATAACTGCTCACTTCACTCCATAATAATTAGCGCGCGTAAAAAAACTAAAGTATTTTTGCGCCAAGAATTTCTAACGGGATGAATATTTTAGGTGCTCGTAAAATTTGGCTGATTGTCTCGTTGGTCTTGATTCTGTCTAGTATCACATCTATTAGTGTGTTTGGTTATCGCACCGGAATTGATTTTGCTGGTGGCACTAATTTAGAGGTGCAGTTAGCTGGTCCTAAAGATGGGGCAGAGGTTAAACCAGCGATTATCGAAGCTTATAAGCAAGTGGTTGGATTGGATGTGGCTCCGCAATCAACCGAGGGAGATCGCTACTTTATCCGGAGTGCTCAGATTGATAATCAAAACAAGAACGACATCTTGGCCTTTCTCCAGACTAAATTTGACGAGGCTTCCGAGTTGCGGTTTGAGAGCGTAGACCCAACGATTAGCGCCGACATAGTTAGAAAAGCGATTTTGGCCGTAATCATCGCCGCGTTGGGGATTATGCTTTATCTAGCTTATGCTTTTCGCCGAGTGCCCAAACCGCTGACCTCGTGGGATTTTGGTTTTGGGGCATTGGTTGCCTTGGTTCATGATGTGATTATTTTGTTGGGAGCTTACTCAGTGATGAGCCATTATTTTGGGGCCGAAGTGGATGGGATGTTTATCGCCGCCTTGTTAACCCTGCTTGGTTTCTCGGTTCACGACACCATTGTTACTTTTGATCGGATTCGGGAAAATCTCCGTCGCCGGGCTGGCGAAGACCTGATTACCATCTGTAATGATAGTATCTCCGAAACGGTAGTTCGTTCTATTAATACTTCTTTTACGGTGGTGTTAGTATTGCTGGCGATGACATTGTTTGGCGGTGCGACCCTCAAGTTTTTCACTTTAGCACTGCTAATTGGCATAGTAATTGGAACTTATTCTTCGATCTTTATTGCGGCTCCTATCTTGTTATGGATGGGTAGGCGGAGAGAGAGATAGTAATTGATAATCCAATGACAGATAAAAAAAAGATCCAGGCGCCCAGGGGCGTCCACGATATTTTACCCGACGAACAGAAATATTGGTTTTGGGTAGAAAACAATTTTAGAGAAGCGGCTCAAGCCGCCGGTTTTGAGCGGATTATTATCCCTACGTTTGAATCCACGGAACTATTTAAACGGAGCGTGGGTGAGTTTACCGATATTGTCAGCAAGGAGATGTATACCTTTAAGGACAAAAGCGCTAACAGTTTAACTTTAAGGCCAGAGGGCACGGCGGGAGTGGCACGAGCATATATCGAACACGGGATGCAGGCTTTGCCCCAGCCGATTCAGCTATATTATTGGGGGCCAATGTTTAGATACGATCGGCCGCAAGCCGGGCGGTTTAGAGAGTTCTATCAGTGCGGATTAGAGTTGTTAGGGGATAGTGACCCGATCGTAGACGCGATGTTAATTCAAACTATAGCCAAATTCCACGAGAGGCTGGGCATGCAAGAGGTGGTGATTAAGATTAATAGTTTGGGCACCGAAAGATCTAAGGGCAAGATGATGACTGCCCTGGGTAAACTACTGGAGAAGAATAAAAAAGATCTTTGTGCCGATTGTAAATTGCGATTAAAGAAGAACCCGTTAAGGGTGTTGGATTGCAAGGTTGGCAAGTGTCGCGAGATCTTGGATGGTATCTCATCTTCGTTAATTGATAGCTTGGACGACGAGTCCAAAAAGCGGTTTACTAAAGTGTTGGAATATTTAGACGAGATGCGTGTGGAGTACGAACTGGACCCTAAGTTGGTGCGTGGGTTAGATTACTATACTCACACTGTGTTTGAGGTAGTGGTGCGGGGCAGCGAAGAGCTGTCTTTGGGCGGTGGTGGCCGTTACGACACTTTGATAAAACAATTGGGCGGCCCGGACACATCAGCTTTTGGTTATGCTGGCGGGGTAGAGCGGGTAATCGATACTCTAAAGCAACAGGCGATAGCAGTGCCGGATTTGGTCCAGAGCGATATATTTATTGTTCAGTTGGGCGACCGGGCAAAGCCTAAAGCAATTGAAGTTATCGAAAAACTAGAACTAGCCAATCTGCGAGTATCGAGTGCTTTAGGTCGCGGTAGTATTCAGGCCCAGCTTCGCCTGGCCTCTAAATTGCACACCCCTCTAACCGTTATTATTGGAGATCAAGAGGTCCACGATAAAAACGTGATTATTAGAGATATGGTAGATCGAGCGCAGGAGACAGTGATTGATCGGGATGTAGTAAAAATTACTTTAAAAAAATTAGAGGAAAAAGGTTTAAGGGTGCCGAACGTATATGAGTCCCATTAGAATCCAATCTAAGTGGTACATTTATGTTCTGGTTAGTCAACGCAACGGGAAGCTGTATACTGGATTCACCAACGATCTGTAAAAAAGAATTTTAACCCACAATGGCGATAAAAATACATCAACTAAATCTGTGGAACACCGTGGAAGTTGATTTATTATGAAGTGTCTCTTGAGCGGGATGATGCGAGGGCGCGAGAACGATATCTCAAATCCGCTATGGGTAAACGATATATTCGAAACCGGTTAAAATTATTTTTTGCTAAGGGCTTCTAACGGGATGAGAGATGATAAATGGGGAGAAGTATTAGATCGGATTTTGACGAATTTTAAGGTGCTCTCGCGAGAGAAAACGCAAGAAGATGTGTCCGAGATCGAAACGATAATCTTTGAGGCGCCGATCGGGAGAGTTAAGCTGGTGCGCACGGTGCGGCCAGCGATTTTAGATAAAAAGGTAACCGGGGCACATCGCCGTGGTAAAAGCTCGGCGCAGTATGAATATGTCTATTCGCCGGACGAAAAAGTTAGCCATCTTACGGTCTATCGCGAAGTGGATGGCGAGTGGGAGCCGATTGATGCAGATAGTTTAATTAAATAGTTGATGATTGAGAACGGACCACAAGCTAGCCCCCTGGACCAAATCTGTGCCGAATTAGAGGTTACTCCAGTTGGTCGATTTAGGGGAGGAGAAAAATTGGCTCTCGACGGAGAGGTCGCCACGATGTATCTAGTCGAGTCGGATAATCGAGTTTACTACAATCTCAAGGTTGGCAATTTTAACGAAGGAGAGGTGGCTAAAACGCGGCGGTTAGGGGAGTTGGCCGAGGGCAGCAAGCTCATTCGAGTGCCAGCGGTTGTTAGTCGCGAGGATGGGCGTTATATCTTATTTGAACATATTAAAGGTCTGCCGGTGTCGCGAGAAATTTTTTGGAAACAGCCTCATTTAATGAAAAGAGTTTTTAATACACTAAACGAGGTGGACAGTTTATTAAATCGACCCTCTCTAACTCAAACCGAGATTGATGAAGGGCGAACATGGATTAGCAAGAGATTATCCGGTGACGCCGACGGTTGGGTAAAACCCATCTTAGAAGACGAAAAGCTTGTCGCTGGCCATTTAATTGATGCAAAATTTATTGACCAAGTTCGAGCTTATGCCCAGCGGCATCAGCCGGAGTTGGACGATATAGTAAGAATCTGGCGGGACCCACCCGAACGGAGACCATTTAATTGTTCCTTACGATGGCCTGGAACAGCGAACTGGGGTGGTAGATATAGACGTTGCCACCCGGCCGCGGCACTATATGCCGATGCGTTTTTTAGCTTGGTCTCTGCTTAAATTAGACGATGAACGTGTAAGCTTAGAGACCTGGACCAATGAGGTCAGGAGTAAGTACGGGTTAGGTAAAGAGATGGATGCCACTTTTGTGCTATCGTTGGTTGGTATCTTATATGATCTGACCCAAGAAAAGAGAGATAATAAAAGTAAGCGGTTGATTGCGATCGAGGTAAAAAATATTATCAGTCAAATAATTAATCGAGATGAGTCGCCCCAAAAAACAACCGGCTAAAGACTGCATCTTTTGTCAGATTGCTACCGGAAAATTGCCGGCGAGCAAGCGGTTTGAAGATCGCGACATGGTTGCCTTTGATGATATCCATCCTCATGCGCCTATCCATGTGCTAGTCATCCCTAAAAAACACATCACGAGTCTGGCTGATGTTACTCCTAAAGATAAGGAGTTGATGGGTAAGATGCTTTATCGATGTAAGGAGCTGGCCCGCCAGCTGAACATCGCTGATAGTGGGTATCGGGTAACGGTGAACGTGGGTAAGTGGGGTGGCCAGGTAGTGCCTCACCTCCACTTCCACCTGTTGGGCGGAGCACCCCTAACTGAACGGCTGAGCCTCTACACCGAGGCCGCCGTGCTGCTGGCTAAGGAGTAAGGGGTTTGACTTAAGGAGAACTTAAGGTTATCATCTGGTTATGTCTAGTAACGTCAAAAGGAAAGAAAAAGAGAGTTTTGAGGCGATGATGCGCCGGTTTAACCGGTTGGTAGTGATGAGCAAGGTGTTGACCGAAGCCAAGGAACGGCGGTTTAAAACTAAGCCTATTACTAAAACCAAGCGTCGGGCCTCAGCCGTGCGCAAGGAGCGAATTAAAGTGCAGAAGAAAAAAGAACTCTACTAATTGATTCCAGCCGTCATCCTGGCTTGTCCAGGATCGTATGAATTATTCTACGATTCTGGAGTCGTCCGTCAGCCGACTGACTCCCCAGAATGACGAGGTGGTGGGCAATCTTTAACGGGATGAACTTAAAAGATCAAATTCAGTCTGATCTAACCGCAGCCATGAAGGCTAAGGAGGATTTAAAGCTACAAACCCTAAGGATGTTATCTGCCGCTTTGCACAACGAGGAGATTGCTAAGGGCGACGAGTTAGACGAGTCCACCATCCATGCAGTGATTAGGCGCGAAGTAAAGAAGCGTAAAGAGGCCGCCGAAAGTTTTAGATTGGGCGGGAGGACTGAACAGAGTGATAAAGAAGAAGCCGAGGGTAAAATTTTGGAGGTGTACCTGCCACAGATGATGGATGAAGCGGCGGTGGCTAAGATCGTAGAAGAAGAGGTCGCGGCTAATCCGGATGCCCAGATGGGGCAGATTATTGGTGCGGTAATCAAACGCACAGCCGGGAACGCTGATGGTGCGGTGGTTTCTAAGTTGGTTAATCAAAAATTCAAAGGGTAAGCGTATCGACATGTCTCAGGTGTTTATCGGGTACGATACCTATGGAATCGAAGGAGTGGATGAGAGTTTCATCCATTTTATTTTTGATATGACGTTGGCTCAAGTGGCTGGCGATCAAAATTCGGAAGTTGGATTAGTGGTTACTTCGGACGAACAGATGCGAAGTTTAAATCATCGCTATCGAGACAAAGATAGATCCACTAATGTATTATCGTTTGCCAATGATGAGATAAAAGATTTTGTCTCGACGGAGAATTCGCTAGATAAAAATTACCTGGGTGATGTTTATATTTCATATCCGACCCTAATGCGTGAGGCGCACGATCTCCACGAAACATCGCGCGAGAGATTTGCGCAACTATTTATTCACGGGGTATTACATCTACTGGGGTTTGATCACGAAGATAAAGCCGATGCCGAGGTGATGGAGCAGTTAGAGGACAAGATTCTGGCTACCATCATCTAAAATATCGGATTTGTCTTAGTGGGGCTTCTTACCTATAATGAGTGCAGGATTTAACGGGATGAAAGAAAAAATTACCGTCGGTATCGATGTAGGGAGCTCGGAAGTGGTGACCGTAATCGGTCATCGCCAAGAGGGTGAAGTTCATCCCAATATTATTGGTGTGGGTGTTCGTGAAGGCAGTGGCCTTAGAAAGGGTGTGGTTACCGATGTGGAAGAGACGGTGGCGGCGATCTCGGCTTCGCTTCGGGAGGCGGAACGAATGGCCGGTGTACCCATAGACAATGTCTATATTAGTATTAACGGTGAGCATATTCAGGCCTCCAACACCAGGGGTGTGGTTTCGATTGCCCGGGGTGAGGTAAATCACGACGATGTGATGCGGGCAATTGAGAGCGCCCAAGCAGTGGCGATGCCTCCCAACCGAGAGATTATCCATGTCATCCCCAGGATGTTTATGGTGGATGGGCAGGATAACATCAAGGACCCGGTGGGGATGACGGGGGTGCGATTGGAGGTGGATGCCCATGTTATTACTGGCTCGACCCCGTTTATTAAAAATCTCCAGAAGACGGTCGAACAGGCCGGGGTCAGAATAAATAGTTTTGTGTTAGCCCCCCTGGCGGCCAGCACGGCTGTTTTGGGCAAAAAGCAGAAGCAGTTAGGGGTGGTAGTAATAGATATCGGAGCTGGCACTACTGGGATGGTGGTGTTTGAAGATGGCGATGTGTATCATTCGGCAGTATTGCCAATCGGCTCCAACCATATTACCTCTGATATCGCCATCGGTCTGAGGGCCTCGTTGGAGGTGGCAGAAGCAGTTAAGTTAGAATACGGGATGGCCAATCCAGTAACCTTATCGGATCGAGACCAGATTGATCTATCTAAGTTTGATAAATCGGAAGACCAGATGGTATCACGACGTTATGTGGCGGAGATTATCCAGGATAGATTAGCAGAGATATTTTTGTTGGTTAAAACCGAACTACGAAAGGTTGGACGAGACGGGATGTTGCCTTGCGGTGCCGTGTTGGTTGGAGGGGGCAGTAAACTCCCCGGTATCGCCGAAGCGGCCAAAGACCACTTAAGTTTGCCTGCCAGCATTGGTTTTCCAATCGAACTTCGTGGGGTAGTAGACCGATTGGATGACCCGCGGTTTGCCACTGGTATTGGATTAATGATGTGGGCGATGGATGAGAAACAAAACGTACCAGCCTACGCCCAGGATCCAAACATCGGTGTAGTGTTGTCACGCATCAGAGGCTGGTTCAAATAGGCCTTACCCCGCTTCCGATCCGGCAATAAACAATAAAAAGTTAATTGTCATGCTGAACCCTGGCCGCATCCCGCGTCCGCGGACAGGCTCGTTTCAGCATCTATAGATCCTGAAATAAATTCAGGATGACGGGGTAGGGAGCAATCTCTAATGGGGCTTATCCACAATCCGGTTGTGGTGGATAACTTGGGAGGGATTGGCCGGTTTTGTTTTGTGGGAGCAGACAATTTGATTAGAAAAAAGATTTTTGACTTCCCGATAACCCCCAGTTATAATGAGAAGTCAATTTGGGTGGATAAAGTGTGGAGTAATTGGGGATTATTAAAGTCCATAAGTACTTAGGAGGTACAGAAGATGCCGGCACAAAGAAGAACAGCAGTTCGTGACTTTATGGGGGAAGATGTATTTGCTCGCATTAAAGTTGTGGGCGTTGGAGGGTCTGGTTCGCATGCGGTTAATCGCATGGTCGAATCAAAGATTAAGGGAGTGGAGTTTGTAGCGGTCAATACCGATGCGCAGGATTTGCATTTTTGCGATGCTCCCACCAAGGTGCATATTGGTCAGACGACCACAAGAGGATTGGGTGCCGGTGCCGATCCCGATTTGGGCAAAAAAGCCGCCGAGGAAAACAAAGAAGATATTTATAATGCATTGAAAGATGCGGATATGGTGTTTGTCACCTACGGCGCCGGTGGTGGCACTGGTACTGGAGCGGGCCCGATCGTGGCAGAGATTGCGCGTGAGTTAGGTGCTTTGACGGTGGCTGTGGTTACCAAGCCGTTCTCGTTTGAAGGTCTACGGCGAAAGAAGATATCAGATGAGGGAATCGAAGAGCTCCGCTCGCGGGTGGATACCCTAATCGTTATCCCAAACGATCGGTTGTTGCAGGTAATCGACAAAAAGACCTCTTTGTACGATGCCTTCTCGGTTGTAGATGATGTGCTTCGTCAGGGTGTTCAGGGCATCTCTGATCTGATTACTCAACACGGGATGATTAATGTGGACTTTGCCGATGTAAAGGCGATTATGGCCAACTCTGGTTCGGCCCTAATGGGTATCGGTCGCGGTACCGGCGATAGTCGCACCTTAGAGGCCGCCAAGCAGGCTATCGACAGTCCGCTGTTAGAGCTTTCTATCGATGGGGCAAAGGGCATTCTGTTTAATATTACTGGTGGACCAGATTTGGGGATGTACGAGATCGATGAGGCAGCCCGGATAATTACCGAAGCGGCCGATCCAGATGCCAACATTATTTTTGGTGCGGTGATCGATGAGGCGATGCAGGGTGAGGTTAAGATTACTGTGGTGGCGACCGGCTTTGATGATGCCACCTACGGTGTTGGAACAAGCCGCAAGCGGCCAGAGCAACGGAAACAAGCCGCCGAAGAGGAAGGTAAGACCGAGTTGGATGTGCCGGCCTTTATCCGCAAAAAGATTAAGAGCTAGTTAAGGTCTAATTTAGCCAAAAACACCCCCGCCGGGGGTGTTTTTGAATGAAAAAGTGGATAATTTTTGGCTTTGAGTAGTCGGGAAGCGGGTTTTAGCAGTGGTTTGGTAGACACCATATTTTGTGTTACGTTGTTAATTGCAACACAACATCTTGCGTTTTTGTTATTCACCCCATTAGAACCTCGTAGTAAAAATAATTGGTAAATTATTTTTACTACTCGCTAATCAACCAATAAAGATATGCAAAATTTTTTATCACAAAAGTTTCAGAAGTTATTTTTTAAGTTTCTAACGGGGTGAAGTGTCCGGCCTGTAAAAAAGGGGAAACGAGTGTAATTGATTCGCGTGAAATCGAAGATGTGTTAAGCATAAGGCGGCGGCGCGAATGCGATAGATGCCACCATCGATTTACTACGTACGAACGAATCGAATCGCCTAATTTGTTGGTAGTTAAGAAAAATGGATCCCGCGAAAATTTTGATCGAGATAAGTTGGCGCGCGGAGTTTACAAAGCATTTGAAAAACTTAGCATTAGCCAAAACGTTATCGAAAATTTAGTTAATCGGATCGTGCGCGACATTATGGAGCAGTATGATTCCGAGGTCACCAGCTGTCAGATTGGAGAGATTGTTTTAGCCGGCATCAAAAAAGTAGATAAAGTAGCTTATATTCGGTTTGCTTCGGTTTATCGCGAGTTTGTAGATGTGACCGATTTTCAAGCCGAGATTAAAAAGTTAGTCAATCAATGATCGACTTGTCGTCCTCGAGCCCAGACGAGTCGGGACGAAGGATATAAGAATATTTATAGATTCTTCGTTTCACTCAGAATGACAAAGAGGAGAGGTCAGAATGACAAAGAGGAGAGGTCGGAATGACAATAAGGATAATTAAACAATTTATTAAATAATTTAATGTCATCCTGAATTTATTTCAGGATCTCGAATCAGAAAGATTCTGAAACGAGTTCAGAATGACACCAAGAAGAAAGGAGCAGTACGATGGCACTGACTAAAACCCGCACTGGTCGCGACCTGGTGAAGAGATATTTTACTAACGACGGCGATGATATCTTTGCTGGGGTAAAATGGAATAAACGGCGGGCCTATATCTATGACGCCAAAGAAGAAAAAGCGCTGATCGATGTCGAGGTGGAGGCGCCAGATTTTTGGTCGGACACTGCGGTTAACATCGCCGCTTATAAATATTTAAGAAAGCGGGGGATTCCCACACCCGAAGGCCGTGAAACTAGTGTTAAACAGTTAATCGATCGGGTAGCTAATGCACTGACTCAAGCGGGTGAAGAGTTGGGATATTTTGAGACCTTAGAAGAATCCAAGATATTTAGAGATGAGCTAAGCTATATCTTGCTCCACCAAAAGGGCGCCTTTAATTCTCCGGTGTGGTTTAACGTGGGGCTATGGCAGAGCTATGGTCTTAACAAGCCGACCGAAAACTTTTATTACAATGTCGAAACTAATCAAGTAGAGCTAAGCTCGGGCGCGTATCAACATCCTCAGTGTAGCGCTTGTTTTATTCAGGCGATTGACGACTCATTAGAAGATATCTTTGAATTGGTAAAACGAGAATCCAGGTTATTTAAATACGGCTCCGGTACCGGAACTAATTTTTCTAATCTTAGATCTAAATATGAGCAACTGTCTAACGGGGGTACCTCATCTGGATTGTTATCATTTTTGAGGGTGTTTGATGCGGGCGCTGGTGCAACTAAGTCCGGTGGAACTACTAGACGGGCGGCCAAGATGGTGATTTTAGATGCTGACCACCCCGAGATTGAAGACTTTATCAAATTAAAAGCCCGAGAAGAAGACAAGGCCTTTGCCTTAATTCAGGCCGGTTATGATTCGGATTTTAACGGCGAGGCTTACCATACCATAACCGGACAGAACGCCAATAACTCTGTTCGAGTAACCGATGAATTTATGCAAGCCTACCTCTCGGGCGGCACTTGGCAAACTAAATTTAGGACAACCGGAGAGGTGCATCGTACCTATCAAGCCAGAGATCTGATGAAAATGGTAGCGGAATCGGCGTGGCGGTGCGCAGATCCGGGAATGCAATACGATACCACCATCAATAAGTGGCATACTTGCAAGATGTCCGGTCGGATTAACGCCAGCAATCCCTGCAGTGAGTATATGTTCTTAGATGATACTGCTTGTAACTTGGCATCGATTAGATTAACCCAATTTGTAAAAGCGGGTGGCGAATTTGATGTTGAAGCGTTTCGTCATGCTGTCGAGATATTTATCTTAGCGCAAGAGATAATCATTGATTTTGCCTCTTACCCGTACCCGGACATGGCGCTTAATTCGCACAAGTTCCGTACTTTAGGATTGGGTTATGCCGATCTTGGTGCCTATTTAATGCAGATGGGTCTGCCCTACGATAGCGCAGAGGGCAGAAGTTTAGCGGCGGCTATCTCCGCTATTATGACCGGTCATGCCTATGCTTTTTCGGCGGAGATCGCTAGCAGGGTTGGCGCATTCTCTGAGTTCACGCTTAATCGCGATAGTATGTTGGATGTAATTCGATTACATCACCAGGCGGCCAAGGAATTAAGCCAGCTACCTGACTATTTAAAAACCGCTGTAACGGAGGATTGGGACAGAGCCTTAGAGTTAGGGCAAAAACATGGCTATCGTAATGCTCAGGTAAGCCTATTGGCCCCCACGGGCACGATTGGGCCGTTAATGGATGTCGATACTACTGGGATAGAACCAGACTTTGCATTAGTAAAATATAAAAAGTTGGCTGGTGGTGGCGGTTACTCAATTGTCAATCAATCGGTAGAGCCAGCGTTAAAGTATTTGGGCTATGGTGCTGATGAGATTGCACTAATCAAACAGTACGTGCTGGATAACGGTAAGATCGAGGGCGCGCCCCATCTCCATGAAGAGCATTTGGCAATCTTTGATTGCGCCAATAAATGCGGTGATGGAGAAAGATTTATCAGGGCCTTAGCTCATGTAGAGATGATGGCAGCAGTTCAACCGTTCTTGTCTGGGGCAATTAGTAAAACCGTCAACATGCCCAACGAAGCGACGATAGAAGAAATCGAAGAGATCTACCTGGAGTCTTGGCGTAAGGGCCTAAAAGCTCTGGCGGTCTATCGAGATGGCAGTAAGTCTTCGCAGCCGCTTACAACTAGAAAAGATGGCACCACGAGTCCCCTACAGATTCCAACACGAACTCGGGAGATGCCTCGGACCAGAGCTGGGCTAACCCACAAGTTTTCGATTGGTGGACATAAGGTTTATATAACCGCCAATCGGTTTGAGGGCGGGGATTTGGGCGAGATCTTTGTTACTGCTGGCAAGGAGGGCTCAGTTGTTAACGGGTTGTTGGGCACGATTGCTCGGTTATCGTCCAAAATGCTCCAAGAAGGTGTTGGAGCTGATACAATTATCGATTCGCTGTTAAATCTACGGTTTGACCCCTGGGGGATTACCGATAATCCGGATATCCCGATGGCTAAATCCATGCCAGATTATATTGCGCGATGGCTAGGCAAAGAGTTTTTGCCGCTAGATCGTCAGGTAGCGATGGGGTTAATTGATGTCTCGGCTAAGCTATTACACGAGGATACTAACTATCATCACGAACCAGAAGTAGAGCAACCGGTGCTATCGATTAATCAAGAAGAGTCAAACAGCAAACTGGGAATAAAATATGCGCCACCGTGTCCAACTTGTGGGGCGCTAATGGTGCGCAATGGCACTTGTTTCTCTTGCAGAGAATGCGGCACTACCACCGGATGTAGCTAAGCAATTTCTAATGTCAAATTTCTAATGACTAAATAATGTCCAAGTCCTAATTATTTGGGATTTTGGTCATTGGGGTTTATCTAGAAATTAGGCATTAGATATTAGAAATTAATGAAGCGTAAAGAGCATTATATACATTTGTATTACGGGATGGGAAAGGGAAAGACTACGGCCGCCTTGGGTTTGGCTTTAAGGGCTGTCGGACAGGGGCAAAAGGTGATCTTTTTACAGTGGATGAAGGGAAGAAGTAATATTGGTGAGATGAAGGCGGCTAAGTTATTGTCCCCACTGTTTTTGATACATCAGTTTGGGCCAACTCATTTTACCTGGGATAAGCCGGGCCCAAGCGAGCATAAAAAATTAGCCCAGGTTGGCTTAAAGTTTTTGGAAGATGTAATAACTAAGAAAAACTATGATGTGTTAGTGCTGGATGAGATTATTGATGCGGTAGAGATGAAATTTATTCCATTGTCTAAAACCATTAATCTAATTAAAAAGGCAGTCAAAAAGGGTGAGGTAATCGTTACCGGGCACACTGCGCTAAAAGAATTTGTTAAAATTGCTGATCTGGTAACCGAGATGAAAAAGGTAAAACACTATTTTGATAAAGGTCAGCTTGCCCGTGTGGGAATCGAATATTGATGAAGATAAAGGCAAGGGTTATACCAAAGGCTAAGCAGAATAAGGTGGAGGCCACGCCAGAGGGGTATCGAATACGGGTTACGGTGGCTCCAGAGGACGGAAAGGCCAATGAAGCGGTTATTAAACTGCTGGCTAAGCATTTAGGGGTAGCTAAAAGCAAATTGCGAGTGGTTAAGGGGGCGACTAGTCGCGACAAGCTGATCGAATTAACCTGAATCCCAAGAATGACTAATTTCTAATATCTAATGTCTAACTAAGCCCCAAATCCCAATCACCTAATTCCTTAGTTATTAATTAGAAATTCGACATTAGACATTCTCCGCCCCCTCAGGGGCGGAAAGTTGCTATCTGGGGGGATTTGGCTATAATGGGAGAGTATTTTTTAATATTACAAGATGTCTACTCAACATAGTGATCAACGTGTCGGGGTTCTGGTAGATGTGTCTAACCTCTACCATTCGGCTAGAGTGATGTACAACAAGAAGGTTAACTTTAAGGCAGTCTTAAAGGAGGCCGTTGGGGATCGCAAGCTAGTGCGGGCGATTGCTTATGTAATTACGGCAGAAAATCCGGAAGAGCAAAAGTTTTTTGATGCGTTAGATCAGATTGGTTTTGAGGTTAAAAGTAAGGAACTGCAGGTGTTTTATGGTGGCCATAAAAAGGGGGATTGGGATGTAGGCATCTCGATGGACGCCATCCGCTTAGCTCCCAAGATCGATGTAGTGGTAATAGTCTCAGGCGACGGAGATTTTATCCCGTTGTTAGAACATCTTAGGAGTTTAGGACAGCGCGTAGAGGTAATGGCTTTTGGCCGGAGCGCTTCCGGTAGATTAAGAGAGCTGGCGGATAACTTTGTAGATCTGGATAGCAGCATCCGCAAGTTCTTAATTTCCGGGAGAGGTGATGGCTCAGTTCAAAAAAATTAGTTCCAATTTAAATCTGCCAGAACAAGAAGAAGCAGTTCTGGAACTTTGGGATAAAACTAAGATCTTCGAAAAAAGTTTAGCCCTTCGACAAGCTCAGGGCAAACGGTATGTTTTTTTTGAGGGGCCACCAACTGCCAATGCTAAGCCGGGTCTGCATCACTTGATAGCCCGCTATTTTAAAGATATCTTCCCGCGGTTTAAGACGATGCAGGGTTTTTTGGTAGAACGGAAAGCAGGCTGGGACACCCATGGATTGCCGGTGGAGATAGCCATCGAGAAAAAACTGGGGCTCAAGAACAAGCAGGCTATCGAAAAATACGGGGTAGCAGAGTTCAACGAGCAGGCTAAAAATAGTGTCTGGGAGTACAAAAAAGATTGGGAGGAGTTTACCCGCCGGAGCGGCTTTTGGTTGGACTTGGAGCACCCCTACATTACCTATGACCCTAACTATATCGAATCAGTCTGGTGGATTATAAAACAGGTTTGGGATAAAGGGTTGCTCTACCGGGGGCACAAAGTAGTGCACTACTGTCCGCGCTGTGGCACGGCTCTATCCAGCCATGAAGTAGCGCAAGGTTATAAAGAAGTAGAAGACACCTCGATTTATGTAAAGTTTAAACTTAAAACAGCGGGTCAGCGGGATAGCGGGTCAGCGGGTCAGAATAATGTATATATTTTGGCTTGGACAACTACGCCATGGACTCTGCCGGGCAATGTGGCCTTGGCGGTTGATGCCAAGATTAAATATGTAAAAGTAAAAGATGGCACGGACGAGGTAATCTTAGCCAAAGACTTATTAGAGAAAGTCTTTGATAAAGCGCCTAAGATAATTCAAACGTTTACCGGCAAGAATTTAGTTGGCAAAGAATACGAGCCGTTGTTTCCGGGCTCGATCTCTGACACGGTGGAAAATTTTGGCAATGCGTTTAAAATCTATCCGGCCGACTTTGTTACCACCGAGGATGGGACCGGTGTAGTCCATACCGCTGTGATGTACGGAGAAGATGATTATCAGCTCGGAGAGCAGGTTAATTTACCGAAGGTACACACCGTTTCTCTTGAAGGGAAGTTCTTACCCGGGGTAGAAAAGTGGGCCGGCAAGTACGTTAAAGATCCCGAGGTAGAGCAGGGGATTGTCGCTGATTTAGAAAAACGGGGATTGTTGTTTAAAGCCTTGCCATACAAACACGAGTATCCGTTTTGTTGGCGATGCGATACGGCACTGTTGTACTATGCTATGCACTCATGGTTTATCAAGATGTCGCAGTTAAGAGATAAATTAATTGCTAATAATCAAACCGTTAATTGGATTCCAGAACATATTAAAGAAGGTCGCTTCGGCGAATGGCTAAAAGAAGTTAAGGATTGGGCTATCTCGCGAGATCGATATTGGGGCACGCCGTTGCCACTATGGCGAAATGGCGATGACTATATCTGTATCGGTAGTTTTGAAGAGCTCAAATCGTTAGCCAAAGATCCCAAACTCGTTACCGGTCATTCTGAACTTGGTTCAGAATCTAATAAAAAGATCCCGAAACGAGTTTGGGATGACAAGAAACAATTTAATCCGCACAAACCATTTGTCGATGAGATTGTTCTGGTTAAAGATGGCAAGGAATATACCCGGGTGCCGGAGGTGATTGATGTCTGGTTCGACAGTGGCTCGATGCCGTTTGCCCAGTGGCACTATCCCTTCGAAAATAAGGAGCGGATAGACGGTATTCCCGGTAAACCGGGACGGTCTGCGACCGCTTTCCCAGCCGATTTTATTGCCGAGGGCATCGATCAGACTCGAGGCTGGTTTTATACGCTAATGGCCATCTCCACCTTGTTGGACAAGGGGGCTCCTTATAAAAATGTGCTGGTGAACGGCCACATTATGGATAAGCACGGTAAGAAGATGAGCAAGTCGAAGGGTAATATGGTGGATCCGTGGGATATCTTTAATAAATATGGCTCGGACGTGCTGCGTTGGCATTTGTGTACCATCAATCAACCAGCGTTACCCAAAAGTTTTGACGAAAATGAGTTAAAGCAAGTTACCCGCCGATTAGTTTTAACGTTATGGAATACTTTATTTTTCTTTACCACTTATGCTAATTTAGATGGCTGGCAACCCAACGCCAAAATCGCTAAGCCCAAAAACCTGCTTGATCGGTGGATGTTGGCTCGAGTAAACGAAGTGATTACTGATGTAACCGCGCGCCTGGAAGTTTACGATATGATGAACGCTGGTTTGGCGATTGAAAAATTAGTTGACGACACCTCTAACTGGTATGTTCGTCGAAGTCGTAAGCGGTTTTGGAAAAACGAGGATACAGCAGACAAACAACAGGCTTATCAAACTCTCTACCAGGTTTTGCGTTCAACTTCGCTAATCCTGGCGCCCTTTATGCCAATGTTCGCCGAGATGGTGTATGGAGCAATCAAAACTGATGCTAATCCCCCATCGGTTCATTTAACAGATTGGCCAAAAGCGACGGAGCCAGACAGTAAGCTGTTAGTCCAGATGGCAGCTGCCCGCAGGGTGGTAGAGGCTGGGCACGCGTTAAGGGAGGAGGCTAAGATAAAAGTGCGGCAACCGCTGGCTTTAATGCAGACAAAAGAAAAAAAGTTAGGCGACGAATTGGCCGCCTTGATAGCAGACGAATTAAACGTAAAAAAGATTCAGTTCGAAGCGGCCGCTAACCAGTTGGATACCAAGTTAACCCCAGCGTTAGAAGCCGAAGGATTAGCTCGTGAGATAGTTCGGGCGGTGCAAACTATGCGTAAAGAGTCTGGGTTGGCGTTGTCGGATAGAATAGAGTTGTTTTATTCTTCTTCGGATGAATTAATTAAAAAAACTCTGACCAAATTTGCTGAATACATTCAGGGCGAAATCTTGGCAACTGAGATTAAAGCGGATGCTAAATTGGCAAAGTCAGAGATTAAGCTGAATAATCACCCGGTTAGTTTGGGCTTAAAGAAAAAGTAAATGACCTCGTGGTTGTCTAATTATCGCTTACTAGTGGTATTGATAACAGTTTTAAGTTTATCTGGTTGTGGCAAAACAGTAATTGACTTGGGAAACAACCAAGTTGGCCTGCGGTTACCCGATGGGTATCTGATAAAAGCAGAGGTAGCTGATACGGAGGCAGAACGGGCGCAGGGCTTATCTAACCGAGCCAGTTTATCGGCTGATGATGGGATGTGGTTTATCTTTGATCAAGATGGTAGATACCCGTGTTGGATGCCAGATATGAATTTTGCCATTGATATCATCTGGGTAGGCAGTGACTTTCGAATAGTCGAGATAGCGAGTGATGTTCAACCGGAGCCAGGGGTGCCCTTGGCTCAACTTGAACAGTATATTAACCAATCCCCAGCTCGGTACGTCCTGGAGCTGACAGCAGGTGTCGCCTCAGCCCATAAATTAGAGGTAGGAAGCAAGATTGAATTGATTTCGTCCTGATAACAATGTCGTCATTCCCGCGCAGGCGGGAGTCCAGACAGAAAAATGAATATGCTGTCATTCTGAGCGTAGCGAAGAATCCAGCGAAGCGCCGTTTCCCTTCTAACCTTTAACTTAATTGTTACTTTTCCGAGAAAAGTAACCAAAATCTTCCGCCAGTCGCCCTCGCTCCTCATCAGATAAAATATAGCTTTCCGCCTCTCGCTGAACTCGTCCCGGTATACCGGGGCTCAGACAACAGCTTCGGCAGCGCTAATTTTATCGATTCGGGACACTCGGGCTCCAATGGCGGGAGTAAGCGCAATTTGCTCAATGGGATAAGAAAGACAAGGGCTCTTCTTCGATGGCGGGGGAATCGCTCTGGTTTGGATGACGTGGGGTTGACCAGTCGGGGCGTTTCCATATATACTCGCCTTTGTAATAGATAATCAGATGACGATGAGAGCAGTGATAAAAACCGGGGGAAAACAGTATCTGGTTGCCGAGGGAGACGTTTTGGATATCGAAAAGACTCCTACCAAATCCAATAAAGTTGTATTCGACGAAGTATTGCTGCTAACCGAGGATGACGGCAAGGGCATTAAAGTTGGTGATCCGCTATTAAAGGGGGCTAAGGTGGAAGCGGATGTAATCGATGAGCATAAAACTGATAAGGTGGTGGTATTTAAAATGCGTCGCCGTAAGAACTATCGAAAAAAGACTGGCCATCGTCAGCAAGTACTTCGCGTCAAGATAGCCAAAATCTCCGCCTAATAAAAATCCCCCGGTGGTATAGCCGGGGGCTCTGGTTCGATGGGAATGTGGAGAGCTACCGCTTGGTTCCTGTGAAGACGGAATGGTCACCAGGGATGAAGATGCGATTTCCTGGTTGCAGGTACCTCTCACCAGGGTTATTGAAGTGGGGATCTATCCACATGTACCAGGGGATATGTGGTTCTGCATGCCAGACCAAACATACGCTCAGAGGATACAGTGCGTCAGTTACGTTTTCCCGATGCCCGGCATAGAAGACATTTCCCCCACCATTAGTAATCAGATGACCCTTCTCGCCGTTTATCTGGAGAGACAGCATATCGAAGAGGAGAGAAAAGAGCGTTCCACTCTCAAAGACAAAGCTGTCGGGGAGAGACTCGGAACCTCTGAAGGATCTGTAACTGAACTCTTTGCGCACAGGCTTACGTTGGAGATTGGTGTAACTCAGTATCATCTTGGGAATCGGCGCAGACTTTCGATGCTTAAACTCCTCCAGGAGGAATTCGTGCATGTTCATCTGCGTGATACAGCTATTTGCAAACTGCACAAAGAGCTTCCCCGATAACAGTCTCACTGCATCACCAGAATTGGTTGGGGTAATGGTGGCAGTTCCTATTTTCGTGAAAAGTGGGATATCATTCACGGTTACTTGCTTAGAACCGTTGAGAATGCCCTCCAGGTTGTCGACGCCACCAACAGCGCGGACTAAGGCATTAAGCTCGCCCACAGTGACCTCATTTATTACATTTTGACCCACAATGCAGTCTCCTTTGGCTCAGATTGGCCGCAAGAATTTTTCGTCTCTAACTGGGACGAGCAGCAGGAGCGCAGGTTACATTACCCTGGGCTTATTCGTGTTCTGGTAGTCCAGAACCGGTCTATATCAGAACCGCTAATATTTTTTCAAGGTCTGATCCGAGTGGTAATTGTACCTCTGGTTTCCTTGGCTTGTAAAGGGTGATTATTGTTTTTCTCACCATTGGAGGAGAAGCATCCCCTGTGCCGTGTGGTTTTTCCGCCATTGGCTCGAGCGGCCTGTTTTTTATTTACGCCATCGGAGGAGGAACGTACTTTTATGCCCTTACGGAGCCAAGCGTGAGCCGTTTGTAAAATCGGCGTCGCGGGATCGTTGTTTGACCCAGCACTTAAGTTAAGTGCTGGGGAGTTCGACCCATTAGCGGTAAGCCATATTTTACATTACGGATAGCTTGGTGTAGTCGGGCCGCCCTTTTGGTGCTACCGTTTTGGGCGAGCAAAATGGTAGCGAAAGGATATTGGTAAAAACAAAACGGCCTCACGGCCTGGATCCTGAATGAGCTATCTATAGAGCCTACGGCAGTAAAGTGTCTCCAGGATGACAGGGTGATGGGAATGCCACGCTCGCTCAGGGCAGTGTCCTCTAGAGGCCTTTGCCGTAAGACGGTGTTTGAACGGTTTTAAACTGGTCGAACGGATATAGCACTACCCAAACCTTGCCGATAACAAAACTGCGATCTAAGACTCCCCAGCTTCGTGAATCAGAGCTGTTAGGCCGATTATCACCCAACACAAAGAACTCGTCTTTTTTAAGCTGGATTCGGACCTCGCCGCTGGTCTGATAGGGGATGTAAGGTTCGGTTAGCTTAGTACCGTCTGGGTACTGCTTATTAAAGACACTTACCTCTCCGTTGTGAACCAGCACGGTTTCACCCGGTAATCCGACTATTCGCTTGATAAAGGTAAAAGCCGGGTTTTTGGGGTAGCGGAACACTACTACATCTCCCCGATTAGGCTGATGGAAGCGGTATGATACCTGATCAACGATGATATACTGATTGTCTTCAAAGGTGGGATCCATAGACTGACCGCTGACATAGAACGGCTGAATTAAGAAAAAACGAATTAAAAACGCCACGCCCAATACGGTCGTGACGGTTTTAAACACGTCATAGATAAAGATGACGATACTGACAAAAACCACTAAGACTATATTGCGTGGTTTTCGGGAACGAGTGGCAGAATCTGGTTGAGCGTGCATGAACTCATTATAAATTAAAACCCCGGTAGTAGAAACGCCGGATTTTTTTGGTTAAAAAATCAACGGCGGTTTCACTACGGGGCAAGCCGCCCTGATCAGTGAGCTGGGTGGAAGTATTCGTGTATAATTTAGCCGAGGGCGATTACCTCAGCCCCAACGGGGTCCCTTCGGGATTGGTTAGAGCGTTTGGTTCATTCACCCCGTTAAATTTCCGAGGTCGCGACAAAGGGGTCGCATAGCTCAGTTGGTTAGAGCGTTCGGTTCACATCCGAAAGGTCACAGGTTCGAGTCCTGTTGCGACCACCAGTGAAATCTAACGGGGCAAGTCCGAAAGTCTTCTGCTGGACAGCAGAGTCGAATCCAGCCTGCCCGCTCGTAGTGAAATCTATATCGCAAGAGGCTGATGACCTATTTGCGATGAGATTGAATGTAGGAGGGTATCGCCCACCACACTAAACTTGACTGATGGCTAAAGTTCGGTTAATCTTTTAGGAGTAATAAGCACGGTTCGGGGATCGGATGCATCCTGTCCCGGTTTACCGGGATCTGTATCCGAGGGGATCCGGCCGGAAGTAATTAAGGAGAATTAGGCATGGGAAAACTATCGGTAGAAGAGATGTTAGAGGCGGGGCTACACTTTGGGCACCAGACTTTTCGTTGGCACCCCGATATGAAGCCCTATATTTTTGATGCCAGAGACGGCATCCATATTATTGATCTGGTGCAGACCGAACAGCGGCTGAAGGTAGCACTGGATTTTGTGGCCAAATTGGCTAAACAAGATGGAACAATTTTGTTTGTTGGGACCAAGCGTCAAGCAAGCGATATTGTTGCTGAGGTGGCCAAAACAGCTGGATTGCCCCACGTAGCTACTCGGTGGCCGGGTGGTCTGTTGACGAATTTTTCTACCATGAAAAATAGAATTAACTACCTCAAACAATTACGAGAAAAATTTGCCACCCAAGATTTTGGCGATATGACCAAAAAAGAGATCGGGTTGCTGGAAAAAGAGTTGGCCAAGCTTGAGGAGTCGTTTGGAGGGGTAGACAATCTTACCGCTCTGCCAGATGCCTTGTTTATTGTTGATGTATTAAGAGAAAAGATTGCTCTAAAAGAGGCGTTGTGTCTGGGCATCCCGGTAATCGCTATGGTTGATACTAACGCTAACCCTAAGGGAATTGAATTTGTGATTCCAGCTAACGATGATGCTAAACAGGGCATTCGGATGATAACTCAGGCCGTGGCGGATACCTTGGGAGGCAAGCGTCCAGGAGGAGCAGTTAAATCTAAACCGGCAACTGCAGAACCAGAGGAGCAGGTGCTAGATAGCGAGGCTATTGCCGAAGTGTTGGAGCAAAAAGAGGTGCAGTTAGCCGAGGCCAAGCAAGAGGAGGACAAGTTAGAGGCCGATAAACGAGAAAAAAGAGCTACTACTAAACGGAAGGTATAAAGCCATGGAGATACAAGCAAGCGATGTCAAAAAGTTACGTGATCTGACCGGGGCAGGAATGATGGATGTTAAAAAAGCATTAGCCGAAGCCAAGGGTGATGCGGACAAGGCCCTGGCTATTCTAAAAGAGAAAGGGGCCGCGATTGCTGCCAGTAAATCAGAGCGGGCTACCTCACAGGGGTTAATCGCCACCTACATTCATCCCGGTGATAAGATTGGCGCGATGGTAGAGGTCAATTGCGAAACAGATTTTGTTGCCAGGGGCGATGATTTTAAAAAGTTAGTTAAACAGATTGCCACTCACGTTGCTGGGATGCAGCCTCTGTATGTTGCGCCAGAAGATGTCCCAGCAGATGTGATTGCGGCCGAGAAAGAGCTATATAAATCACAAGTATCTGGTAAAGCCAAAGATGTGGCCAGCAAAGCCATCGAAGGGAAATTAGAGGGCTTCTACGAATCGGTTTGTTTGTTGCGCCAACCGTTTGTTTTAGATCAGGATAAAAAAGTAGAAGATTTAATCAACGATGTGGTAGGAGTGGTAAAAGAAAATATTAAAGTGGCGCGCTTCGCGCGCTTTGAAGTGGGGGATAGATAAACAAAATGTCTAATGACGAATTTCTAATAAGAAATTAGTAAACCACGGGAGTAAATAATGGAGGATGTTAAGCGAGAGTTAAATAGTAAAATCGCAGGAGTTCTTACTCATCTAACTGGGGAGTTCGTTTGCATAAGGAGCGGCGGCGCATCAGTTTCTTTACTGGATAAGGTTGTGGTCGATGTTTATGGCCAACGGATGCCGCTTAATCAGGTAGCTGGAGTAACGGTTCCGGATCCCAGACAGTTGCTAATTCAACCGTGGGATAAAGCCAATGTGGCAGCGATCGAGAAGGCCATCAGCGAATCCGGTCTAGGTTTAGGGGTAACCAACGAGGGCGATCGAGTGCGAGTTAGCGTGCCACCGCTCTCTGACGAGCGGCGCAACGAGCTAGTTAAGATAGCCCATAAATTAGCCGAAGAGGCCCGAGTAAGTATTAGAAGTGCTCGCCGTGATGCAATCGACCGTATGGAGCAGGAAGCCAAGAGCGGTAACGTCGGCGAGGATGATCAGGAACGATTTAAAAAAGAATATCAGCAACTGATCGATAACGGCATCGCCGAGATTGACGGATTGCTAGAGCGGAAGGCTACCGATCTCAAATCGATTTAATTAATACTATGGCTAAGAGTCAGATTAAGCATCTGGCAATTATCATGGATGGCAATCGCCGGTGGGCCAAAAAGAGAGGGCTACCGGTTGGCTTGGGTCATGCAGAGGGAGTTAAGGCGCTGGACCGAACTGCCCAGGCCTGTAAAAAGCTGGGGATTCATCACGTAACAGTGTTCGCTTTTTCGACCGAAAATTGGAAGCGTAATAAAACCGAGGTCAATGCCATGCTAACGCTTTTGGGCAAAACCATCCGTGAATACGCCGACAAGATGGATCGTGAGCAAGTTCAGCTGAAAGTAATCGGTCGGGTTAAAGATTTCCCTAAAAATTTACAGAGCATTATAGACAAATCAGTTAATCGGCTTAAACATCATCGGCGAGATGTATTAACGATTGCCTTAAGTTATGGTGGTCGAGACGAGCTAGCGCGCGCGGCGCAAAAAGCTAGCAGAGCTAATGGTCGCATTGACGAGAAAAGCTTAGCCGCTCATCTCGATACAGCCGGGCTACCAGATTTGGATATGATTATTCGTACCGGTGGTCAGATGCGACTGAGTAATTTTTTGCCGTGGCAGAGCGTATATAGCGAACTTTATTTTACCGATACCTTGTGGCCGGACTTTGGGGGACGGGAACTATCCAAGGCTGTTCGTGAGTACGCTAAACGAAAACGAAATTTTGGTAAATAGTTTTTATGGTTGATCTTAAGTCGGAACTACAAGACAAGGCGCGGTTGATTGCCGATTACATCTTGAGTAGTCCGTTTCGGCTACAGTTGATGCCCAAATATGTAGCAGATGGAGCCAGCCTGTATACTGCTCGGGGCGGTAAGATGCTTAGGCCGGCCATTTTGATGTTGGCGTGTGAAGCGGCTGGTGGCGATTCCAAGTTAGCGCTTCCAGCAGCAGCAGCAATCGAGATGTCGCATACGTGGACATTGGTGCACGATGATTTGATCGATAATGACGATTTGCGTCGAGGCGGCCCGAGTGTGCATGCCTACTACCGCGAATTTAATAAACCCAAAATCAAAGATCGCGCCGAATTAGAACAATATGCCAGAAGCATGGCGATGTTAGTGGGGGACCTACAGCAAGCCTGGGCGATAAGTATGATAAATGAACTCAGCGACAAGGTTGATACCGCGGTTTTTCGTTATATCATTCACGAGATGACCAACTACTGGGTGCCGCGGGTGATGTCTGGTCAGGCTTTGGACTTAGATTATTCCAAGATGTCGTTTGAGATGGTAACAGAGGAGATGATCTTGGAGATGTTAGCCAGAAAAACTGCTTCTACTTTTGGTTTTGCCGGACAGGCAGGAGCAATGATCGGGATCAATAAGCTAGATAAAGAGCACCCCACCGTTAAAACTATTCAACAGATATGTTTAGACGCTGGTTTAGCGTTTCAGCTTAGAGATGACATTTTGGGGGTAGTGGGAGATGAAAAAGAATTAGGAAAGCCAATCGGGTCGGATGTTTGCGAGGGTAAAAAGACCGTGATAATCGCGCATGCTTATCGCACCGCTAACGCAGACCAGAAAAAGCAGTTATTATCCGTATTGGGCAATGAACAGGCATCAGAAACAGAGGTGATGAAGATTCATACTATACTAAAAGAGTTAGGTTCAATCGATTACGCCGAGGCGCTGGCAAATAAATATGCTGACAAAGCTCGGGCGGCGCTTGAGTGCCTATCTGATTCGCGAGCTAAACAACTGTTTGGCCAATGGATAGATTTTATTGTTAACCGGGTTAGCTAAATGTTTGTAGCCATTATTGCGTTTATTGTTGTTTTTACTTTAGTTATCTTAGTACACGAACTGGGTCACTTTTATTTTGCTAAACGCAGTGGTGTTAGGGTGGAAGAATTCGGATTTGGTATGCCGCCTCGAATTTGGGGGATTAAGAAAAACGGCACCATTTATTCGATTAACTGGATTCCGTTTGGCGGATTTGTTCGACTTTATGGTGAGAGCGCAAATGAAAAAGCTGGCAAACATTCTTTAATTAGTAAAAGCCCTGGAGCGCGGTTTTGGGTGATGGGCGGTGGAATACTAATGAACTTCGCGCTAGCTTGGGTACTTTTAATGGTTGGGTTTTGGTTATCGATGCCACCGATGATTGGTCCTGTGGAGGATTATGCTCCCGATACTCAGGTGCAGGGCAAGGTAATGGTGCTACAGGTGGCGGACAAATCTCCGGCTCAAGCCGCCCAACTTCAACCAGGAGATTACATCTTGTCGGTTGATGGGGTGACGGCCAACAGCCCAGCTGAGTTTAAATCTTTACTGGCCGACAAATCTGGTAACACCGTTGAACTACAGATAGAACGGGCGAACGAACAGATTGCAGTATCGGTCGAACCTACGGTTACACCCGACGGGGTAGTGATAGGGGCTTGGATCGATCGGGCGATTCAACAGGTGAGGTATGTCTGGTGGCAGGTACCCTGGATTGCCCTGCAAGAGACCTGGCGGATAATTTTGGTAGTGGTGATGGCGGTAGTCGGCCTAATCTATAAGTTGTTTACCACTGCCAGCATCCCTCCCGAGTTGGCGGGTCCGGTAGGAATCGCTCGCATTACTGCAGATTTGGTACAGTTAGGCGCTTTACGAATGTTGCAGTTTGTTATCTTTCTGTCGATTAACCTGGGCATTCTTAATTTAGTTCCCTTCCCTGGCTTAGACGGTGGTCGGCTACTGTTTATTGGTTTAGAAGTGGTTAGGGGTGGCAAAAAAATCTCACAACGAGTCGAAGGGGTTGTACATACTATCGGATTTGCGTTACTAATGTTGCTCATTTTGGCTGTTACCTACAAGGATATTCTCAAATGGATCTGACCTCCCAATAATGCCTAATGTCTAATTGCTAATTTTTAATTAAATCCCGAGAATTTAGACACTGGGGATTGGACATTATTTAGGCATTAGAAACTAGATATTAGAAATTCCCCCATGATTTTACTGGATGGAAAAAAATTAGCTACCGAACAACATGCCGAACTAAAGCTTGAAGTAGCTAAGTTGCGGCGTAAAAAAATTACGCCGGGTTTAGCAATAATTATGGTAGGAGCTACGCCGGATTCGCGTATCTACGTCGAGAAAAAACGCCAACTATGCCACAAGTTAGGAATTAATTTTTGGCTAAAGGATTTCCCGGGCAGAGTAAGCGAGGCAGAGATATTACGGGCTGTGGCCGCCTTTAATCGTAATAAAAAAGTTCACGGAATTATCGTTCAGTTACCGGTACCCAAAAAATTTGATGCAGTAAAGTTAATTAACGCAATCCACCCGCTTAAGGATGTAGATGGTTTAACGGCAGAAAACCTTGGTTTATTGGAGCTAGGTCAGCCTCGATTTATTCCGGCTACGGCTTTAGGCATCTGGCAGTTAATCGAAAAATATCACATTACCTTAAAAGGCAAAGATGTAACGGTGGTGGGCTTTGGTAAAGTGGCGGGTATGCCGATAAGTATCTTGCTAGCTAATTTAAAGTCGAGTGTTACCATTCTAAACGAATCGACCAAAAACCTTAAGAACAAAACTGTATTGGCGGATATTTTAATTACTGCTGCCGGAGTACCTCATTTGATTAAGGGGAAGATGATAAAAAAGGGTGCGGTAGTGATTGATGCTGGCATCAATAAGCTGGGTAAACACTGGGTGGGGGATGTTAATTTTGCTGATGCTGCTAAGCGGGCCAGCCACATTACGCCAGTGCCGGGTGGTGTTGGTCCGCTGACCGTGAGTGCCTTGATTAATAATGTCGTCCAGGCGGCCAAGATTTTAAGCTCTAGGAGCTAATTTTTATCCTATTGACAGATATGCTCCTCTTCGCTTAAATATATACATTATCTATAAGGGGGCGGGTTTGTTTATTGTTAAATATCACCTATGACACAACAGGATTTGTACATATCGCGAGCCGGTTTAGAGGAATTAAAGACTGAGCTCTCCGAATTATTAGAGGAGCGAAAAGAGATTACCGCTAAAATCAAAGAAGCGCGGGAGTTTGGCGATCTTTCCGAAAACGCTGAGTATCAAGAGGCTAAGACCAAGCAATCTTTTATCGAGGGTCGCATTGTCGAAATCGAGTCGATGTTGAAGGTAGCTAAAGTGATTGATGACAATAATCGGGTCAATGGTCGGGTAGCCTTAGGGTCCACCGTAAAAGTGGAGATAGATGGCCAGACCAAAGAATTTATCGTTACCGGCTCGAATGAGTCTAATCCGGCGGAAGGCAAGATTAGTAATGAGTCACCGATTGGTCGGGCTCTGATGGGGCAGAAAAAGGGCGACAAGGTTGATATTGCTACACCCGACGGGGCAAGACAGTACACTATCCTAGAAGTCCACTAATTGACGCCATTTACCGTGCGGCGTCATCCTGGCTTCGTCCAGGATCCTACAATATCATTTGGAATTGACCCTGAACCTTCGGGGTCTTTTTCTTTTTGTTGAATTGTCATTCCCGACCTGATCCGGAATCCAGGCCCTTTCCCCGTTATTCCTGCGCAGGCAGGAATCTAGTTTCGCCGTCATTCTGGCTTGCCATGTCTCGAGCTTATCGAGAGGTCCAGAATCGTACAACATCCCTTCTTAATTTAATTGTTACTTTCCGCTTGAGGAAAGTAACCAAAGTCGCTTCCCAATCGCCAATTATTACCCAAAAGGCAAAACTACCTTACTGGGCTTATATTGATCGAACTCGGCCATCTCCCTGTGGAGCTGGCCTCAAACAACGATCGCGCCCTAGCGGTAGTTTTACCATTGGCTGACATAATTGGCTCAATGGGGATGGGGCTTGGCTCCTCCGATGGCGGGGGAGAAGAAGCCGGCTCACGCTTGGCTCGGCAAGGGCATGAAATCTACATACCTCTGATATAATTGAGGGGTTATGGAGAGCTTAGATCAGATTATCGCTGTCCGAAAGGATAAGCTACGAAGATTGAGGGATAAAGGGGTTAACCCGTATCCTTCGACTACCGATCGCACGTTGCCGGTGTTGGGCTTTGTCGAACGGTTTAATGCTTTAAAACGAAGCCATAAATCCGTTATCTTGGCTGGTCGATTGATGGCCAAACGAGAGTTTGGCGGGCTGACTTTTGGCTTGATCAAAGATGGACACGGCGATGTTCAAATCATGTTTAAAAAAGATGATATCGGCGCCAAGGCCTATGCCGATTTAGAGCTGATTGATGTGGGGGATATCGTTCAGGTAACGGGGATAGCAACGCTTACCAAAAAAGGCGAGAAAACCCTATTGGTTAGAAAACTGGTATTGCTGGCTAAATCATTAAGGCCACTGCCGGAGAAATGGCACGGCTTAACCGATCAGGAGACCAGATTCCGCCAGCGTTATTTAGATTTAATCTTTAATCCCGCGGTTAAAGAGCGGTTTTTGATCCGCCATCACTTAGTTCAGGCCATCCGCGAATTCTTGTTGGAGCAGGGCTATATTGAGGTAGACACGCCGGCGTTGCAACCGATGCCGGGTGGGGCTCTGGCCACCCCCTTTAAGACTCGCTACGAGGCGGTAGGGGCTGATGTTTATCTTAGGATAGCGCCCGAGCTTTATCTAAAACGCTTAATTGTGGGTGGATTTGAGCGCGTATTCGAATTTGCGCGCGTATTTAGAAACGAAGGCGTCTCTACTCAGCATCTGCAAGATTTTACAATGTTGGAGTTTTATCAGGCATACGCGGACTATCGTGAGCTGATGAAGTTAACCGAAAAGATGTTGAGTGGAGTAATTAAAAAGGTTTTGGGCACGACTAAAGTAAAGTTTGGCGATAAGACCATAGATTTTAAAACGCCGTGGCCAGTTAAAAGTTTTCGCGAGTTAATCTTAAAAGAAACCGGTATCGATATTGATAAACATTTAACGGCCGAAAAATTACAGGCGGCTATAAGAGCCAAAAAGATTCACTTAACCTTTGCAGGCTGTGCTGGTAGGGGCAAGCTAATCGACGAGCTGTATAAAGAAAAAGTTCGTCCCAAACTTGTAAATCCGATGTTTTTGGTCGATCATCCGTTAGATCTTTCACCCTTAGCTAAGCAAAAAGAGGGTGATCAGACTAAAGTGCAACGGTTCCAGTTAGTGGTGATGGGGATGGAGTTGGTCAACGCCTTTTCCGAGTTAAACGATCCTATTGATCAAGCGGAAAGATTCCGCGAGCAAGCTCGGCAGAAAAAAGCCGGTGACAAAGAGGCCCACTCAATGGATAGTGATTTTGTAAAAGCATTGGAATACGGTATGCCACCGACAGCAGGGTGGGGGATGGGTATTGATAGATTGGTAGCGCTCTTAACCAATGCCGATTCAATCCGCGAAGCAGTTTTATTCCCATTTGTAAAATCCCGTTAGAGATCACCTAACGGCAACCACATTCGAACATCAATCAATTTAAATGATAAACCGCATGTTTATATCACTAACAGCCCAAGGGTAACGCTAGGTTGCCTATCTCTAACGGGATAAAGATAAATAAATGCTATTACACTATTTAAGATTAGAGCCAGAAAAGTTGCGTGCCGCGATGAAAAAGCGCGGAGCAAAGGTAGATATCGATGAATTGATCCGATTAGATAAGCAGGTGAGCATCCTATTGCAAGAGCTGGGTAAGCTGAACGAGCAGAAAAACATTGCGGCAAAAAATCGCGATATCAAAACCGGCGCCAAGCTTAAAAAGGAAAGCGAAAAATTGATCGCCAAACTGCGGCCTCTCCAACAAAGACAGTTTGACCTGGAAGGGGAGGTACCGAATGTGCCGTTATCAGAAGTACATGCTGGCGGAGAGGACGATGCCAAGCCACTCGGTAAGCCGGTGGGTAAACTACCAAAGATAAAAGAACCTAAAGACCATATCGAACTGGGCACCGCTTTAGATATTCTGGATGTAGAGCGCGGGGCAAAAGTGGCGGGATCGCGCTTTTACTATCTTAAAAATCAGGCGGTCGAATTAGAGTTTGCTTTGATCAACTTTGTTGGAAAGATCCTGCACGATAAGGGCTTTCGGTTTTTACTAGGACCGCAGTTACTTTCCGAAAAAGCGATGATGGCGGGGGGATACTTAGGTAAGGCCAGGGACGAGGTATATAAGACTCAAGACGGGTTATATCTAATTGGTACCTCGGAGCAGAGCATGTTGGCGTATCACTTAGACGAGATCATCGAGGTGCCCCAGCGATATGCCAGCTTCTCGACTTGTTTTAGGAGAGAGGCCGGCAGTTACGGCAAAGACGTTAAAGGAATTATTAGGACGCATCAGTTCGATAAGATAGAGATGTTTTCTTTTGTAGCGCCGGAAGAATCAGAAGGAGAGCACCGGCTGATGGTAGCGATCGAAGAAGAGATCTTAAAAAAGCTAGAGATCCCATATCGCAAGATGTTGTTAGCGGCAGGCGATCTAAGCATGGCATCTGCCAAAACCATCGATTTAGAAAGCTGGATCCCATCTCAACGTCGTTATCGAGAAACGCATTCCTGTTCTAACTGTACCGATTGGCAGGCCGATCGGGCGCATATCCGATTCAAGAACCTGAGGGATAAAAATGAATATGTTCATACCCTTAATGGCACGGCCATAGCTATCGGGCGGATACTGGTGGCTCTCCTCGAGAATCATCAGCAAAAAGATGGTAGTATAAGGATTCCCAGGGCATTACAGCCCTACTGCGGTTTTAAAGAAATCAAGGCTAAATAGTATAATGCCATGCTGAACGCTTCTCTCTCGTCATTCTGGGGAGCGTAGCGATTCCAGAATCGTATGATCCTGGACCTCTCGACAAGCTCGAGACATGGCAAGCCAGGATGACACGGGTTGGAGCTCGGGATGACAATAAAAAAAGATATGAGCTGGTTAGACAAGCTACTGGGGGATCCAAACAAAAAGGCGGTAAACCAACTGGGTCCAATCGTGACCCTAATTAATTCATTTGAGGATAAGATTAAATCGTTATCCGATGATGAGCTAAAGTCTAAAACCACGGAATTTAAGGAGAGATTGGCTAAGGGGGAAACATTAGACGAGCTACTGCCAGAAGCGTTTGCAGTAACCAGAGAGGCGGCTCACCGTGTATTAGGTGAGCGAGCTTTTGATACTCAGTTAATGGGGGGCATCGTTCTGCACCAAGGTAAGATCTCCGAGATGCGCACTGGTGAGGGTAAAACCTTGGCCGCTACTCTGCCGGTTTATCTTAATGCGCTAACCGGCAAAGGGGTGCATGTAGTTACGGTTAACGACTACCTGGCCAAACGAGATGCAGAATGGATGGGCCAAATCTATCAATTTTTGGGTCTAACTGTCGGTGCCATTACTCACGATACTCCACAACACGAGCGCCGAGCGGTGTATGCCTCGGATGTGATTTACGGCACTAATAACGAATTTGGTTTCGACTATCTTAGAGATAACATGGCCACTCGGCCAGAAGATCTGGTTCAGCGCGAACTTAATTTTGCCATTGTAGATGAGGTCGACTCGATTTTAATCGATGAAGCCAGAACTCCATTAATTATCTCGGCGCCGGACGAGGATTCGACCGAATGGTACAGAAAGTTTTCTCGAATTGTGCCGTCGTTAACTCCGAATGTCGATTACAACATCGACGAAAAAATGCGGACAGCCATTCTGACGGACGAGGGCATCACCAAGGTAGAACAGCTAATGGGTATCAAAGGTTTTTACGAAGGCGGGGATGTAACGATGGCGCATCATATTGAACAGGCCTTAAGAGCCCACTCGCTATATAAAAAGGATGTCGATTATGTGGTCAAAGATGGTGAAGTAATTATTGTTGATGAATTTACCGGCCGATTAATGGTGGGTAGGCGTTACTCCGAAGGTCTGCATCAAGCAATCGAAGCCAAAGAAGCAGTTGAGGTAAAACAAGAGAGCCGAACGATGGCTACCATTACCTTCCAGAACTATTTTCGCCTCTATAACAAATTAGCTGGAATGACGGGTACCGCCAAGACCGAAGAGGAAGAATTCTACAAGATCTATGGCCTCGAAGTGGTGGTAGTCCCGACCAATCGGCCGATGGTTCGCAAAGATTTAAACGATCTGGTGTTTATTAGCGAGGCGGCTAAATTTGGAGCGGTGGTTCGGGAGATCAAAGAGCGGCACGCCAAGGGTCAGCCAATCTTGGTTGGCACTATCGCTATCGAAAAATCCGAGTTACTTTCGGACATGTTGATGACAGAGGGTGTTAAACACAATGTGTTAAACGCCAAGAACCACGAACGGGAAGCCGAGATTATTAAAGATGCAGGCCAAAAAAATGCGGTTACTATCGCCACCAACATGGCTGGTCGTGGTACCGATATTAAATTGGGCGAAGGTGTAATCGAGGTGGGCGGTTTGCATATTTTAGGCACCGAGCGGCACGAATCTCGCCGAATCGACAATCAGTTACGCGGCCGGTCTGGGCGACAGGGCGATCCGGGCTCTTCGCAGTTCTTTGTCTCGATGGAAGATGAGCTGATGCGGTTGTTTGGGAGCGAGCGGATAAAAAACATGATGAAGACGATGCGCATCCCCGAAGATCAGCCGTTAGAGCATAAAATGATCAGCAATAGTATCGAGGCGGCGCAGAAAAAGGTCGAGGGCCATAACTTTGATATCCGCAAACACGTAGTTCAGTACGACGATGTAATGAACCGCCAACGCACCGTCATCTACGCCAAGCGGCGCGATAGTTTATTAAAAGAAAGTCTTAAAGATGAAATTTGGGAAGATATCAAGTCCGAGATAGAGGGTTTAGTTAACTTTCACTGCACTGACGATAAAAAGCAGTGGAATATTAAAGAAGTTATCGAAGGAATCAACACCATCTTCGACTTGGGCGAATCAACTAAGTTAGAGATCGAGGATGCCAAGAACACACAGGTGATTATCGATCTGCTGCTCAAGCGCGCCCAAAAACTATACGAAGAGCGCGAACAATCATCTGGGGTAGAAACTTGGCGGCAGGTGGAAAAGGCCGTTTACTTGCGGGTGGTAGATGTTTTGTGGGTAGAACATCTCGATGCAATGGTGCGAATGCGCGAGTGCATTAATCTGCAGGGTTATGCCCAAAAGGACCCGTTAGCAGAATACAAACAAGAATCATATACCATGTTCCAGCGGTTGCTCAGAACCATCGCCTCGGATGTTACCCACATGATATTTAAGGTACGAGTTGAGGCGCAAAGGCAGACACCGGAGAGTCGAGAGATGGCGGAGAAGAAAAACCTAGCAATGAAGGGAGCCGATAGCCCAGGCTCCGTTCTGCCGGATGGCAGAACTACGCCGGACGCGGATTATAGTTTACAAGGTGGCGCGGAACCGGCGGGAGATTTTGAAGACGAGAAAAAAGAAATGCCCCCCGAGCGTCATTCTGATCCCCAACCCCGTCATTCTGGGGATTCTGTTGGACAGCAGAAGACTCCAGAATCTTACGATCCTGGACCCTCCTACGCCAAGGCTACGGGCGGGCAGGCAAGCCAGGATGACGACGCAAGGAAACCGTCGTCAGTTCAGGGTGACAGCAGAGGGAGCGCGGTGCGAGATCCTAATGATAAAAAAGCCAAGATTGGCCGCAATGATCCCTGTCCATGCGGCAGCGGAAAAAAGTATAAGAAATGTCATGGAGCATAATTATGGATGGTTTAGAGCAGCGAGTTAAAACAATTGAAGATAGAAATCGCGGTGTTGAGATTGATAAAGCCTGGGAGATTAGCTGGGCTCGCCGGATAGTGCTAGTGGTCTTAACTTATTTAGCCATCGGTATATACATGTGGGCTATCGAACTGCCTCGGCCGTGGCTGAACGCCATTGTGCCGGCGGTAGCATTTGTGATCTCCACATTAAGCCTGCCGTTATTTAAAAACATCTGGATAAAAGTATTTCGGATTAAAAAGTAATCTTGTGGATAAGGATAGGCCGAGAAAAATTATGACGCTATGCATTCCGCATCGAAATGACGAGGTGTGGTTAGGAATGAAGAAAAAAGGGTTCGGCGCGGGGAGATGGAACGGGTTTGGTGGAAAGGTAAAAACTGGGGAGACTATTGAACAAGCGGCTGTTCGTGAGATGGAAGAGGAGTCGGGCTGTCGGGTAAACCAGTTAGAAAAATTAGGCGTACTATTGTTTCAAAACGGAGACATGCCCGAGTTGGTGGAGATGCATCTGTTTAAAACTACCGATTTTCCCGAGGCACTGATGGAGAGCGAAGAGATGCGGCCACAAAGGTTTAAGATCTCCGAGATGCCGTTTGACGAGATGTGGGAGAGCGATCGCTATTGGATGCCCTATTTCCTGGCTGGGAAGGAGTTTGAGGGGGAGTTCACCTTCGATAACAGTGACCACATAATAGAAGCCGAAGTTCGCGAGGTCGTGTCCGCCTAATCTGATTTGTTTACCATTATACCATATATTGATTAATTAGTCAATAGTTTTTAGGTGTCGACCGACTACTTCCTTCCCTCGTCATCCTGAAAACACCTTACTGCCGCAGGCTTTACTACAAATAACTTATTCAGGATCTAGGCCATAAGGCCGCTTCGCCCCAACGGGGTCCCATTGGGGCTAGATTCTTTGGGTGTTACCTCAGAATGACAGAAAGAAGCAGAATAGGGCGAAATCTGCTCTGGTGGCGGAAAAAGGGCTTGACCCCGCACAGATCTGGCCGGAAATTGCTTAGCCGCAATTTCGGCGGTCAGATTACACGGGGCAGACAGCACCCCTGTATACCTGTAGATTGCCAAAAGTGGCTCTGGGACTAATAAAAACCCTTGACGAAAGACGACCTAGGGTATAGACTGCGAGTGTTATTTGCACCTTGAGTGTCTAAGCCTAATTTCAAGATTCCCGCCTTCGCGGGAATGACGAGACGGGGTTTTGGACACGAGGCGGCAAAAATCAAAAATAAATTCAACAAGGAGGGGACTAACAGACTGCAAGTTATGCGGTCCGGTTGTTTCGTTGAATTTGTTTTGGATCTAGCCAGTTTGTAGCCAGCGCTCTGGTGGAGTAGAGGTTGCTCTCCTGATTTTTTTCTTTTGGTTTTAGGATCAAGGGTTTTTGGGAAGTGACTTGCTCTTCGCCGGAGCGCTGGGTGCAAACCAGACCTCGCTTCCAAATCAAAAGGTCGAAGGCGAGGCTCCCTTAGCGCAAGGGAGAACCGGCTAGGAGGTCCCTAGCAAAACAAAGGAGGGAAGGTTATGAAAAACCTTTCTAATACTATTCGTTGCGCTGGGGCCCTCCTGGCCGCAGTCGCAGTGCTTGTTTCGTCTTGTGGCGGCGGTTCCGGTGACGTAATCGTCACACCGCAAGTCAACATCAACCAGGATACTTCCTGGCAGCAGCAGCTCGCCACCCAGAAGCCGACGGCTCTGTTTACCGGAGTGTCGGTCGAGTGGACGCCACCTAGCCGCCTGGAGCTGAAGACTCAGGATGACCAGATTATCTGGGGCGTGTCGTCAGCGACAGTATCCTACTGGAATCTGAAGACCAAGAAGTGGCAGCCAATCGATGTCCGGGATACGGGCGGTAGCATAACGCACGACGGCGTTGGGATTTTGGGCGCTGATGGCAAATGTACAGTGAGTGGAATCAATGTCCCGGTCGGTTCGAGTCGTGATTCGTCCATCACTGTGACCGCCTTCTCGCCGCCCGCCGACCCAGTTCAGATCTGGCTCAGTCTCAATGAGATAGACAGCGGTGCCGTGCAGTACACTACGCAAGATGGACTGGTGCACTGGGAGGGAGATGACAATCTAGTCATCATTCCTTTGCCCATTCCGATTGCAATGGCGGCTGGAGCTGTTGTCTGTTCCGTTGAGGATGGCAACGGCGACAAGAACGTGAGTGCGACGCTTAGCGAGACGCGAGTGTATACCTTCACGCACTCTACTGTGCCTGCGCCTACGATTGTTCGAGTGGCGCTGGATCCGGCTGGACCGTACGAGCCCGGGCAGGAGATCACGATTCTGGTTTACATGCTGAATGGACCAGGAGACTTTCCGCCTGAGATCGACCTCGCTGGATTTACCGTCGTTTCCCATGAGTGGGAGGCGTTCCATAACCGGTGGGCCATCGTTGTCCGGTGCCCCGAAACCGAGGGTAGCTACACTCTCTGGGATTCGGTGGTTGTGGTCGTTAAGATCGTCGTCCCGCCGCCTCCTCAGAACGAGGCCCCCACCGCGGTGCTTACTGGCACGCCTCTGGCCGGGACCGTGCCGCTGACCGTTAACTTCGATGCAAGCGGCAGTGCGGACTCGGACGGGAGCATCGTAGAATACGCCTGGGACTTCAACGACGATGGGACCTTCGATAAGACGGGTACCGACTCTACGGTAAGCCACGATTACGAGAACACCGGCAACTACATCGCTCGAGTTCGAGTAACCGATGACGATGGTGCCAAGGACGAAGCTTCGGTGAATATTACGGTTAACGAACCGGTCGCCGAAGACGAGACCTTTACCCTCTTCGTCTCTGGCATCGATGGCCCCCTCACGGACGGACAGGTCGTTCACGTGATGCAGGGCATGGGCAGAGCCATCGCCAACCATTGGGAGTTGCAAGGCGACCAGGGAACCACGGTTCCTATCTCGCTTTCGCAAGTCCAGACCACTCTTGGCGAATTGCCAGACTGGGTATGGGATGCGACAACCGGAGAGCTGATGACGGTATTCTGGGCTAACCCGGAGCATCCAAACATCGACGACCCAGGCAACATCTTTATCACCGTGGCCAATTGGCCGGTCACCTTGTCCGTGACTCACGGTGGTACCAACTACAGCATCAGCCTGACTTTGGCGGTTGACGTCAACCCGGATCTGTAGCACAATCAACGGCTTAGACATGTACATGTGTGATGTGTGGCTTAGGCCACCAATCGGCGGGAGCGATAGCATATTACTGCACAGCAGTAATCCCTGACTATCGTTCCCGCCTCCTCTTCTGGTTGCTTCATTCTTCTTTACAATAGGTTTCCCCCAAGCTTATTGTTAAGATGGGAAGCGGCCAGAAGAGGGGGACAGGAAATTATCACTTAGGAGGTGAAAATGGGTATGTTTAGTAAGATTGGTCTTGGTATTTATTACCGGATCCGCAGAATGAAGAAAGCGCTAAAAAATTGGCGCAAGTTCGGTGTTATTATATTCGGCAGTATTTTGGTAGCGACCAGCACTGGTTTTGCGCCGGTTAACTTAGTTAACGGAGCAGATGCAGATCCTAAGCTAACCTACCTCTACACTGATCCCACCACTCTATCTATTAAAGAAGGGACCAGCTTTAACATGGCCTACAAGGCCTATGACCAG
>JAFGPN010000014.1 GCA_016936175.1 Patescibacteria group bacterium | reverse complement strand
CTTCGATCGGTCAGAACTTTCAGCTTAAAGACGGAATACTCACTCTGGAAGCTCATCCTTGGCTTAAACCAATCAAAAACGGTTATCCAAAACTTGAGAAACAATATCTTCGGTTAGAACTCGATAAAGTTGGCTCTGATAAAGAAAAAACACCAGCATTAGCCGGTATTATTTCTGACTGGCAGGCCTGGAGGGAATCGAACCCCCGACTTCGGTTTTGGAGACCGACGAGATACCACTTCACCACAGGCCTATAGGGTAAGTACAGGTGTATTTTACCACAAACCCCGCTACGGGAGCGGGGTTTTACCGTGGTTTTATCGCCATCGGAGGAGGAGCGTACTGAAATGAGCTAAATCCGGGTTGGGCGGAGCTGTTGTCTGAGGAGTCCGTCAGCTGACGGACGACGAGTTCAGCGAGAGCGCCCACGGATTTAGCCATTGAATAGCCCCGACGACCCCGAAGGGGGGCCTTAGGCCCTGGCCGTCCTTTCGGTGCTACCACTTTGGACGAGCAAAGTGGTAGCGAAAAGAATAATGGGTTAAAATCCTGAAACGAGTTCAGGATGACAGCAGGGGGAGATTGCCGCGCGGAGTTTATACTGAGCGTAGCGAACGTACTCGCAATGACACAAGAGAGGGTTCAGGATGACAGCTACAGAACTGACCCGCTGACCTGCTAATTCACTGACCCGCTAATCTTATTTGGTTTCTTTGTGGGGAGTGCGTTTGCGGCAGATTTTGCAGAACTTTAATCGATTAATCCGGTCCGGGGTGTTGGTTGGATTTTTTCGAGTATGATAATACGTCTGTTTGCATTCCGTGCAGAGCAGCTTGATCAGCGGACGTTTAATCTTTTTTTGAATCTTACCTTTTTGAGCCATAAATGTTGATTAAAAACTTACGTTATTGCCTGGATTCCCGACCCGGATGCTTCGCTCCGATCGGGAATGACAAGAGGAGAATCTTACCTTTTTGAGCCATAGTAGTAAATAATTTCTAATGCCTAATATCTAATTTCTAATTAATGACGAATGCCTAATTGCTAAGAATTGATTATTGGGATTTGATTAGACATTAGGTCAATTAGGAATTAGTAATTCGCTGTTTACATTTAGACTTTTTTGACTTGGAGGAAATCTAGTTCGACGGGGGTTTCGCGGCCAAAGATGGAAACTAATACTTTAATTTTGCCGCGGGCTTCATCAATTTCGCTGACAGTGCCGTCGTAATCCTTAAATGGGCCGTCGTTGATATGAACCAAATCCCCCATTCGCAGATCAATCTTGTGCTTAGGCTCTTCTACCCGCATCCGTTTTTTAATGGTGTCCATCTCGATATCATCGATTGGTACCGGTACGGTACCGGAGCCAATAAAGCCAGTAACGTTGGGGGTATTGCGAACCACGTACCAGGAGGCTTCCGTTACAGTCATCTTAACCAGAACATAACCGGGGAATATCTTTTTTTCAACCGTTTTACGCTTGCCGTTTTTAATCTCAATCTGCTTTTCTTTAGGCACCAACACTTTAAAGATCTTGTCACCCATATCCAGCGATTCGATGCGCTGACGCAAACTATCTGCTACTGCATCTTCGTAGCCAGAATAGGTGTGCAAAACATACCATTGACCGGGACTGGCATCGTTTAAAGCATCCAAAGTGGCTTTATCGCCGTTTTGGGTCTCTTCGATAACCTCTTCTTCGGATTGTGGGATGTTTTCTTCTGCCATTTTATTGAACTGGAGTAGTATCTACTTGAATATCTTCTGGATTAACCTGAATCGGGTTATTTTGGTCCGTCGGATTGTACATCTGACGTGATTCTTTCAGTATCAGCATCTCTCGTAAGGCGCTGGTAATCCCAAGATCGGCCAAGCCAGCGAATAAGCCGAACAGAGCCGAGATAATAACTACACTGATGGTCATCCGGATAACGGTTATTCGGCTTGGCCAAGTTACCCGGCCTAGTTCGCGGAGGGCTTCCAACACAAATTGCTTGATGATTTTGAACATTGACATTAGAGATTAGATCCCGGATAAGTTATTTATGAAGGCCTATGGCAGTAAGGCGTTTCCGGGATGACAACGGGGAGGAAATGCTACGAGGTTAACGTTTTGCAAACTGCGGCGCCCGACGAGCTCGCTTAAGCCCAGGTTTTTTGCGTTCCTTGGCCCTGGGGTCGCGGGTAAGTAGCCCGGCGCTTTTGAGGGTTTTGCGCAGAGTAACATCAACATCCAAAAGAGCTCTGGCTATCCCGTGACGAATTGCTTCGGTCTGGCTTTTAGGGCCACCACCGGCCACGACCACAGAGACATCAAACCGCTCCTTCATCCCAACGGCTATCAGAGGTTGCAGGATAATATCTAACAAACTGGCCGGCGCAAGATAAATCTTGGATGGTTTGCCATTAATTACAACCTGGCCACTCCCCTCGTATAAACGAACGCGAGCTGTGGCGGTCTTTCGCCGACCGGTGCCGTAATGATACTTGCCGGAAAATTTTGGTGCTGTTGGAGTCATATTATAATTCTAACTTAATTGGGTTCTGGGCCTGATGAGGATGCGCCTCGGTGGCATAAATTTTTAGATTATCCATCCGACCTTTGCGTAAGCGATTTTTGGGCAACATCCCGTAGACTGCATGCCGTAACGCCTCGGGTGATTTTTCTGCCATTATCCGAGCCATCGGGATTCGACTGAGCCCCCCGGGATATCCGCTGTAACGAATATGTTCTTTCTGCTCTAGCTTACGTCCGGTGAGTTTAATATCGTTAGCATTAATTACCACCACCTTGGTTTTAGGGGTAATCGCTGGATCAAACATCGGTGTGTTTTTGCCCATCAATATGTTGGCAATCTTGGTAGATAACCTACCCAACACTAACCCCTTAGCATCGATAAGATGCCAAATCTCCTTAATCTCTGCTGGTTTTGGTCTTCGGGTAGTCTTCTTCATTTTTTAACTAAACAAATTCAATGCGAGCCATCCGAGCGGCATCACCAGGACGTGGTTGTAGTTTAATAATCCTTAGATATCCGCCGGTTTTCTTAATGTAACGAGGGGCAATCTCTTTGGTTATCTTTTTAACTAATAACTGGTTACTAAACAATCGCTTCATCAAATACTGCTTGGTTTGCAGATTATCAGTTTTGGCTCGATGGGTTAACCGCTCTACGAGCGGTAAAACCAATTTGGCTTTGGCCAGCGTAGTGGTAACTTTTTCGTAAAGGATTAGCGACAATACTAAATTGGTTAGCAGGCTCTCCCGCTTCTTTTTTACTCGACCGATCTTTCCCCCGGTAACTTGGCGCATAAACTTAATTAAACTCCAATCCTAATTCGTCCATCTTGTCGGCGATTTCGGTCACCGCCCGCTCGCCCACGCCCTTCATCTCCAACAAACCTTTACGGCCTGCCGAGAGAATATCTTTTACTTTCTTTAATCCGTTTTGAACTAAGGCGTTAGTGGTGCGAATCGATAAGTTAATTTCTTCGACCGAAAATCCTTTGGGGTCGTTGTTTTTGGCATCCGGAGCCTCGGCTTCGGCTGTCTCTTCGGACGGAGTTTCGATAACCTCTTCCGGTTTACTAACGGGCACGGGAGTTTCGGTTAAGGTGCCGAATTGGGCTAACAGAATATCAGCCGATTGCTTGATCGCTTCTCTGGGGGTAACGGTGCCGTCGGTTTCGACCTCGATGGTTAATTTATCGTAATCAACCCGCTCTCCGACACGAGTGCTTTCGACTTGGATACTACACCGTCGAACTGGCGAAAAGACAGCATCGATAGCAATAGTGCCGATAGCAAACTCTCTGTCATCGATCTCTCCGCTCAAAAGATAGCCGCGGCCACGTTCAATCCTAACCTCGCCCTCGAAGGGACGATTGGTGGTTAGGGTAGCGATGTGCTGCTCTGGATTAACCAGCTCTACCGAACTGGGCAGTTTAAGATCCTTCCCGGTTACCGCCCCGGCCTTACTAACCTTGAAACTAGCGGTAACTGGCCCCTCCTCGTGCATAGCAAACCGGAGATTCTTAATATTAAGCATAATCTCCACTGCATCTTCCTTTACCCCATCCAAGGTGGTAAATTCGTGATCGATACCGGTAACCCGAAAAGCCGTGGCAGCAGCGCCCGGCAACGAGGTTAACAACACCCGACGAAGTGCGTTACCTACTGTTGTACCGTAACCAGGATAGAACGGTTCGATTACAAACACTGCGGAGCTACCTTCGTCTTTAACTATCTTGATGGCTGGAATATTGATTGCTTCCACTTTCGCCCTCCAATCCTTTTAAATTATCTTGAATAGAACTCAATAATTAATGATTCATCGACCGGCAGATCAATCTCGGTCCGAGCCGGCAGATCCTTAACCTCGATAGTAAATTTAGCGCTATCGACCTTTAGCCAACCAACTGGCTTGTTGGCGGCGGCGTAAGCGCCAATGGTTTCTTTTAGTTTGCTACTTTTAGCGGTTAGTTCAATTTTATCCCCGGCCTTAACTAAAATGGATGGAACGGTAACTTTGCGACCGTTGATGCTAAACTGGCCATGCGATAGCCACTGGCGAGCCTGGGGATGAGAGTTGGCCCAACCCGATCGATAGACTACGTTATCCAATCTAGATTCTAATATCTGCATAAAGTTGTCACTGGCCGAACCAGCCCGATTAGATGCCATCTGATAGTACCGCCTCATCTGGCTCTCGCTAACATGGTAGAAAATCTTAGCCTTCTGCTTCTCTCTTAGTTGCAGACCATAACCAGTGTATTTGCGAAAAGACCTAGCTCCACCATGAACACCAGGTGGCTGTTTGCGTTGCGATTTAACAAACTTGGCCGCAGTGCTCCGATCGGTAAATAGAGCGAAGTCCTCGCCAAATCTACGTATTTTTCTTAGCTTAGGTCCTGTATATCTGCCCATAATATTAGACTCTCCGTGCTTTACGTGGCCGCGGGCCGTTATGCGGCAATGGGGTAACATCTTTAATACCCACAACCGTTAATCCAGCGGCATCTAACGATCTAATGGCGGCGTCTCGCCCACTTCCCACACCCTTAACAAATACCTCCACCTTAATCATCCCCAGCTCTACTGCCTTGGCGGCGGCGGATTTGGCCGCCATCGAAGAGGCGTACGGGGTGGATTTACGCGACCCCCTAAACCCAGCACTGCCAGCGCTGCTCCACGATACCACACTACCTTGCGGGTCAGTGATGGTTACAGAGGTGTTATTAAAGGATGATTGGATATAAACCTTCCCCTCGGGGACAACTCGCTTAGTTTTCTTCTTGGTCCGCGTTTTGGCCGTAATCTTGGCCTGATAAGCCTGCCGTTTGGCCTCGGCTTTGCGACCTTTTTCTGCCTTTTTTTGTAATCGCTTTTTCCTCGACATATGTTAGCTGGTTAGGGACTTAGCGGGCCAGCTGGTCAGTAACCTAACCTGCTAACCTGCTGTTTTGCTATTAAGTCTTTTCGGCTGATTTCTTGCGGCCGCTACCTACCGTAACACGCTTACCTCGCTTGGTACGCGCGTTAGTCTTAGTGGTTTGGCCACGGGCCGGTAGATTCTTCTTATGACGATCCCCGCGATAGGTGCCGATGTCTTTTAGCCGTTTAATATTGGTGGAAGTCTCTCGCCTTAAATCCCCCTCTACCCGATATGTCTTTTCGATAATCTCTTTAATCTGGCTGGCTTCCTCTTCGGTTAAGACGTCACTGCGTTTATTGATATCAATCTTGGCTTCTGCCAGAATCTCTCGACTACGAGCTGGACCGATGCCGTAAATATAAGTCAGAGCGAACTCCATTCGCTTACCAGCTGGCAACTGAATACCTAAGATTCTAACCATTAACCTTGTGCTTGCTTATGTTTAGGATTGGTACAGATGATTCGCACCCGACGCTTGCGTCGGATAACCCGGCAGTTCTTGCACATCTTTTTGACTGAGGCTCTAACTTTCATACCTTTAACAATGATTTTTGCTTACCGCCTAACCAACCGGCCACTTATTTGTGCCGATAAACGATTCTGCCTTTTTCGATGTCGTAAGGGCTCATCTCGACCGTGACGGTATCGCCCGGCAGGATTTTGATATAGTGCATCCTCATCTTGCCTGAGATATGACAGAGGATAACATGCCCGCCCTCAATCTCCACCCGGAAGTGGGCGTTAGGGAGAGCTTCGATTACCCGACCCTTAACCTCAATAACTTGCTTACCGGACATAATCTGTTACTTGACTATTATAATGAATCCAAAGATTTAATCAAGGCCTGAACTGGATAATTGAATCGAGGGGGGTCAGAACCTCGGGGCCACCCTCGGTAACTAATACGGTGTGCTCAAAGTGGGCAACCGGGGCACCATCCAGGGTTCGGGCACACCAGCCATCAGGATCTGTCCCGTGGGCCTCCCCGCCAATACCGGCTATGGGTTCGATGGCAATAACACTGCCCTCGGGAAGCACAACGTCCTTATCGTGACCGACAGCGTTGGGAACTATCGGAGCCTCATGAAGCTTGGCCCCCACCCCATGGCCAACAAACTGTCTCATAATTGTAAGCTTATCTCGAGAGAGAGAGGTTTGGATAGCTTTTGATATCTGCCCGACCTTTGCCCCAGCCTTTACCTCATTGGTCCCAGCCAGCAAGGCGCGATAGACCGAAGTTAGCAGGGGTAGATGACCGTGGATATCCTGCCCAACAACCACACTCACAGCCGCATCTGTGTGCATCCCCTCCCAAATCAGGCCGCAATCGATGCTTAATAAGTCTCCTTCTTGCAACTGATAGTTGTTCGGGATGCAGTGGACAATACCGTTATTAACCGAGGTACAGAGAGTGGCGGGATAATCCTGATAACCCAGGAAGGAGGGTTTAGCCCCAAGTGCCGTAATTTTGTGAAGAGCAATCTGGTCTAATTCTGTTAAGGATACATCTACCCGGACCGCACCAACCACTTCTTTAAGCACCTCGACCAACTTCGCGCCTCCTGCGCGCATGGCCGCGATCTGTTCGGCCGATTTAATTTGAACCTTGGTCATAACTGATCAAACGCCCGTTCTACTTCTAACCTGACATCTTCGATGCTTTGATTGCTATTAATAGTAATTAGGCGATCATCGGCACTATAGTACTCCAACATCGGTTGAATAGTTTTTTCAAATAAGGCGATGCGGTCTTTGATTACTTCAGGGGTGTCATCCGCACGCCCCTCTTTTTTCGCTCGCTTGAGCAACCTCTGCTCGGCAACTGTTGGAGGGAGTCTAAGATAGAGCGCCGCGGCTTCTCGACCCTCTCGTTTTTCGATATTTTCAACGTCACGCACCTGAGCAATAGTACGAGGGTAGCCATCAAACACCACGCGGGTGTCTTTGGGAGTGGCCTCCAAAAAGTTTTGGGCTAACTGGGCAGAGACCTCATCGGGGACTAACGTCCCCTGAGCCTGGTGCGTCCGAATCTCTTCAAAACCGGGCAGTCGCTCGGCCACCACTTGGCGCATAATGTTTCCCATATTAAGATGGCTGGCCCGTAATCGCTCGGTTACAAATTCTGCCTGAGTGCTTTTGCCCGACCCTGGTCCTCCGAAGATAATAATGTCAGGTGGTTGATCAAAGGTTTTCATACTTTTTCATTACTAACTGTGCTCGAATCTGACGCATCGTCTCCAGTGCCACGCTAACTACGATTAGAACACTGGTTCCCCCCAAGGTTAGATTGGGCATCTTGATAAAGAGCTGAATCAGAATGGGCAATAACGCCACTAAGGCCAAAAATAATGAGCCGGCCAAGGTGATTCGGTTGCTAACAAAGGTTAAAAAATCCACCGTCTGTTTACCGGGACGAATACCGGGGATAAAAGCGCCTGATTTCTGGAGATTTTCTGCCACGTTGGTCGGTTTGAACACAACCCAGGTGTAGAAATAGGTAAAGAAAACCACCAGCAAAAAATACAGCACGCCATAAAAGGCCTGGTTCTCAAATAAATTTTTTACCCAAACTGCCGATTGCGCTAACCACGGGCTTCTAGCCGAAGCAAACAGCGCCGCGATCATACTGGGAAAAACCAACAGCGATAGCGCAAAGATAATCGGGATAACTCCGGCTTGATTAACCTTTAGCGGCAGGTTGCTGGTTGAGCTACCCCATAATCGATTGGCTCGCCCCCTCCCAGCGTAGGAGATAGGGATATTACGTTGGCCCTCCATTACATAAACAATAAAGTAGATGGTGAGGGCGGCGATAACAATAAAAGCTATGATGCGAGCTAGTTTGCCCATATCAAACGAAGCGATTGTTTCGGTTACTAATCCAGGGAAGCGAGAAACAATTCCTAAAAAGATAATCAAAGAGATACCGTTGCCTACCCCATATTCGCTAATTAGCTCTCCAATCCACATCACCAGAATGGTCCCGGCGGTTACGATTAAGAGCAGGGCCAGCAACCGATAAAGGCCCATGTTCTCTAATATCTTAAATTCTGATCTTTGGAGCAGCAGTATCATCCCATAGGCCTGCATAATCGATAACGGCACTGTGAGGTAACGAGTGTATTGGTTTATTTTGCGACGACCATAGTCTCCTTCTTTTTGAAGAGCCTCAACCGCTGGAATCGCCATCGTCATTAACTGCATAATAATGGAGGCGTTGATGTATGGGGCCACACCCATTAGGGCAATCGAGAAATTGCTGAGTGAGCCACCGGAGAAAATATCGATTAGTCCCAAAAATTGATTCTGACTAAATAACTGATCGAGTTGCGCAGCGTCTACGCCCGGTATTGGGATAAGAGAGACAACCCTAAACAAAACCAGCAGACCCAACGTCCACAGGATACGCATCCTGAGATCTTTGTGTTTCCAGATCTGAAGAACTTGTTGCCACATAACTAAACTATGGTTATCTTCCCGCCAGCCGCTTCTATCTTGCTTCGAGCGTTTTTAGATATAGCATTAGTTTCTACATTAACAGCGACGCTAATCTCTCCTTCGCTCAATATCTTTACCCGTTCACCAGGATTTAGATAACCGCGTTGCTTTAGGTTGGCTAAAGTTAGATTGCCGTTGTCACTTAATTTAACTAAATGGGTTAGGTTGATTACAAAGGTTTTGGGACGATGAGGACGACGAAAACCTTTGTGTTTAGGGAGTCTTTGAATGATTGGCGTCTGTCCCCCTTCGAAGCGAGCTGGGATGCCTCCACCGGTTCTAGACTTTTGACCCTTGGTTCCACGACCGGAGGTTTTGCCCATACCCGAACCAATCCCTCGCCCTACTCGACGACGATCCTTGCTAGTTTTTTCAGATGTAATTTCGTGTAGCTGCATAGTAGTTTAATTATTTATCTGATTTACTGGGTTTACGAGTAGCAACGATCTCCTTTTCACCTGGAGGTAAAAACTGGCGTCGATCGCGAAGCAGAGATAAAGCCCGGATAGTAGCCAAGGCGTTGCTGGTTTTATTTTGAGAACCCAGGGCCTTACCGACCACATCTTTAACCCCGGCTAACTGCAGAACCACTCGCATCGCCCCACCAGCGATAATACCGGTACCGGCTGGGGCTGGTTTAAGCAGAACTTTGGCACTCTTATAGTGACTTGAGATAGGATACGGGATACTGGAACCCTTCCGATGAATAGTAATTATCTGCTTTCGAGCACCGGCCACTGCTTTACCAACGGCGGTACTAACATCACCAGCTTTACCTAATCCACAACTAATCCGGCCCTTCTCGTCACCAATTACTACTAACGCCCGGAAGCGCATCCGCTTACCACCCTTAACTACGCGGGTAACACGGTTGATCTCTAAAACTCGTTCCGTAAATTCGGATTTTTCACGTTCCCCTCGTTGATGTCTGGGCTCTCTGCTCATATCGTTATAACTTTAATCCGGCTGATCTGGCTCCTTCGGCCACGGCCTTAACCTGGCCATGATATTTATATCCACCACGGTCAAATACTACTTCTGTTATTTTCAAATCCTGAGCTAATTTTCCAATCGCCTCACCTACTTTAGCGGCTCCACTTACCGTACCGGTCAGCTTTAGTTTGGCTGTCGAGGAGCTAATCAGAGTGCGACCAACCGTATCGTCAATTATCTGCGCATGAATGTGTTTAAGGCTGCGATAGACCGCTAATCTGGGCCTCTTGGTCGTGCCTTTAATCTTCACTCGGACATGCCGATGACGTTTTACCCTGGATTGTTGTTTGGTTAGTCTACTCATTTTAGGCAGCAGTTTTAGCGGCTTTGCCGGCTTTTCGGCGAACTATCTCGCCTTGATATTTAATTCCTTTACCTTTATATGGCTCTGGCTTTCTTAAGCGTCGGATTTGAGCGGCCATCTCTCCAACCGCTTCTTTGTCGATTCCCGATACAGTAATCTCGTTTTTGGCCACGGTAACAACAGTGCCGGGAACAAGTGGCAGATTGATTGGATGCGAAAAGCCAATATTTAATACAACCGTTTCGCCTTTGGCTTCAACCCGATAGCCAACCCCAAAGATCTCCATCACCTTAGTGTAACCAACGCTAACCCCCTGAACCATATTGGCTAATTTACTTCTGACCAAACCGTGGAGAGACTTGGCCATTTTGGAGTCGTTCTCTCGGGTTACCGATAACTGATTATCGACCCATCCGACACTGATTAACTTTGGGATCTGCCATTTTAGCTCGCCCTTAGGGCCAGTTACGATAGCCAAACCTTCCTCCAGTTTTACTGTGGTGCCTGAGGGAACAATAATGGGTAGTTTTCCAATCTTAGACATAATGGGTTTACCAAATTCTAAACAATACTTCCCCGCCAAGGCCGGCTTTGATTGCCTGTCTACCTGTCATTAAACCCTTAGTGGTTGATACAACCGTATCGCCAGTGTGAATAATCATTAATTTGTTCAGTTTATTAGAACCTTCGTAGATTCGCTGACCCGGCTTGCTGATGCGACGAATTCCTTCGATGGCGGGGGCGATTCCTTGGTAGCGTAGGGATAAGATAATAATTTTGCGACCGTCCTCGTCGGTGGATACCTCGCAACCGTCTAAGTAACCTCGCTCCACCAGCAGTTTACCGATTTCAGCCTTCAGGCGAGAGTGGGGTAACTTAATCGTCTTCATCTGACGACGAATGGCGTTACGAATTCTGGTTAACATATCAGCAATTGGATCAGTGTTCATGCTTAGGTGTCTTACCCTGTTAGAAATCCTCGGCGAAAAATAATTAAAATGAATTATTTTTGCGCGCTCTGATTAGTATATTGTGGCATAACATGGTTGGAATCTTTAGGTAGTGGTTAGATGTGGGTAGTGACAGATTTCTAATGGGGCCTACCAAGAAGCCTTCTTAATACCAGGGAGCATCCCCTGGCTGGCTAATTCTCTAAAACAGATTCTGCAAATCTGAAACGCGCGGGAATAACCGTGACCTCGACCGCAAATCTTGCACCGATTAATTTTTCGGGTAGAAAACTTCGGCTTGCTATTAGCTTTTCTAATTAATGCTTGGCGTGCCATGATTATTGTTGTTTAAACGGAAAATGAAGTTTAGTGAGCAAGGCTCGAGCCGGTTCGTCCTGACCGGCGTTAGTTACTATGGTAACTGATAGACCAAAGGTCTTTTCTACATTCTCTAATGAAATCTCTGGAAATACCACGTGTTCTTTAATTCCGAGGGTATAGTTGCCGTGGCCGTCGAATCCGGTGGCAGGAATGCCCTGAAAATCTCGTACCCGCGGTAAAGCGACATTAACTAACCTGCTTAGAAAATCAAACATTCGCTGACCCCTTAGGGTTACCGCTACGCCGATTGGAGCACCCTCTCGCAACTTAAACCCGGCGATTGACTGTTTGGCTTTGGTAATAATTGGCTGTTGACCAGCAATCTGCCGAAGGTCGGTAATAACTTTTTCAATATAGTTGCCGTCGTTAAGAGCAATGCCTGCCCCGACACTAAGAGTAACCTTAACAATTCGAGGGGCCGCCTCGATCGACTTTAACTTGAACTCCTGTTGTAGTTCACGCCGATTAGCTTGATATTGTTCTTTAAACTTAGTCATGATTACACCGTACTTTTACATACTTTGCAGATTCTCTCTTTGGTATTAGTGGCGCTTAGCTTGTATCCCAGACGGACTGGCTTATTGCCGCAATGGCTACAGACAAACATTACTTTTGAGGCCGGCAGGGGTGAAATAATCTCGGTGATACCACCTGGCTGATTTCGGCGCGCTTTAAGGTGTCGTTTCATAATATTTACGCCAGCAATTTTAACCGTACTCTTAGCTGGGTCCACCGTCACAACCTTACCGGTCTTGCCACGATTCTTTCCTGTGATTACCAACACATTGTCGCCTTTTTTTATCTTCATAGCACTTCTGGGGCTAAAGAGATTATCTTCATAAATCCAGCATCACGTAGCTCGCGGGCGACTGGCCCAAAGATGCGAGTGCCACGAGGAGTATTGTCTTTGTTAACTATAACTACAGCATTTTCGTCAAAGCGGACATAGGAGCCATCTTTCCGACGCAAGTTGTGCCGTTGACGGACAACCACTGCTCTCACTATTTCTTTTTTCTTAACTAACCCGTTGGGGGCCGCTTCTTTGACAGACGCAACAACAACATCGCCGATGCCAGCGTAGCGCCTGCGGGAGCCACCCAAAACCTTAAAACACCCGACGATCTTGGCGCCTGAATTGTCTGCAACTTTTAATCTGGTGCCTTCTTGAATCATAAGATTTAACTTAAAGCCTCTTCAACCGTCGAGACATCAACTAAATTCTCGGTTTTTTTAACATTAACCACCAACCAGCGCTTTAGTTTGCTAATCGGACGGGTTTCTTCGATAGTTACAGTGTCACCCATGCTGGCTGTGCTTTGGGGGTCGTGAGCTAAGAACCGCTTGGTCTTACGAATCTTTTTGCGATACAACGGGTGACTCATTAGGGTATCGACCGACACAACCACAGTTGACTGCATTTGGGTACTTACCACTCGGCCAATTTTACGTTGCCTGTGTTTATTCATGATTCACTTCTTTGATAATGCTTTGTTCATTTTTGATAGTTAGCAGTCGAGCCAAATCGCGACGAGCCGATCTAAGAGCCCGGAAATTCTTTGCCTTATGCATCGCTACTTCAGCCTGAAGTTGAATTAATTTATCCTGTAACTTGGCAATTTCTTTTGCCAGATCTTTTTCGGATAGTTTACGTAATTTATCCAACTCCATAGGTTTATTGTTTTACTACAAACTTGGTATGGACGGGCAGTTTATGTGAGGCTAGAGACATCGCTTTTCGGGCAACCGTCTCGGTAATCCCAGACATCTCAAACATAATCGTGCCGGGCTTAACCGTGGCTACATAGTGGCTAACCGCTCCTTTACCGCCACCCATACGGGTCTCGTTAGGTGTGGCTGTTACGGCCTGGTGGGGAAATATGCGAATCCAGACCTTGCCTTCACGCTTAATGAATCTTACCATCGCCCGCCTAGCGGCCTCTATCTGACGAGACGTAATCCAAGAAAGATCCAAGGATTTAAGACCGTAGTCTCCGAAGGCAATCGTCTCTCCGCGAGTAGCATGGCCTTTCATGCTCCCACGATGCTGTTTTCTATATTTTACTTTTTTGGGGATAAACATAATTATTGCTTATTAGCTTGCTCCTCGGCACCGGTTTCTTGGGCTCCCGATCTAAACACCCATACCTTAACCCCGATTGTGCCGTAAGTAGTAAAAGCGGTCTTTTTAGAAAAATCAATAAAATGACGGAGGGTGTGAAGCGGCACCGAGCCTTTAATAAACATCTCTCGCCTGGCGATCTCGGCTCCGTTAAGCCTCCCGGCAATCTCCACCTTAATCCCGTCTACTCGAGAACGACTAGCCGACTCCATTACGCCTCTAATGGCTCGCCTAAATGGCATCCGTCGTTCGATCTGCTCAACGATCTGGAGAGCCAACACCGTTGCATTGGCTTCGGGGTTTCTTACTTCAACAATATCGAGTTTAACGTCTCGACCAATCAGCTTTTTAATCTTCTGTCTAAGAGCCTCTACGCCAGCTCCTCCTCGACCGATAATCATACCGGGACGAGCAGTGTGAATCTTTATTACAACACTGTGACTTAGGCGTTCGATTTCAATTCGTTCAACGGCAGCTTTTTTAAGTTCGCCGTCGATTAACTTTCTCATGTGATAGTCTTCCAGTAAATTGGGAGCGTAGTTTTTGGCATCGAACCACCGTGACTTCCATTGAGCAGTGTAGCCGAGCCGAACACTAATTGGATTGACTTTGTGTCCCATGGTGATTACTTATGAGTAGTACGAGTAAATATCTGCTTAATTCTGCCCCGACCACGGGGTTTTTTGGCCTCTGGGGTGGTCGATTGAATTGGGGTTGATTTTTCGATTTCTGGGGTTGAAGGAGCGGCTACCTTCGACTTGGTTTCGGCACTGGCTTTCGGTTTAGCTACTGCCGGCTTGGTAGTTGGGGCAACCTCCTCCAATACTACCTTGATGTGAGCAGTTCGCTTGAGCTGTAAATCAGCGGAACCATGAGATCGGTACCAATATCGACGAAACCGCGGGCCATCATCAACGGTTAGGGTTTTTACTTTTAAATTATCAGCTTTAAGGTTGTAGTTGTTAGAGGCATTGGCAACACTCGAATGGATTAGTTTATACAACAGTTGGCCAGATTTAGTAGTAGAAAATTTAAGCGCCGCTAACACCGGCATAACCTTTTTGCCACGCAAATCCTTTAGGAAAGGGCGAACTTTCTTAGGACTAATCCGAACAAATTTTGCGCTAGCAGTAACTTGCATAATTATTTATTTGACCCAGAAGCTGCTTTGGCCTGATCTTTGGCCATCTTGCCACCGTGGCCTTTAAACTTACGAGTAAAAGAGAATTCACCTAAGCGATGACCAACCATATTCTCGGTTGCTAACACCGGTAAATGAACTCGACCATTATGGACCTCGAAGGTTAGTCCCACCATTTCCGGGGTGATGGTCGAAGCCCGCGCCCACGTCTTAATAGGACGCTTAGCCCCTCCTGCTAACATCTTGTCCACCTTCTTTTGGAGCTTGGCATCAACGTACCAGCCTTTTTTTAGTGATCTAGACATCTATTTTCTCCGCTTCTTAGTCCGAGGCTTGATAATATACCAATTAGGTTTATTCTTCTTGCGGGTCTTGTAGCCCTTGGTGGGTTTACCGGTGGGGGTTTTGGGATGTTTTAGCCCAATCGGGCTACCACCCTCGCCGCCGCCATGGGGGTGATCTACCGGATTTTTGGCCTTGCCCCGCACGATTGGTCGACGACCCATCCACCGCTTACGACCAGCCTTGCCGATCTTGATGTTGCTGTGATCCGGATTGGATAGTGAGCCAATACTGGCAAAGCAAGTCTCGGGAATTAATCGAACCTCTCCGGAAGAGATTCGAACCTGAGCCCGCCCCTTATCGAAACCAATCACAGAAGCTCCTCCTCCAGCCGAACGAACCAACTGGCCGCCCCGACCTGGCTGTAGCTCAATATTATGAATTATTGTGCCGGTCGGAATATTCTTGAGCATCAACCGATTACCAACTTTGATCTTAGTATTACTATTGTAAACTATCCTATCACCTACCTTTATATCCACCGGCGCTAAAATGTAGTTCTTTTCACCGTCTAAAAAATTAACTAAAGCGATGTAGGCCGAACGACCAGGATCGTATTCAATAGATTTAATTGATCCCGGAATGCCCAATTTGGTCTGTTTCAAATCGATGTAGCGCATCCGACGCTTAGCTCCACCACCTCGATGCTGTATAGTAATGACACCTCGGGAGTTACGACCACTCCGACGCTTAACCCCACGAGTTAAGGCCTTCAACGGTTTAACCTTCGTTAACACGCCCGTTCTAACGACCTGGCTCATGTTTCTGCGACCAGCAGTATTGGGTTTAAGCTTTTTGACTGTCATCTTTGGCTGTCTCCTCAAATAGTTTGATCGACTGTCCGGGCGCTAACGTAACGATAGCCTTCCGCCAGTTGGCGCGATAAACTCGTCGTCTGCCCACTCGCTTGGGCTTGCCAGCTACATTCATCATGTTAACTTTGGTTACCTTAACCTTGAAAAAACGCTCAACTGCCAACTTAACCTGATGGGCATTGGCGCGCTGGTCTACCACAAAGGCATACTTACTTACGCTTCCTTGTTGGATGCTTTTTTCTGAGATAACTGGATGTTTAATAATTAAAGTCATTTAAACCCTTTCCTGTAAGGCGGCTAAAGCCCCTGGTAAAAAGATAATTCGACGAGTGGCTGCAGCCGATAAAGCGCTGAGTTGTTTGGCTGACACTACTTGGACATAACTTAGATTTCGAACCGCTAGCCGCAAGGTTGGCTGATAATCGGGCACCACCAACAAGTTGCTACGAGGATCTAATGTGCCACCCAGCACAGTTAGCCAAGTTTTTGTCTTGTTGGCGCCCTCTTTGGGTAGCTCTTTAAGTTCGAATAATTCTCCCCGTTTAGCCTTACTGGCCAACACAGCCACTAACGCCGGCAAAATCAACTGTTGGTTAATTTTTTTACTAAAATTTCTCTGATTAGTTGGCCCAAAAACTACTCCCCCGCCACGCCAAACCGGATTGCGGCGAGTACCAACCCTAGCTCGACCAGTTCCTTTTTGCCGCCAAGGTTTTTTAGTGGTGCCAGCCACATCTCCTCGATGTTTAATATGGGCAGTGGACCGACGTTGATTGCCTTGTTGACTAATTAATACCTGAGATAAGGTTCTAAGACTCATCTCCGAACCAGGAAAACTGGCTTCTAAAACCGGTTTAATTAAACTCTCTGCCGGCTGGGCAGTAGTTTTTTTAACCGAGACTTTGGCGGTAGTTTTAACCATAAATTTACTTGCGAATTAATACCCAACTTTTGTAAGCGCCCGGAACCGAACCCTTAATGGCAACTGTGCCGGCTTTTGGATCAATCGCTATAATTTTTACCCCCCGAGTGGTAACCTGTTCAGCTCCCTGATGTCCGGCCATTCTTTTGCCAGGAAGTACCCGCGCGATACCCATAGGACCGATCGACCCTGGAGCTCGATGATGATCATGACCGTGGCTCATCGGACCCCGACTGAAACCGTGTCGCTTAACCGTACCAGAAAAGCCCTTACCCTTGGAGACGCCAGTGATAGAAACCAGGTCGCCCACCTCAAAGATCGACAGATCGATCTTATCCCCCCGTTTGAGATCGGTCTCCCCTCTAAGTTCGCGCAACACCCGAACGTTTAGTTCTTTAAGATGGCCCTTGCCAGCCCGGTTTATTTTTTTTGCTCGACCGGTCCCAATCTGAACTGCAGAATAGCCGTCCGTTTCTTTGGTTTTAACTTGGACAACCACATTGGGTTGCACTTTTAACCAGGTAACCGGCGCAACTGAGCCTCCGGGCAAGACCAACTGAGACATCTCTGATTTTTGGGCAAGTAAACCTTTCATTTGGCTAAACAATAACGTTTCTTCGGAGGGATTATAGGCCCTGCCAAAGAATTAAACTAATCAATTAATAACTAATTACATCTTAACTTCGATGCTGACACCCGCTGGTAGATTTAGATTGGTCAGGGCATCAATCGTCTTGGGACGTGGATCGGTAATCTCGATTAGGCGTTTGTGTACCCGCATCTCAAACTGCTCTCTGGAATCCTTGTGAACAAAGGTGGATCTGAGTACGGTATAAACCTTCTTTTCGGTCGGCAACGGAATCGGCCCAACAACATTAGCACCAGTACGCTCAGCGGTTTCGACTATCAGCTTAGCTGACTGGTCGATTATTCGGTGGTCGTAGGCTTTTAATTTAATCCGGATTCGCTGCTTAGCAGTAGCAGTTTTGCCGTCTTCCGTCTTTTTAGGAGCAATTTTGGGCATCGAAATTTCAATTTAACCAGAGGTACAAGCTACCCCCAAGGGTGAGCCTTGGGGGTATTGTTAGTTTAGAATTTATTTCATAATCTTGGTTACCGCGCCAGCACCGACCGTTTTACCACCTTCGCGAATAGCAAAACGGAGGCCTTCATCCATAGCTACCGGCACGATTAGCTTAACCACCAACTTTACCGTATCACCAGGCATCACCATTTCGCGGTCAGCCGGCAACTCTACGTCGCCAGTTACATCGGTAGTCCGGATGTAAAATTGTGGTTTATAACCTTTAGTAAACGGTGTGTGGCGACCGCCTTCTTCTTTGCTTAGAACATATACCTCGGCCTCAAAATCGGTATGAGGAGTAATCGAGCCTGTCTTGGCCAAAACTTGGCCGCGCTCGATTTCAGCCCGTTCGATGCCTCGGAGAAGGGCGCCGATATTGTCACCAGCCTGACCCTGGTCCAAAAGCTTTCTGAACATCTCGACACCGGTAACCACTACTTTCCTGGTGGGCTTAATTCCAACGATTTCGACTTCGTCGTTGACCTTAACGATGCCCTGCTCAACCCGGCCAGTAGCCACTGTACCACGACCCTTGATCGAGAAGACGTCTTCGATAGGCATTAAGAAAGGTTTATCGAGAGCCCGCACCGGATCTGGAATATAGGTATCCATCGCATTGAGTAGATCCAAGATCGGCTGAATCGCTGTTGGATCAGTAGGGTTTTCGAGGGCCTTTAGGGATGAACCCCTAATAACCGGAATTTCTTTGCCGGGAAACTCGTACTTAGTTAACAGATCCCGCACCTCTTCCTCGACCAGATCAACTAGCTCTGGGTCATCGACCATGTCTGTTTTATTAATAAAGACTATCATCCGAGGCACGCCCACCTGGTGAGCCAACAGAATGTGCTCTCTAGTCTGGGGCATCGGACCATCAGTAGCGGCAACTACTAAAATAGCCGCATCCATCTGAGCCGCACCGGTAATCATATTTTTGATGTAGTCAGCGTGACCAGGACAGTCGACGTGAGCATAGTGACGCTTCTCGGTAGAGTATTCCTGGTGAGAGGTGGCAATAGTAATGCCCCGCTCCCGCTCTTCTGGGGCGTTATCAATATCTTCAAACTTACGGGCCTCGGCCAAACCTTTAGCAGCCAAAACCTGAGTAATCGCAGCTGTCAAAGTTGTTTTACCGTGGTCGACGTGACCAATAGTACCAACGTTGACGTGAACCTTATCCCTCTTAAAAGCTTCTGCCATAACTTTCTCCTTTAACGTTTATATTCGATACTTTTAGAAAATACACTGTTAAAAGGTATAGCGCAAGGGTTTTTCAGAGCTGGGGGTCAAAAATCCCCCCAACCCCGGCCTCGCCCCTTTACCCCAGGGGAGGGCCTAACCTTTGCGTTTGGTGATTAGTTCCTCCTGGACGTTAGTCGGAACCTTCTCGTACTGGTAGAACTCCATGGTAGAGGAGGCCCGACCCTGGGTCAGCGACCTCAGATTAGTAGCATAGCCAAACATCTCTGCCAGAGGGATAAAGGCGTGAATCACCTTGGCGCCAGACCGCTCGCCCATCCCCTCAATTCTGCCTCGCTTAGAAGAGAGGTCGCCCATCACATCACCAGCGAACTCCTCCGGGGTAACCGCCTCTACCTTCATGATTGGCTCAAGAATAACTGGATTGCCCTTTTTGACACCGTCTTGTAGACAGATTGAGCCAGCGATGCTGAAGGCCATCTCAGACGAGTCAACATCGTGATAACTGCCGTCGTGAAGAGTGGCCCTGACATCAACAATCGGGTAGCCGGCGATAGCACCTTTATTCATGGCCCCAGCCATGCCTTTTTCAACGGCCGGGATGTACTCTTTGGGAATAGACCCACCAAAGATCTTATTAACAAATTCGAATCCCTTGCCACGTTCCAACGGTTCGAATAAAACTACTACGTGACCGTATTGACCCCGACCACCAGTTTGACGAATGTATTTAGTTTCAACGTCAATCTCTTTGGTGATAGTTTCGCGGTAGGCCACCTGCGGCTTACCAACGTTAGCTTCTACCTTAAATTCGCGTCGCATCCGATCGACGATAATATCTAAATGTAGCTCGCCCATTCCTTCAATAATAGTTTGGCCACTTTCTTCGTCGGTATGCACCCTAAAGGTTGGGTCCTCTTCGGCTAATTTGCCTAAAGCGATGCCCATCTTTTCCTGATCAGCCTTAGATTTGGGTTCTACCGCCACCGAGATAACCGGGTCAGGAAATACGATTGACTCTAAAACAACTTTGTCGCCTTCGTTAACCAAAGTGTTACCAGTTGTAACACTTTTAGCGCCGACCAGGGCGCCAATCTCTCCGGCAAATATCTCGTCAACTTCCTCGCGATGGTTAGAGTGCATTCTTAAAATCCGACCAACACGTTCTTTCTGGCCTTTGCTGGAATTATAAATATAAGATCCGGATTTTAGTTTGCCGGCATAGACCCTAAAATAGATTAATTTCCCAACGAAGGGATCGGTGGCAACCTTAAATGCCAGCGCCGTAAAGGGCTCGCTATCAGATGCTTTCCGCAACACAGGCTCTTCGCTTCCTGGAATATGGCCTTCGACGGGCGGCACATCCAAAGGAGATGGCAGATAATCAACCACGGCATCGAGCAGTTTCTGAACACCTTTGTTCTTAAGCGCCGAACCACACATTACCGGAGCTACCTTGCCTTCAATCACAGCCGTCCGAAGAGCTTGTTTTAGTTCGTCCACCGTAATCGCTTGGTCGGCCAAAAACCGTTCCATTAAAGCGTCTTCGGTTTCGACAATCTTCTCTAGCAATTTGTGCCGATACTCGCGGACTAATTCTTTCATATCGTCTGGGACATCCGTTTCTAGCACATCCTTGCCCAAATCATCCTGATACAAATAGGCTCGTTCGGTCAGAAGATCGATTAAACCTTTGTAGTTCTCGGCGGCACCAATCGGCAGTTGAATAGGGATAGCGCTGTTGTTAAGTCGCTCGAGGATGGTCTTGTAGCAAAAATAGAAATCGGCGCCCATCCGATCCATTTTGTTAACAAAACAGATACGCGGTACGTGATATTTGTCGGCTTGCCGCCAAACGGTTTCTGATTGAGGTTCCACGCCTGCGACACCATCAAATACTACTACCCCGCCATCAAGCACCCGCAAGGAACGCTCCACCTCAACGGTAAAATCGACATGGCCTGGGGTGTCGATGATGTTGATGCGCTTGTCGTTCCAAAAACAAGTGGTGGCGGCAGAGGTAATGGTAATTCCACGTTCGCGCTCTTGTTCCATCCAATCCATTACCGCTTCCCCTTCGTGGACCTCACCAATCTTATAAGTTTTTCCGGTATAAAAAAGAACTCGCTCGGTGACGGTGGTTTTTCCTGCATCAATATGGGCAATGATGCCAATATTGCGGGTATCCTCTAATGAATACTGACGCTCTGCCATTCTTAGAAATTTAGCGAGTTAGTATATTAGCAGGTTAATCGGTAGATGCCCTGCTTGATTTTTAGAAACGGGCGAAATGGGCAAAGGCTCGGTTGGCTTCCGCCATTTTATGAACCTCTTCTTTTTTCTTGACTGCCCCGCCGGTATTATTAAACGCATCCATAAACTCTGCCGCTAACCGCTCAGCGATTGGCATCCCTTTTCGGCTCCGAGCTGATCTAACCAACCATTGCATAGCCAAGATGATTCGGCGTTCCGAGCTTACCTCCATTGGAATCTGGTAGTTGGCACCGCCAACCCGCCGACTCCTAAGTTGCACCATCGGAGAAACGTTATCTATGACTGTCTGAAAAACTTCCATAGGAGTTTTTCCTAATTTTTTGCTGGCAGTTTCAAGCCCTGCGTAGACGGAGCTTTCGGCCACATTCTTTTTACCGTTTAACATGACCTTATTAATAAACCGCTGAACCAAGACACTCCCGTACTTTTTGTCCGGGGGTATCTCTCGCTTAGGAATGCGGCCTTTTCTTGACATACAGAATTTAATTTAAGCGGCTGCCTTAGCGCCGTACTTGCTCCGGCCCTGTTTGCGGTTGGCAACCCCGGCTGTATCTAAGGTCCCCCTAATAATATGGTAACGAACGCCGGGTAAATCCTTGACTCGTCCTCCTCGCAGGGTGACGATAGAGTGCTCTTGCAGGTTATGTCCGATACCAGGGATGTAGGCGGTTACCTCCATCCGATTGGTTAGACGAACCCGGGCTATTTTGCGCAAGGCAGAGTTTGGTTTCTTGGGAGTCTTGGTAGTTACTTTCAGACACACACCGCGTTTTTGAGGGGCACCCTTGTCCAGCTTAACGATTCTGGTCTTAAGGGTATTAAAAGTCGTCTGCATCGCCGGGGATTTTGATTTATGCGTTGCAGTTTTTCTCTTTTTTCTAATTAGTTGATTGATGGTAGGCATACCTGACTATTTAAGCTCTTATCACCTGACTCTGTCAACCCCGTTAGAAGTTTACCCGGACAAGTAACCGATGGGCTAAAAACTAAGCGGAGCGCTGTTCGCTCAACTCTACCCCGAGGAGAAGTGCGTAACTCTGTTGGACTTCTAACGGGGTCAAATTATTTTTCCTCATCATCTGCTACGGGTTCCGGAACCGACTCGGGCATAGCTGTATTTCTAAAACCAGTGCCGGCCGGGATTAGACGACCAATAATTACATTTTCTTTCAATCCACGGAGGTGATCAATCGTGCCACGTGTAGCTGCATCCACTAACACCCTGGTGGTCTCTTGGAACGAAGCGGCCGAAAGGAATCCTTCGGTGCTCAAAGCCGCTTTCGAAACTCCCAGCAATAAGCTTTCGTAAGTTAGTGGTCGTTTACCCGCGGCTACTAGTTCGGCAGTGGCGCGGTCGGCAATTAATTTGGATATTACCTCGCCAGCCATATATTCGCTGTCACCCTCATCTTGGATTCGCACCCGACCGAACATGCGGCTGACAATTACCTCTAAATGTTTATCGTTAATGCTCTGACCCTGAAGAGCATAGATCTTTTGAATCTCGTGAATGATATAACGCTTGGTGGCGGCTTCATCCTTGAGACGCATCAGGTCTTTTAGACTGTAGTGACCCTCGGTTAGCGCATCGCCCTGTTCAACATTGTCTCCGTCAGCCACCCGCAGGAACATGTTGGAAGTAATGGGATATTCGATGGCCTCTTTCTTTTGATAGATCAAGTGGGCACGATTTCCGGTAACACTAACCACTCCACTATAGGGCGCTTCGATCGGGCTATCATCCTTATCGGTAGCCAACACATCGCCTTTTTTAACTTCAGCGCCATCTTTAACCTTAAGGGTTACTCCCTTTCCTCGCGGTACATCCACAGTCTTATCAACATTGGCGATTAATTGAAGGAATTTTTTGTCGCCAACCTCCGTAATTTTGATGGTGCCGCTCTTCTCGGCCAGCAACGCTTCCGTTTTAGGCATTCTGGCCTCGAACACCTCCTCAACGCGGGGCAAACCTTGGGTGATATCTAAAGCGCTGGCTACTCCACCGGTGTGGAAGGTGCGCATAGTCAACTGCGTGCCCGGCTCGCCGATGCTTTGAGCGGCGACAATTCCTACCGCCTCGCCTAAGGCCACCACTTTACCTCGAGCTAAATCCTTGCCGTAGCATTTCTGGCAGATACCAAAATCTAATTGGCAACCCAAGGGCGACCTAGTAGTTAGAGTCTCGAGTGAAAGTGTGTCAATTAGCTTAGCGGCCGCATCATCAACATAAGTGCCACCAGCCAAAACTACTTTGCCGTTAGCGTCTTTTATATCTTCGAGTAAGAACCGCCCGTTAGCCGACGAAGCCAGCGTCTCGCCAATTTCTTCGGCATCAGATCGATGGACCGTACGACCGATAGTGGTGTGACAGTCTTCGGTAACAATTACCACGTCCTGCGACACATCTACTAATCGCCGCGTTAGATATCCGGCATCAGAGGTTCTCAGAGCCGTGTCGGCGCCACCCTTCCGAGCTCCGTGGGTAGAGATAAAGTACTCTAACGAGGTTAGACCCTCGCGATAGTTGGATTTGACCGGCAATTCAATGGATTTACCCGATGGGTTAACCACTACGCCTTTCATTCCAACTAGCTGGTTAAGCTGCTCAATACTCCCGCGGGCGCCAGAATCGATCATTAAATTAGTAGAGCCAAACATATCCTTCTCTTTGTGGGCCACAAACCCTTCAATCTGCTCTTTAGCGGCCTCCCACAATTGAATTGACAATCGACGTCGCTCATCAACTGTGATTAACCCATCCCTATACTGGTCTCTAATCTGTTCAACCTTTTCCTCGGTGGTTTTAATCAGATCGGCTTTGGCCTCTGGAATCTGCAGATCGGACACACTAAAGGTCACACCCGAGAGGGTAGCAAAGTTAAAACCGTTGTTTTTTAGCGCATCGGCAAATCTGGCTGTGTGCTCATCCCCTAATTTGGTGTGCACCTGATTAAGAATCTTTTTTAAGGTTTTTTTGGTTACTACTTCATTAACAAAACCTATCTCTTCCGGGATGATTCGGTTAAATAATAGTCGACCCAGGGTGGTTTCGATTAGTTGATCCTCGCGCCTTGTTATGATCGGGTCGTGGAAACCAAGCTTATCATTATTATGAGCGATTAAAGCATCATCGATATTCTTAAAAGCTTGTAACTGTTTGCCTTCCTGTTTAGGCCGCATTAATGTCATGTAGTAACAGCCCAACACCACGTCTTGAGTTGGCACAATAATCGGGTCGCCCGTGGCTGGTTTAAGCAGGTTGCGAGAAGACAACATAATCTGCTCCGCTTCGGCTTGAGCTGGACGAGATAGCGGCAGATGAACCGCCATCTGGTCACCGTCAAAATCGGCGTTAAAAGCACTACAGGTTAGTGGATGTAGCTGAATAGCATTGCCTTCAACCAACCGTGGCTTAAAGGCCTGGATTCCTAATCGGTGTAATGTTGGTGCCCGGTTCAGTAATACATGATAGTTACCAATAACCTCATCCAATGCGTCCCATACTTCGGGCACTTGGCGTTCCACCATCTTGCTAGCAGTTTTAACATTGTGAACAATCTCGTTTCTGAGCAGAACTGAAATAACGAACGGTTTAAATATTTCTAAGGCAATCGTTTTAGGGATGCCACATTCGTTTAAATTCAAGGTTGGACCGACCACGATTACACTTCGAGCAGAGTAATCAACCCGCTTGCCTAGTAAATTCTGCCGGAAACGACCTTGTTTGCCTCGCAACAAATCGGCAAGCGACTTAAGCTTGCGTTTGCTAGTGGTGGCAGTGGAGGCCTCCCTGGCAGTCAGATCAAACAACGCGTCAACTGCTTCCTGAAGCATGCGCTTTTCGTTTCTGGTAATAACTTCGGGGGCACCGATCTCAACTAACTTTTGTAACCGATTGTTGCGATTAATTACCCGACGATAGAGATCGTTAAGATCGGATGTAGCAAACCGCCCGCCATCTAACTGCACCATCGGTCGAAGATCGGGTGGGATAACCGGAAGAGCGCGAATCAACATCCACTCCGGTCGAATATTGGCCCGGTTAAAGCCCTCTAACAAACGTAATCTTTTTTGAAGTCGCTTGCGTTTTTGACCAACGGCGTTAATTAGCTCTTCTCTAATCTCCTTAATGTCAGCCGCCAGGTCGATTACACTAATCAGCTCATGAATCGCCTCAGCGCCGATGCCGGCTTTAAAAACCGAACCATATTTTAGCGAGAGGTCACGATACTCTAATTCCGAAATTACTCGGCGGGGAATTAAATCATTAATCTCCGCCACTGCTGTGTTATAAGCTTGCTTTAATTTATCTAATTTGTCGGACAACTCTTTGGTTAGTCGAGATTGTTCCCCCTCACTAGCATTAGCCGAATTATTTTTATAATCATTCTTTAACGCCTTGGTGTGTTGACTATACTCACTACTCAGCTGTTCTAAAGCCTGGGCTTTAGCGGCTTCGTCAACCGAGGTAATAATATAAGCGGCAAAATAAATTACCTGCTCCAGTTTTTTTGCCTGAACATCCAAGGTTAACCCTAAGCGAGACGGAGCGCCGCGAAGATACCAGATATGGGAGACTGGCACAGCTAAAGCGATGTGGCCCATCCGCTCTCGGCGAACTACCGCTCGAGTCACCTCAACGCCACATTTATCACAGACCACGCCTTTGTAACGAATCTTTTTGTATTTGCCACAGTAGCATTCCCAATCCTTGGTCGGACCAAAGATTCGCTCATCAAACAAGCCGTCCTTTTCTGGTTTAAGAGTTCGGTAGTTAATGGTTTCTGGTTTGGTTATCTCACCATGAGACCATCCCAAGATCTGCTCGGGCGAAGCCAATGAAATACGAACAGCCGTGAACTCTTCTTTTAAGTTCCGTTTTTTAGCGTTTCGCTCGGATTGGGGGAGAGTTTCTCGCATCATTTACTTTTTCTTAAGTTTTTTGGGTAGTATTTCGTTTATTACTTTACCAGTTTTGTCTAATAGCTCGATGTTCAACCCTAATCCTTGTAGCTCCTTTGCAATTACATTAAATGCTTCGGGAGTCTGCGGTTTTTGGATCTCCTCGCCTTTGATAATTGCTTCGTAGGTACGCGAACGACCCAATACATCGTCGGATTTAATAGTTAACATCTCCTGTAAAATATGGGCCGCGCCGTAACCTTCGAGAGCCCAGACCTCCATCTCGCCCAAGCGCTGACCGCCCAACTGTGCCTTACCGCCTAATGGCTGTTGGGTAACTAAGGCATACGGGCCAATCGAACGAGCATGGATCTTATCATCTACCATGTGGATTAACTTCAACATATAGACCACTCCCACCGTGGTCCGTTGATCAAACGGCTTTCCACTCCGACCATCAAACAGCTGAATCTTGCCGTCAATCGGAAGCTCTGCCCGTTGCATCTCCTCGACGATGCCCTCCATGTCGATTCCTTCGAAGACTGGGTTAACCGCATTAAAGCCCTGCTTAGCAGCTGCCCATCCCAGATGAGTTTCTAGCACCTGACCCAAGTTCATGCGAGAGATGATGCCAAGAGGATTCAATACGATATCGACAGGAGTGCCATCGGCCATAAACGGCATATCAGCCTGTGACATGACCCGCGAGATTACCCCTTTATTGCCGTGACGACCGGCTAACTTGTCACCCACCGAGATCTTTCTAAGTTGAGCAACGTAGACATAGATTCGTTTAATTACGCCGACCTCTAGCTTATCGCCCTTGTCCCGATCAAATATTCTAATATCCACCACCTTGCCGTAACCACCGTGAGGCAATCTTAGAGAAGTGTCTTTAACGTCTTTAACTTTTTCGCCGAAGATGGCGCGAAGTAATCTTTCTTCGGCAGTTAGTTCGGTCTCCCCTTTTGGAGTAATCTTGCCAACTAAGATATCGTTGGCTTTAACCCGTGCTCCGATTCTAACCACACCATCCTCATCTAGGTCCGCCACGGCGTCTTCGCCCACGTTGGGAATGTCGCGAGTAGTAATCTCTGGACCCAGTTTGGTCTCCCTCACATCTACCTCTTCACGCTTGATATGGATTGAGCTATAGATATCTTCTTTAACCAAACGATCGGAGATGATAATAGCATCTTCGTAGTTTGATCCGCCCCAAGGCATAAAGGCTACTAACAAGTTCTGACCCAAAGCCAACCTACCATTAACAATTGCCGGACCGTCACACAAAGGTTCGCCTTGTTTTACTTTTTGACCCTGAACTACAATTGGTTTTTGATGAAGATTAGTTTCATAGTTAGACCGACGGAAGTTAGCTAATTTAAAGACATGGGTCTTCTCATCTTTATCGCCCGTAAGCTCGATTCGTTTAGCATCAACATACTTGATTACTCCTGCTACCGGGGCGGTAATCACCCAGCCAGACCCCAACGCTGCCGGGCCTTCCATTCCTGTCCCCACTATCGGCACACTAGGTTTAACCAGAGGTACGGCCTGGCGTTGCATGTTTGACCCCATCAAGGCGCGACGAGCATCGTCGTGTTCCACAAAGGTAATCAGCGAGGTGGCGATGCTAACGATTTGACGCGGAGAAACATCGGCATGATCGATTCGGCCAACCGAAGCAGTAATCGGCTCACCGCTTTGACGAGAGGCCACCTTTGGTTTGGTGATAATACCTTTTTCGTCATGCTTGATGTCGGCTTGGGCGATCGACAAGCCCTCTTCTTCAAAAGCATCCAAATATTCTACTTCGTTGGTAATCTTAGATTTAATTGGAACTAAAGGTAGCTCCTGTTTATATTTTGTCAACGTCGCGGCCTGTTCCTCAGTAATCGTTGAACCAGAGGGTACCACTACCTTGCCGCTGCTGGGCAAAGCAATATCGTGATAAGCCATCATTCCAACCGGCGCCACTCCGTCGTTAACTATCTCGTGGATAATGCGACGATACGGTGTTTCGATAAAGCCGTAATGATTTACTTTAGCAAACGACGCCAGCTGACCAACTAAGCCAATGTTTTGACCTTCTGGGGTTTGAATAGGACAGATGCGACCATAGTGGCTGGTGTGTACATCTCGAACATCAAAGCCGGCCCGCTCACGGGATAACCCACCCGGCCCCATCGCGCTAAGCCTTCTTTTGTGCTCTAATTCGGCCAGCGGGTTGGTTTGATCCATAAATTGAGACAACTGCGAGCTACCAAAGAATTCTTGCATAATTGCGCTAATCGGTCGGGCATTGATTAACTGTGCCGGAGTAACCGTTTGAATATCCGATACACTCATCCGATCTTTAATAATGCGCTCAACCCGAACCAGACCAGTTCTAAATTTGCTCTGGACTAATTCGCCCACTGCGCGAACACGACGATTTTTTAAATTATCGACGTCGTCTTCTGGCCCACCTTCGTTATTTAAACGAATAATCTCACGCGCAATAGCTATGAGATCTTCTTTAGTTAACACTCTAAATTCTTTGGTGTTGGGGATGTCTAGGCCTAAACGCTTGTTAATCTTGTATCGACCAACTCCAGATAAGTCATACCGGCGGAAGGTATGGAACATATTGTGGAACAGGTTCCGCGCATTATCCACGGTAGCCAAATCCCCCGGCCGAACTTTTTTATATACCTCTAAAATAGCCTGATCACTGGATTTGGACGGATCTTTATCGATGGTAGCGGTTAAGTAATCACACTTGGGATTGGTATTGATGTCCTTAAACGTATCTAAGATCTCTCTGTCAGAATTGAGGCCGAAAGCCCTCAACAAGGTGGTGAGGTAAGTTTTACGCTTTCGATCAATCTTAACCGAGATAACTCCCTTGCTGTTGGTCTCAATCTCTAGCCACGCCCCTCTTTCGGGAATAATCTTGGCGCCGTACTGGCCGTGTTCTAATCCTTCTGCGCGGGTAAACAAAACTCCGGCCGACCGAATCAACTGCGAAACGACCACTCGCTCAACGCCGTTAATAATAAACGTACCGGAGACGGTCATCAACGGCATATCGCCCAAGAAAACTTCTTGTTCTTTAATCTCGCCTGTCTCTTTGTTGATCAGACGCAGTTTGACTCTCAGGGCTGCTTCGTAGGTGGCGTCCGTCTCCCGGGCGGTCACTTCATCTACCTTGGGCTCTTCGAGGTAGTAGTCGACGAAGTGGAGCTCCAGATTCTTTCCCGTAAGGTCCTCGACAGGTGAGATCTCGTCGAACAGATCTTTTAGTCCTTCGCGGAGAAACCAATTGTAAGAATCGATTTGGAGCGAACTTAAATTCGGGAGCTCGGCCACATCCTTTTCGGAAGCATACCACTTAGTCTCAGAAAAATGAGAGTTATCAGTAATATGGGGCCTCTTTGAGTGCATACAAAAATGAACCTTTTGATGAACTACGACCAAAAAGTCTCGATGGGACTTTTATTCCCTATCTTTGGGTCATGACTAAACGATAACAGGCTTACCGTTTGGGTGTCAATACCTAGGGCTTAACGGTGTCCCCACTGATTAAAATGGGGATAAGGTAAGATCTCTGTCGCCTAACTAATCGAGAAGTTTTTGGTGGTAACCAAGACCTTATCCACATAGATAGAAACACTGTAGTTTCCGGCCGGCCATAACCTATCGGGCCAGCTCTTGCCCAGGAGGCTTAAGGAGATGTCAAACGGCAGATAGCCGCTTCCAGAGAAAGTGGTGTTAAAAGCGCTTATCTGCTTGCGAGTCTCAAGCTGCTCCCAAACCGCCCTTACCCCTGTCCCTGCCGGGGCATCTTTTAGGAGAACTACGGCATATATCTTCTCCTGAGAGCGACCGAATCTGGTCCCTGGGATAGTTATCTGGCTCTGGTCATTAATCTTACTACCCAAATAAACCGTCTCCACTAAGGCTTTTTTGGAAAGCTCGTCAAACTCTTGGCTACCGACAATATTGAAGCTGGCTCGTTTCACCTCCTGGCCGTTTAGTCTAACAATCGCCTCATATGACCCCATCGACCAGCTTAGACTGCTTAGGGTAATGTGGGACGAGATCCAGCTAGTAGCCGGGGCTACCCCGGTAATAAACTCGCGTGGGGTATCTTCGCTCCGATTACCCCGAAAGGCCTCGGTACTGATTAAGCGGTCTCCGGTTAGATATCGCCACTCAACATCAACTGCCGTCCCCTCACGAGCACCGACCACTTCTGCACAGAGATAAATAGTGGGGGTAGTGGACAGAACGTTAATCTGCGAATCGTAAACCGGGCTGTTATCGGTATTAATCTGAGTGGCTATCGCCACCTGACTAATACTAACCGGCTGACTTCCGCAACCCGCTGCAGATAGCAACAGAGCCCCCAGTCCGAGGGGCAATATTTTTGATAGATGAGAAAATGTTTTTCTCACCCCATTAAAAGCTTATCAATATGATTCATCGGACTAATCGCTAAAAAATTATCGTATAACATAATCGATTGGTTAGTGAGTCGTAAAAAATAATTGTGAAATCAATTATTTTTTACCGCGAGTTTCTAACGGGGCTCATATATTCATATTATTAAGCGCCGCGACTCTTTTGGCAATCGGCGGATGAGTAGAAAATAATTCGGAGATTACCTCGTTGGTTTTTTTAAATGGATTAACGATATACAAACCGGCAGTAGCGCTACTGGCTACCCTTAATTTGTTATTGTCAGAGCTGATTTTCTGCAAAGCACTAGCCAACCCCTCTGGATAGCGCGTGATTAAGGCGCCCGAGGCATCAGCCAGATATTCTCGTTTGCGTGATATTGCAAAATAAATTAATCGAGCCAAGATTGGTGACAAGATAATCAAAACTAATCTGACAATTGCTAATCCGTTGCCACCTCGGCTGTTTTGATTACTGTGTCCCCTGCCATACCAGCGCGACCGCAGTGTCCAATCCGATACCATTACTACTAAGCCCAGCAGTGTAATAACCACCGTGGCTAACAGAATGTCGTAGTTACGCACATGCGATAATTCGTGGGCAATCACACCCTCCAATTCGGCTTTATTTAACTTCTCAATCAAACCGGTGGTCAGAGCAATGCTAGCATGTTTGGGGTCACGGCCGGTAGCAAAAGCGTTCGGAGCCGGGTCATTAATAATAAACACCTTCGGCATTGGTGTACCCGCAGTAATGCATAGATTCTCTACTAGATGGTAGACCTGACGCTCTCTCAGGTCTCGATTATGATCAAGTGGTCTTGCCCCCGAAAGTCCCAGAATAGCCTTATCCCCCCACCAATAACTTACCCCATTGCTTGCCAGGCTAACGATTAAGGCGATTACCAAAATCCCCTGGTCGTTATAGTAAATCGCTAGAGCGTACCCGATGGCAACAATTAACACAAAAAATAGCACCATCAGCAAAACTGTCTTGCGTTTGTTGTTGGCAATCTGTTGATACATGAGTTAGGCTTGCGGGCTAAAGTCTACTTTGGGCACTTCCCGCTCAACGATATCGGTTAACTCAAACAGCTCGGATTTTTTAAATCCAAAGGTTTTGGCGATTAGACTGGAAGGAAAAGTCTCTTGCCGAGTATTGAAGTCCTTAACATTGGCGTTATAGAACCGACGAGAAGACATAATCTTGTTCTCGGTATCAGACAACTCCTCTTGGAGCGCCAAAAAGTTAGTATTAGCCTTAAGCTCGGGATAGTTTTCGGCTACTGCAAACAACGATTTAAGAGTTGATGTCAGCTGATTTTCAGCCGCCGCTCGAGTAGCTTTAGGCTGAGCGGCCGCTCCCATCGCCGCGGTCCGGGCTTGAGTTACCTTTTCAAACAGCTCCCGTTCATGTGTAGCATACCCCTGAACCGTTTGAATCAGATTAGGAATCAGGTCATGCCGACGCTTAAGTTGAACATCGATATCGCTATCTGCCTCAGCTACTCGATTCTTCAAGACTACCAGGCCGTTGAATATACTAATGACCCAAATAGCCAAAAGAAAGATTACAATAATTAGAAACCAAGTGAAACCCATGTTACTTCCTTTCTTAGATTACTGATACGCCACCTATTATACCCCGTTATGTCTGATAAGGAAAAGGCACTACTAAAGTGTATACCACCTTTTTTATCTCGCTCCAGGTCAGTGCCCTGGCCCAGGCATCTAACCACCAACCGTTTTTGCGCCAGGCCGAATCTAAGGATGAGTGGTTAATTATTTTAACCGGCAATCCCTCCAACGCCTTACCAAAAACTAAAGCGGCTCGTCTTTGATGATATGGCGAGGTTACCAATATCAATCGATTAAATTTATTTTGTTCGATAATATCTCTAACGTAAGCGGCATTTTCAACCGTATTCATCGATTTTTCTTCGGTAATAATTTTATCAGCCGGCACACCAGAGTTAATTGCCATGCGTTTCATTGCCGCGGCGTTGGAGTCTTTGGCATCTCGGGCAGCACCCGACATAATTAACACCCCCGCCCAATCTTCTTTATATAGTTTGACTCCTTCGGCTACCCGTTGGCTGGTCTCTCCCCCACTTACCACCACGATTGCATCACTACTATCTAATTCATTTTGCGGGGACAAGTAAAAACCTGCGCCTACTATAGTAGCCACAGCCACCACAATGACAACGCTCAAAAATAAACTTAGCTTACGAAACACCTATGGTAGTTTTAGAGTCTGACCAATATTCAAACTATAGGGCGGCTCTAAATCATTGAGTTCGGCGATCTTTTTCCAATCCTTATTCAACTGCTGGCCAATAACATATAACGTATCGCCATCTTGGACTGCATAGGTTTCGCCGCTACCTGATGAAGCGGATGTTGATGAGACCGGCACAGAAGTAGCTGATTGATTCTCTGCAGAGCTACCGGATTCGGTAACGGCATCCGTTAAGGTCTCCTCTGCCTGCAGATGGGCGTTGGGATCAACATTTATTTTTCGCATAAATTGAACAGCAATCAGCCCACGAAAAGCAAACACTAAAAATACGGCGCTAAAAAACAGCGCCCACAACACAATAAAAGCGAACGGGTCTTCCCGATATTTCCGCTTCATCTGATACGCGTACCGCTGACTGTTTCGCTTGATATTCATCTTAAAGTTTGGCGGTTAGTGAATAAGGAATGGTTATTGCCATGTACGTTGTTTGTTAATCTCTTCCTTGTCACGAAAGGCTTGTTCTAAGTCAACACCCAGTTTGTTGCAAAGATGTAAAAGATAGATAAAGACATCGGCCGCCTCTTCTGATACCTGAAAAACTTTTGAATTGGCATCCGATTTAATATTCTGAGATTTACGAGCTGCCTTAGCCAACTCACCGCATTCTTCTAAAAATAGTGTAAACAGCTCTGCTATCGTCTCTTCTTCAAAGCCTCGTTCTTTTATTAACTCAATCGCATAAGCCTGGAAGTCTTTTAGCGTTGGATTTTCTTTGAGAACTAATTTACTGGCTATCATATTATTCATTTTAACCCTTGGATTTTGTAGTCCGTGCTTCGCTCTCCGAGCTACGCAGGACAAGCTTCTTTTGCGCAATGAGGACTGGCAAGATATCCGAAACACTGGTTGAGGATATCGTAG
>JAFGPN010000013.1 GCA_016936175.1 Patescibacteria group bacterium | reverse complement strand
TATTTCCCGCTAATTTAAGTTGTGAGCTGGTCGTCCCGGACTTCCGGGATCGACCTGTCCGGCCAGCCGGACCGCTCTAACCGACTGCCTGCCCGCGGCTGCGCCTCGGGCGCGGCCAGGGAGCTACGCCCCCATTACCGGATATCGGATGTCAGATATCGGATTTCAGCTGTTAGACTATCCGATATCTGATTTCTGACATCTGACGTCTGGGAATGTTATTTTAGTATATCGATGTAAATTGTGCCAGTGGGGGTAGAGCTGACCCGGAATTTTACCTCGGCGTTTAACCCTACCAAGATCTGATTTACCGTTCCGTCGGGGCTATCGATCATCTGAATCGTAGTGATGGGAGGTTGGTTGACGGCCAGAGTTTTATCGCCTTGAAAAACCAACACCTTCTCTCCATCGGTTTGATCGACAATGCCGGTATCACTCAAAGCAACCTGTAATCGGTGACTGCCCCAGTTTTTGGTGTCTTGATATTTATTATTAATCCAGGTTGGCTCGCTACTATCCAGCTGTGTAACCTTAGTCAGTGGGACAGCAATCTTCTGATCAATTATGGTCGAACGATTCAGTTGGGTTTTGAGCGCTAATCGATAGTAGCCTTGTTCGTCACTGCATTCCATACTTTCCAACAGATGAAACCCACCAATCGCCCCGACCGTGTTTATGGTTTGATCAATAGATGTATTGCCCGAGTTGCCTGATTGGCTCGGCAGGTGTCCTTCTACCGCATTAAAATAACCATAGAGCAATAAAAATAGAACAGATAAAGAGATTAGTCCGAAGCCGTTGTAGTTAGATTTTTTAGTATTTTTCATTCTCGTTTTTGTTTAATAAATTCAATCATCTCCTCGGCCGTTACCGGTGGATCGGCCGTGGCTTCCTTTACTAATCTTACAATAATATCCTGCAATTCGGCAGGTCGAGCAATATCTTTAATAGTTAGGTCTTTACTGCCAGCTGATTGAACAATAACATCACCAAAGTTAAGAGCTGCCGCAAACACGCCGCTAATCTCGTGGGCGATATCCTGCACCCGATCAAATTCCAACTCAGACACTCGCCGACTAAACATACTTTTCTGGTCGATATTTACAATTCGTTGGTTAGTAATAATAAACCTGTCACGATACCAATTAATGTATTCGTAGGCCAAGTAGCTAGCCCAAAAAATTAGCCAGACGACATAGACAAAGGCAATCACACCCGAATTAAAGATATAGAAACCCACCTTGCCGATAGCGGGCAGAATCAAGGCAAAGGCGATAAACAGCACACCTTTTAGAAATGGCCACGCCAATACAAACCAATGGCGTTGCAGGGTCAACACCACCTCCTCGTCCGCTCGTTGGCCGAAGAATTCCTTATTGAGGCTGGATTTTTTCTGCTCTGGTTGCTCCATACTGTTATAATAGATCTGTGAAAAAGAAATCGACAAAGTTATTTTGGTGGGTGCTATTAATCATTATAGCCATCAGTCTGCTCCTGCCGTATATTTACTGATACCAGTAGCACTGACATTATAGCATCAGGGGTTTACAGGCAGGATTGACGTATGCGTCCCTGTAGTTCAATGGACAGAACAAGGCACTCCTAACGCCTAGATCGAGGTTCGACTCCTCGCAGGGGCACCAGCCTAAAATTCCTTTTTGTGGCCGGGGCGTAGCGCAGTGGTAGCGCGCACCGTTCGGGTCGGTGAGGTCGCAGGTTCGACTCCTGTCGCCCCGACCACAGCAAGGGACTAAACGACGACCCGACCATGGATAAAACAACTATTAGCACAGTAGCCAAGCTGGCGCGGTTAGCCTTTTCCAAAAAAGAGGTGCCGATCGGAGCAGTGATTTTAGATGCCCAAGGTAATATTATTGGTCGAGGTTATAATCGGATGCACGGCCGCAAGGATGCTACCGAGCATGCCGAGATTATGGCGATTAAGCAGGCGGCTAAACGTGTGGGGGATTGGCGATTGGATGGATGCCATTTAGTGGTTAACCTGGAGCCCTGTTTGATGTGTCTGGGGGCGATTGCTAACTCGAGAATCAAACGGGTAACTTACTTTTTGGCGGATTCAGCGTTTGGCTCAGCCGAGAGCAAGCTTACCCCTGCTCAACTGAAAAAACTCTTTCCTAAGCTTATAATCAAGAAGGTGGCAGACACTGGAGAGACCAAGGCTTTGCTCCAACAGTTCTTTAAACAGTTGCGTAAACAGTAAATATGGTGAGGTGGCCGAGTGGCTGAAGGCGGCGCTCTCGAAAAGCGTTATACCCCGTAAGGGGTATCGTGGGTTCGAATCCCTCCCTCACCGCCACGATTCGACAATCTCGCCTTTAGGCGAGTTGGACAGATCGTTGATTGGATAGAAGGAGGGATGAGAAGTTTATACCCGACTTATAAAATATATACGGAAGGGTAAATCCCACCCTCACCGCCATTCGACTTCGGTCGCCAGAGCGACCTACGCTCATGGTCTACGCTTTGCCTTGTTAGGCAAAGCTCCGACCACTATAGCAAAGTCGAATGTCTCGAGTGAGCGGAGCGAGCCGAGAGGCCAAAATTTAGGGGTTGACTAATCTGTCATATAGGTGTAGACTCGACGAGATGCGGGATGGCTTTGCTATCTCCCGAGTATTGTTGAAATCCTACGCTGGAGGTAACACCATGGCTTGGCCAATTACCATCCTAATCTTTATCGTCGCCATCGTTTTGTTAGCTATTCATCGCGCGACTCACGCTAAGCGTGGGGGTGAAGAACAGCCAACAAATTTATCAACTCCCTCGTTTCAGGAGGCACTCACGATGTCTTTGCGGGAGCTACAGATCGTATTTGATGAGGCAGCCCATAGCTCGAGAGGCCGTTCTTGCTATCAGGCCAGCGAGCTACTGGAGCAAGTCTGCAAATATACGGTTGAGCTCGTTAAAGGCGATTTTGCCAAGCACCCAGAACGTCAACGCATTGGCCTAATCCGTCCCGTAATTACCTTCTACCTGCGGAAGGTCTGGAAGGGGAAGGTACGCAATCGTCGCAAACGAGCACTGCTCGGCAAAATTCAAAAAACATGGGAAGCTCTCAGTGACGGAGATGGTCCGTTTCAGCTACCCTCGGTTACCCTCTCTGTTCGTTCCTAAGAAGGATACCTAGAATACTACTGCTTCGGGCACCTGCCCGAAGCATTTTTTATATCTTGCGTGATTCAAACCACCGAATCGTCTGCTTTAAGCCTTCGTCAAAATTTACTATTGGTTTATAGCCCAGTACCCTTCTAGCCTTAGTAATGTCAGCACAGGTGTGTCGTACGTCTCCCACTCTCGGAGGTCGTTTCTCGGGTTGGAGTCTCTTGCCGGTATATTTTGCTATAAGCCTCTTTACATCGTTCAACTTTATTCTGATGCCACTGCCGACATTAAACACTTCTCCCTGAAAATGCTTTTTTGATTCCATGGCAAGAATATTAGCCCAAACCACATTATTAACATGGCAGAAATCCCTCGATTGATTGCCGTCTCCAGTAATAAAAGCCTTTTTATTCTTTGGGAAGTAGAGTGATTCTAACCAGGCGCATATAACGGTAGAGTAAGGCGAATCGCCGTATTGCTTAGGTCCAAACACGGTAAAGTAACGCAGACACACAGTCTCTAACCCAAATAGTTCGCTAAAAATTTTACAGAACGGTTCGCCAACATATTTCTGGATTGAATAGGGATATTTTGGGTCAAAAACGTTTTCAGATTCTTTCATCGGTAGCTTTGTGTCGTTGCCGTAAACTAGCGAGGAGGACGAATAGATAAATCTTTTTACCCGGTGATTTTTTGATGCTTCCAAAAGGGCAACCGTGCCAATGATGTTAACCTCACTGGTATATCGAGGGCGCTCAATCGTATCAAAGACCCGGGCTACTGCGGCGAAGTGAAAAACATATTCTATTTTGTGCTTAGAGAATATGTTTTTTATTAACTTCTCGTCTAAAATCGATCCCTTATAAAAGATCGTGGAAGAATCGAGCATGTCTTTTCTCCCGGTCGAAAGATCATCAATTCCAACAATTTTGGTCTTGGGAAATCTCTTTTTAAACTGTTGCACAAAATGGCCTCCGATAAATCCAGCGCAACCAGTTACCAAGATTGTTTTTGGGTTGGGCATTGATTCCTCGTCTTTAAACGCTGGGGCCAATGGAGCGGGTGAGGAGAATCGAACTCCCGTTTCAACCTTGGGAAGGTCGCGTTCTACCATTGAACCACACCCGCCGGTTTAACCGGGTTCGATTAAATAACCAAACTTAAGCTTTGGCTGGTTTAGCCAAGGTTTTGAGACACCGAGTGCAAGCCGTCACGGTTTTGCCGTTAGCCAGTTTGATTTTTTTGGTGTTGGGTTGCCAAGTCCGCTTGGTTCGCCGCTTGGAGTGGCTAACATTATGTCCCACCTGTCTTCCCTTGCCACAAATCTCACAAATTTTACTCATCCCGGTTAGAAATCCACTTAGCGTATATATTTGGCCTTAAACCCCCTCGTTGCCCCGATCAGCGATCTCTAACGGGACAAGTAAGCTTCCCTTAGGTTAACATATCAGATACTATCAGATTAGTAACCTATACGCAAATATGTTTATTGCTGACCTTCTCTCTCATCCCGATCGCCTAATCTTTTTTGTTATAGCCATTATCATCGGCATTACGGTTCACGAATTTTCTCATGCTTGGGCAGCTACCCGGTTGGGGGATTCAACCGCCAAACTATCGGGCCGACTGACCCTCAATCCGTTATCACATATGGATCCCCTGGGGACGATTATGTTGTTTGTGGTGGGCCTGGGCTGGGGTAGGCCGGTGCCATACAATCCTCACTTTGTCCGTCAGGGCGTGTGGGGGGAGACCTTGGTCGCCTTAGCTGGACCAGTCAGCAACATAATCATGGCGACCCTATTTGCCTTGCCTGACCGGATTATGTTTTGGGTTAATGGCGTGCATCCGACCGGGCAACTGTTTACCTTTTTCTCTACCATCGTTGCGATTAATGTTATATTGGCGGCATTTAATCTGTTTCCCATCCCGCCGTTAGACGGCTCTAAAATTCTCCATCTAATCGTTGATAAGTTATTTTTTGGCAAAGTAAACTGGATGGTGTTTGAACGCTCTGGCCCGATGATCTTGCTGGCCGTTATCTTTGCTGAGCGATTATTAAATGTGAATATAATTTTTAGAATCCTGGACCCGATTATATTTTTGATTAACCTAATTGTTGGCTCCAGTAGCCCGTTTGCTTAATAGTCAACCTTGAGTTGACAGCCCTGGTCTCGTGGTAAAATATAGGTAGCTCCATTATCTTTGCTAGCAGTTTTGACCCAACACATTTTTGATAGGGATTCCTATATCTCTGAGGCGTAAAGTTTCAGATGCGGTTACCCACCTGGACACCCAGGATCAGAAATGTTTAGCAAAGTAATGGAGCTCTTAAGATATACTGAAGATGCCCTTTGTATTTGACATTCTTCATTAGGCATTAGAAATTATCCTAACGGGGTGTGGTTCTGCCGGACGGCAGAATTTAAGGCGCACTTTCATGTATATCGTGTATGTCATATCAAACCCACAGGATAAGATATATGTTGGCCAAACTGACGACTTCGAGCAACGTTTAACTAATCATAATTTGGGTTGTTTCCTGGGATATACTGCTCGAATGGGCGGACCGTGGCCGGTGGTTTATACTGAAGAATATCAAAGCAGGTCGGACGCTCTAAAACGTGAGAAGTACTTCAAACAAGGTGCTGGACATCGTTACCTCAAAGAAATAATTGATAAAAAATATCGGGGTGTGGCCTAGCTGGTTTAAGGCGCACGTCTAGGGGGCGTGAGATCCCGGGTTCGAATCCCGGCACCCCGACCACGTCAGAATAGCTACGCTCCTCGCGAACTGGCTTTCGCCAATTCGCTGGGGATTCGCTTAGCTATTCTTCCTTTCCAAATTGTAATCGTCTTGAGGCTTGCGCCTCAGGACTAGATCACAATTTGGGCTTAAAAAGCTTATAATTATGGGCTCGACAAATGAGCTGTCTCGCCACCTTAGCTCAGTCTCGAAGGAATCCCTTTGGGATTGGTAGCCCCGCACTTTTTCTCTGCCGCCTTAGCTCAGTTGGTAGAGCAATACTTTCGTAAAGTAGAGGTCCCGGGTTCGACTCCCGGAGGCGGCTCCAGAAAGTGTGGGGTTCGTAAGGCAGAGGTCCCGGGTTCGACTCCCGCCCTTGGCTCCATAATTTTTTGTCATCCCGGACCGGATTGCCAAAGGCAAATCAGGATTCGGGATCTATAAAAAACAACAAGCATTTATTTTTTATGTCTGGATTCCGAACCGAACTCGGAATGACGCAATGATGGACAACAACTTCGTTATTTACACCGATGGGGGAGCGCGAGGTAATCCCGGACCGGCAGCGACCGGCGCGGTGATTTATGATGCTCGGGGGAAAAATCGGGGGCAATTCTCTACTTATTTAGGAGTTGCCACCAATAATCAGGCCGAGTATCAGGCGCTAATCTTGGGATTGGGTCGGTTACAAAAGCTAATTAAAGACGAGCATAAACTTGGCGATATGCTAGTGACTGTTTTAATGGATAGCGAGCTAATCGTTCGCCAGCTTAACGGTGAATATAAAGTAAAGAATAAAGAGCTCAAACCGTTGTTTGCCAAAGCCAAAGAATTGGCCGCTAAATTTGGGCGAGTAATTTTTCGTCACATTCCTCGCGAGCAGAACGTGGTAGCAGATAGCTTGGTAAACAAAACCTTAGATCACGAAGCTATGTAAAAATCCCGGTTGACCGGGATTTTTACCCCCAATGCCCAAATTGATTTTATTCGAAGTGAAGAGTAAAGTCGCGTCCCAGACTTAAATATTTTCCGCTATTTTTCTGTCCGGGATCGGCGGCATAGATGCTATAAGTAATATCACCGGCGATTTTTGATCTAACGCTAAACTTAACCTGTCCTTGGTTGTTCGTTTGGTAGAACGAGCGCTCCGGTTCTGGGCTGTACCAACCAAAACTCGATAGCTCTGGGGTAGCCAGTTTATCGTCGTTGATATTTAAGCCAACCCACACATCGGAGAGTGGTAGATTATCTTCTTTTTGGGTTACGGTAACAACCACCTCGCTACTGTCCACTCCGTCTGCCATCAACTCCATTTTACTGATTTTTAAATCACCAGCTTGTAATGTGGTGTCGGCGATGGAGTGGTTGCTAACAAATCCCCAAACGGTTAGCCCCAATAATATTATTAGAGCGACAGCTGTCCCCACATACAAGGGGCGATTACGGAGATCAATTTGTGTTTTAGTGTTTGTCATCCCGTTAGAAATCGATTTAGCGTTTATATTTGGTCTTTAGTCTGTTGCGGTTGTCCCGATAAGTGATTGCTAACGGGACCAGTACCTTTATTATAGCGGACTTTATCTGGCCGGTTTACCCCATTAGAAGTCGCAGATGAGATTTTGCTAATGGAGAGCAGAAAAAGTGAAACGATAGGCGCACAACGAATCTTTCCAATTATTCCCAGGGCTTCTCCGGACTTCTAACTGGATTTAGCCTCCTCGTAGAAGTGGGTTTTTTCGTAGTGCTCCACTGCCGCTAAAGCGACAGCCGCCAATAGAGTTAGTACAATAAATAACATCTGGATTCCATTAACCCCGGTCGAAGGTAACTCGCCCGGCCCACCATAGTTAATTACATCAGCTATGGTTACCGAAGCCATAGCCGCCTGAATCTCACCATTATATAGTGTGGCCACCAGTACCGTATCTGCATATATGCCCGGAATCGTGCCAGCCGTGAAGGTGGTTGAATGATTGTCTGCACTTAAGCCTTTCTTTAGAACAGTGCCACCACCACCGATGACATACCAGCTAAACTTCAGTTCATCAATCTTCGCGCCGTCGGTATCGTAACCAACTGCCTTAAAGGTGCGAACACCGCCGGGCAGAACAGTGGTCTCGGTTGGGTCGATATCGATTTGGGCCAACTTCCGACCGGTCTCATCCTCTACTTCTTCCAGCTCTTCTAAGATCTCCTCCTCTAATTCTTGGTCATCGATTGGTACAACAATTACCGTTTGAGTTCGACTAGCGGCTGGGCCACTAGCCTCGGCGGCTATCTTCATTTCTTTATCGTGTACGCTCATATAGTAAGTACCTGGCACCGTATCCATATAGTAGAAGGTAACCTTTTTAGTATTTTGTATCACCGGTAGCACATAGTAGATCTTAGTGCTCTGTTCGCCTTGCAGGGTAACGTACTGATTGATCGGTAGTTTAAACTGGTTATAGAACTCACCGGTCGGTGAAGTGGTTTCGAGCAAGAACTGTCGGCCTTGCTTAATATCGATCTGCTCTCCCTTGGGGCTGCGAATCTCGAACTGAATCGGATTACTCAGCTCTCCGGCAGGGATAGTTTGATGACCGGTCTGGAAATAGATCTGATCTGAGGTAGCACCTACGTCGTCAGCAGTGACCACAAAGAAGCGCTGTTCGGAGTAGATCAAATATCCGGCTTGCAGGTAAGAAACCGAGGGCAAGATAAATGGCAGAGTCCCGTCGGTCTCGAAATTGGTTGGTGCCGAGTCGGTATAATAAAAACTAATTGTATCCGTGCCTTGTGGCATCGACACGCTAATCACACTACCGTCAAACTTGCCCTTCGGATCGATATCAAAGGCTCCAGTTTGGCTAGAAGTATGTAACTTAACCGATAATCCGTCCGGATTCTCGACACTGTATGCGGCATACTGTTTTTCTCCACCAGACGCGGCATCGTCAACGTTAATCCAATCACCCAATTTAACCGTGATCTTTTGGCTGACTGTGCCGAACTTAAAAGATAGGATGCTCTTGTCGGTAAAGTAAAGCGCCGGGCGAGCTACTGTAAATCCCCAGGTGTTATTAGGCACGTCACCGCTTTTAGATAGATGCAGGTCGTTGGTGCCGACGGCGTCCAGCACCCGAATTGTATAGTAGTGTCCAGTTTGCCACGGCTTGTTCGGTTGGATAGTTACCTTAGCATTTGGGTCGCCATTAAGATTGGCTGACCAAGTTGTCTTCCAGCCACTATCCTTCAGATTGTCATAAATTACTTTTACCTCGTCACTGACTGTGTAGCTTAAGGTTTCTGGTTTAATCGAGTCGCTAAAGGTAATCACGATCGGGGAGAATAGTTTTACGCTAGTTGCGCCACCCGCAGGAATAGTGGGGGAGAGAATGTACGGAGGGGTGCTGGGCGGATCTGCCACGATTGTAATCTCTTTAATCAAGGAATACTCGCCGGAATTGTCTTGGATGGTGCTTATATTGGTAACCTTGCCGATGCTAGCTGGTGGTTGTTCGTCGACGGTAACCTTAAAGGTGAAGGTGTGGCTATCTCCAGCCGGGATAACGCCGCTCCAGCCATCAATCCCCACCTGACTAACCAGCGTGTTGGTGGACGGATTATAAACTAAACCGCCGGTTGGTGTGCCGGTAATGCCGGTGTAGTTAGGCACCCGATCGGTTACTACCACCCCAACGGCGTCCATGTTTCCGCTATTTTCTAAGTAGACGGTATAGGTTAAGGTATCACCAACCTTGGCAGAGCCGGGGTCGCGATTGGGGTTGCTGTTGGCAGCTTCTTTGTAGGATTTATCCGCCCAATTTGAGGTTGCAATAACAACGGTATCAACTGGTTTGTAGTGAGTTGGGTTAACGTTATCGCTAATCTCGGCAATATTGGTAATAATTGTTCCGTTGACCAGCGGTTTATCAATCTTTACCATAAAACTAACCGCAATCGGACTGCCTTCGGCGATATAGCCAGTCCCTACTACCCGACCATTACCATCGATGCCATCGGGGCTCTCTTCGTACCAGGCTTCGAACTGACTGTCTGGTTCTGGTGGTGGCTGCATTGCTATCCAGAGCATTCCGGGGATGTAGACCCTAATTGATCCTGGCATAAACACAGTGTGAGGTGGGATAACATCTACTAAATCTACGTGATCGGCTAAGGTCGAGTCGTCATTTCTAATCTGGATAGTGTAATACAAAAAGTCACCCGGTTCCGCATCATCCTTAATTTGGTCAGGATAGTCCTCGTCGTAGATGGATACATTCTTGCTGGAGTTGCTTAAGTCTGGCTTCTGGGGCATGTCGGTAATAAAGTGCCATGGGTTGTAGGCTTGTGTCTTACTGGGGTTATCCTGCGATAGCGGCGCTCCATTAATATCTTTGGCGATAAATGGATTGATGTAGGCTGTATAAGCCGTGAGGTAATTAAAGGGGATGCTGTGCCGAATAATCACACTGCGATTTTGAAGTAGACCTGGGCCTCCTGGGGTCATCTGGCTCCAGTCAAAACTCCAACCAAGCTCTAAGCCGTCACGGCCACCGGTATTGGTTTGTCCGGCTAGCAACGAGAACGCGGCTTCGACCGAACTTCTATCCATATCTCGGCTGAATGTTACTGACAAGTTTTCTAGCACCCCCACTTTTTTGGCCCCCTCTTTGGGGTAGGTAGTTTTGATGTAGGGGAAATCCGTGGTTATTGTAGTGGCGGCGTCGTATTCCCATCCCTGATATTTGGGCAGTATCTCTGTGTTAGTAGGATCTGCCCAGTCGGTGGCTACCGAATAGAAATAATAGGTCCCGTCGCCATCGGCCCCGTCGGTGTTAAAATACCACGCCCAGTAACCCGGCATCGGTATCTCGGACGCCCCTTCTCCCACTAGTTCGTAGCCACCGGTTTTACTTTTACTCCAATACAGCGAAACCGAGCGAACCGCTAAATTGTCGGTGGCCGATGCCACGATAGTAAATCCGGGTTTGTAGATATTAGCCGGGAACGGGGTAATTAGCTGACCGTTATCTCCTAAAATTCCTTCTATGCGCGAGTGTGGGGGCTCGCGGTCAGCCGCGCGTTTATCGGGTGGAATACCACCGCCTGGACTGGTGGTATCGTTAACGTAACTTAGTGTAACCATATCGAGCGCAATCGAGGTAGTTCTTACATCGCCAAACGATGAGAATATCGCTTTAAAGTAGAATGTTCCCGAAGTAATACCAAGATCGGACATAAGTGTTCCGATGTTGGTGTTAACATCTGTCGCTGTGTTAGCTTCGGTTAGATTGCTTGCGGCGGCCCAATCGCTGCCATCGTAATAGTACCAGGTGCTAGAACCGTCTACTTTAATTTGATACTCCGCGTCAGTTCTCTCGCTGGTGCTGGCATAAGTCTCGACAAATCCAGTTAGACTGGTAAATGCTACGCCGGTGTCGTTAGTTACCGTGGGCCCACTATTTAACTCGGCACATACGTCTGCCGTTCTTCCGTCGCCATAAACGTCACCATCCCCGCCGCTGTCGGTTACGCCCAATAAATATTGGGAGTTGCCCATCAGAATAAATCCTTCGGATGCCGAGATACTATCCGGTACGTCTGTAGTTTGGGCCACAAAATCTGTGCCCTCATCAAATGACCAGATAATGTCAGCTCCATTAATTACCACAACACCGCCGGAAGCAGTGACGTAAATTACCTTGGCGTTAGCGGTGCCGCTCGCCGCGATGGCTGTCCAGGTGGCCCCGCTATCGGTGGATTTTAAGATGTAGTTTCCGTTGGTAGTAGCATAAACAGTGGTGCCATCCGAAGTAGCGGCCAAGGCAATCGCGCCGGTGACGGGCGATGTGCCGGATGCCATTGTAGCAACGAACCAGTTTGATCCGTCAGCTGAGTACTGCAGAGGGGCCTGGCCGCTATCTATAGCATTTGCAGTATAAGAAGCTACCACCTGATTACCGCCATTGGTTAATACAAAGTCACTGATAGCCGATATCGTACCGGTAATCTCTGGGGGTTTGCTGTTAACTGCCCAGCTACCGTCTCCGATTGGGTCTATGTAAATAAACTCATCTCCGGAGGCCGCACCTGACATTCCAGCCAATACTGCATCTCTGTACGATTGAAGCGCGGTCACCTTGGTGGTGTTAGCCGCAACCGAAGTGGCGGCCGACCAGGTATCTCCCTCATCGGTACTAAACCAACTGGCCGCTGTACCCAAATCGGTATTCAGGCCACCTGCTACAATCCGTCCGGAAAACTCTCCACTGGTAATCTTGGTTAGC
>JAFGPN010000012.1 GCA_016936175.1 Patescibacteria group bacterium | reverse complement strand
TAATCTGCTTCTATTATTTGGTGGGGTCTATGTTTTTTATCTAATTGACCCGCTGTTATGGGGCACGGGTCGATATCAGGCAGAATACATCATTCCGTTTTCCATTTTAGGATTGGTTATGGTGGCAATTTTTCTGCGCGAAAAGATTCAATTCCTGAGATATTTTTTATTTGTCGGACTATTGGTGGTTATCGCCTACAACACCTATGTTTTTATTAAGATTCCCCAGCTTAACGATCCAGCCGATACATTAATAACCACCCGCCGCGAAGCCACCAAGAAGTTAGGCGCCTATAGCATTATCTCCGAGCTTCCTTATGATTATCATTCAGCGCTGACCGCAGCCAAAACTGACGGCTACGCTGGTTCGCTTTATATTGTGGGAGCTACTTACGGGGTCTTTCCTCAAATATTAAGTGGTTTCACCGTGGAAGAAACGATTGCTAACAAAAAACTTATCGGAAGCAGAAATCTGTTACACAATAACGAGGTTGGAGGCCTCTCTCCAGAAGACATTAACTTAAACCCAGACATAAAGCTGGTCTTAATTTCTGATATTCCGAACGCCAACTTCTTCTTAACCCAACTGATATCACTAGGCTGGGTCGAGTGGAAAAACTTCAAAAACGAAACATACGGGTCCACTATCTTTGGTTTAACGAGAGGATAGAAAGATGAAACTATCGATTATAATCCCCTGTTATAACGAGGCTAAAAACATCCCTCTAATCTTAGAGCGGTTTCAAGAGGTGATTGATCGTGATGATATAGAAGTGATTTTGGTGGACAACAACTCCTCCGATGACTCAAAACAAGTATTAGCGGAACTACTGCCAAAATACACTTTTGCCCGAAGCATATTTGAGCCAACTCCAGGGTACGGCCAAGCTATAGTGGCAGGCCTTCGGGTAGCCCAGGGTGAATATATCGGATGGACTCACGCCGATATGCAGACCGACCCAAAAGACCCGATTCGCGCCCTGGATATAATTGAAAAACTTGGGAACCCTTCAAATATCTACCTAAAGGGCAGAAGATTAGCTCGGCCCCTGATAGATATCGTGTTCACTTTTGGTATGAGCGTGTTCGAAACAATCTATATGGGGCGAGTGCTATTTGATATAAATGCTCAACCCAACATCTTCCATAGAAACTTTTTTGCTAACTGGCAGAACCCACCCGGAGATTTTGCATTAGACCTGTACGCGTTGTATCTAGCCAAGCAGATGCGGTTTCGGGTTATTCGTTTTAACGTTCGTTTTCCAAAACGAATCCACGGTAGATCAACCTGGGATACTGGATTTGCCTCAAAATGGAAATTTGTCAAACGGACGCTCAAATTTAGCGTAGAATTGAAAAAGAGATTGTCCAAATAATTTCTGAGAGTTGGTTATGGGGGTTGTAACTTTAGCTAAGATAAAAAGTGCGGCATCAATCGGATTAGAGCCGATTTTAATCGATGTTGAGGTAGATATCAGTAACGGTCTGCCTGGATTTTTAATTGTGGGCCTACCAGACAAGGCGGTGGATGAATCACGTGAGCGAGTCCGAGCCGCCATCAAAAACAGCAATGTGCAGTTTCCCACCCGAAAGATAACGGTTAATTTGGCGCCGGCGGATATCCGCAAAGAAGGGCCGGCCTACGACCTGCCCATCGCTATCGGCCTGCTATTGGCAGGCGAGCAAATCTACCCACCAGAAAATAGTTTATTCTTGGGGGAATTAGCGCTTAATGGCGACGTCCGACCGATTACCGGTGCCATCTTGTTTGCATCGTTGGCTCAGCACCAAGGCATTAAAACTTTGTATGTGCCAGAAGCGAACGCCGCCGAAGCAGCTTTAATCTCTAATATTGAGGTTATCCCGGTTGATAACTTAACTAATTTAATCGCCCATCTGCGACGAGAAAAAATAATTCCACCCCTGTCGCCTACTCCGATCGATACTCAAACCGGGCTGGTAATCGACAGCGCGTTCGACCTAAAACATGTGGCTGGTCAAGAACATGCTAAAAGAGCTTTAGAGATAGCCGCGGCTGGTCGACACAACATCTTAATGAGCGGCCCGCCCGGGAGCGGTAAGACGATGTTAGCCAAAGGGCTAATCACCATTCTGCCCCCGTTAACCGTCAACGAAGCGTTAGAGGTAACTAAAATTCATAGCATTAGCGGGTTGGCCGATCCGAGCGAGCCATTGGTTTGGAAGCGACCGTTCAGAAGTCCGCATCACACCGCTTCGGCAGTGGCTATTACCGGCGGCGGTAACTGGCCAAAACCCGGCGAGATATCACTGGCTAACCAGGGAGTTTTATTTTTAGATGAACTGCCCGAGTTCCCTCGAGGTGTATTAGACGCTCTGCGTCAGCCCCTGGAAGATCGGATAGTCTACATCTCTCGGGCGGCGATGACCACCAGCTTCCCGGCTAATTTTATGTTGGTGGCCGCTCAAAATCCTTGCCCCTGTGGATTCTTTGGCGACCCCCAAAAAGCCTGTAAGTGTAGCGCCGGACAGATCTTGGCTTATCAAAAGCGAGTATCGGGACCACTTTTAGATCGAATAGACTTGCATATTAACGTCCCTCGCATCTCTTACGAAAAACTAATCGGCACAAAAGAACATGAGAGCTCGGCCAGTGTCAGAGAAAGAGTGATGGCGGCCTGGTCAGTTCAACAATCCCGGTTTACCGGGACAAGCACAAATAGCAACTCCGAGATGAACACCGAACAAGTTA
>JAFGPN010000011.1 GCA_016936175.1 Patescibacteria group bacterium | reverse complement strand
GAATTAAAGCAGGCGAAGTTGGAGGCCAAGTACCCCAAAATCAAGTTTATGATTGGCGACGTGCGGGATTACTCCACGCTTTATAAGGCAATGGATGGGGTAGACGCGGTAATCCACGCGGCGGCGATGAAGCGAGTTGAGGTATGTGAAAGAGACCCGTTCGAGGCGATTAAAACCAACGTTTGGGGGAGCGAGAACGTGGCCCGAGCGGCTTGGAACAAGGGCATTAAACAAGCCATTACAGTTGGTAGTGACAAGGGGGTAGAGCCGGTCAATGCCTATGGCATGACTAAGGCGTTGCAAGAGAAGATTTTTACCAGTTATGGTTTTAATAGCGCTCGCTACGGCAATGTGTTCGGTAGTCGTGGTAGTGTTATCCCGCTATTCAAAGAACAAGCGGCCAAGGGCCTGCCGCTACGGGTTACCGACCCAAATATGACTCGCTTTATTTTAACCATCGATGAGGCGATTGAGCTGATTATTAAAGCCTTAAGCGGTCCGATGCAGGGAGATATATATGTTAAGAAGTCTCCGGCGGCAAGATTAGGTGATATCGCCGTAGCTTTTTCGGACAATATCCAGGTAGTTGGCAAAATGACTGGAGAAAAATTACACGAATGTTTGATCGCCCCAGAGGAATTTACCAGGGCTAAAGAACTACCCGATGGTTATGTGATTATCGGCACTGAGGCAGTTAATAATCAGTATAGTGAGGCTTACACTTCCGACAAAGAACGATTGTTATCCGTGGGGGAGATTCAGCATTTAAGCGAAACAGTTGCTCCTGATTATGAATATGCCGGAGTCAAGTAATTTAACTCGACCACGAGTGGCGATTCTGGGGGTTACCGGAATGATCGGTAGTGCCATCTACGGGGCATTAAAGGATGCCTGTTCGTTAGTGATTACCTACCGCAATCCAGAAAAATTAGATCTGCTGTATCGTCGCTATGGTCGTTCGGTTGACTGCGTTGCCCTGCCTGTTAATTTTGATGATTGGCAGGCCGAGTATCAAACTGGTTTTGCTGGTCAGAGCTTTAGCCCTTTAGCCGACAAACTTCGACAGGAGTTATCAGGATGTGACTGGGTAATCAACGCAATGGGAATTACTAAGGCGGTTGCCGATATCAATCCAACCACCACTCTGTTTGTTAATGGCGCTATCCCTCATATCTTGGCAGAGATGTTTGGCGCTAAACTGATTCACATTACCACCGATTGTGTGTTTGATGGGACACAGGGTGCGCCCTACAGCGAAGATTCACCCAAGCGACCAGTTGATCTCTATGGGTTATCTAAAATGATCGGAGAGCCTAAAAATGCCTTAGTGCTTCGTTGTTCCACCATTGGGCCAGAGCTTGAAACCAAACATGGGTTGCTGGAGTGGTACTTAAGCCAAAGCGGGGAGATAAAGGGATTTATTAATCATTGGTGGAACGGTATAACTGCCACAGAACTTGGCCGAATATGTTTGAAGTTGATCGTAGGGGGAGTGGCGCACCCGGGAGCAGGGACCTATCACATATTTTCCAGCGACATCAATAAAGACCAACTCTTGCGGCTATTTAGCCATGTCTTTGGTAAAACTGTCGAAATTAGCTCTGTAACAGCTCCGGTCGCCATCGATCGCAGATTGGCCTCCAACCACTCGTTTTGTCGCCAGTTAAATTTACTCTCGATAGACAAGATGGTAGCTGAACTAGCGGACCTAAAAACGGCATCTCTGATAACCAGATAGCCCGCTCTTTTTAATGAACAGACGCCGTCCCCGCTGGATTGACATTATCAGGGGGAAGAAGTACAATTCGGGGTATCCAAAATCGCCTCAACTATGGATAAGTTGACCACCTTTCAAGAGTTCATCACCACTCAAAATGTCCCGATCCCTGGGTGGGGCTTTGTTGTCAACCTGCTTTTAGCGGCGGTATTAGCCGGGATTTTGGGGCATGTCTATCAGCGATACGGCCACTCCCTGTCCAACCGCCGTCTATTTTCCAGAAACTTTGTCATCCTGGCGATGACCACTATGGTTATCATCGCCATCGTTAAATCATCTTTGGCGCTGTCACTAGGGTTAGTGGGCGCCCTCTCTATAGTCAGATTCAGGGCGGCTATCAAAGAGCCGGAGGAGCTGGCCTATCTATTTTTAGTTATCTCGATCGGCTTGGGGATGGGGGCTAACCAGTTATGGATCACCCTGATCGCTTTTATTGTCATCGTTGGAGTAATAATATTTAACGGTCGATTGGCTCACCGACAGAAAGTTGTCTCGAGCCTATTTATGACCATTACCAGTCGAAATGCTCAAACGGCTTCGCTGCAGAAAGTTACTTCGACCATAAGTCGTTACTGTGGCAAAGTTGACCTTAAGCGTTTTGATGAATCCGACGGGTCGCTGGAAGCATCTTTTGTCATTGATTGCGCAGATTTTAATCGATTAGATCAAGCTCAGCTAGCATTGAAAGAACTTGACCCTTCCATTAGGATAACCTTCTTGGATAGCCGGGGGATCGGATAATGGAGATTAGCGATCTTCCTAATCTTAGTACATCATCTCAGCCAACCCATCGTCGTTTGTTCCACCGGATCTTATTGATTGGTGGGGCAGTTATTGTTGCTATTATATTGATCAGCGCATTGGCGGTGGGTGTATTTTTTCGGCAGATCGGTTTAGTCCCCAACCCGATCCGGCTTATCCAACGCTACGTGCCAGATTATGTCACAATTAACCCGATCCAGATTGCCGCTAACTACTTCTCCAGCTTTACTGCCCATCCTGATCAGATCACACTGGATATTAAGTATGCTGATTATCAGAGATTGGCTTATAAGCGTGAACAAGCGTTAGCTTTGGGGGTGTTAGTATCCTCACCAGACGATGTCGTTCCAGCGACCGTGAACTACCAAGGAATATCCAGCAATGCCGAAGTCCGGTTAAAAGGAGATTTTTCGGACCACTGGCGTGATCCGTACCGATGGTCGTTTCGAGTGAAAATCAAGAGTAGTGCTCAGCCGGTCAGGGGAATGCGCGAGTTTTCGCTACAGTTGCCAGGTACACGAGGATATATAAATGAATGGGTAGTCCAGCAGATGTTTGATCAAGCGGGCCTAATGGGTCTGCGCTATGATTTTGTAAACCTAACGGTTAACGGTCGCTCACTGGGAATCTATGCGATTGAAGAGGGTTTCTCTAAAGAATTAGTGGAGAGTGACAAGCAACGGGAGGGGCCAATTATCTCTTTTGACGACAGCACATTGCTTTATTTCGGACTGGATTTGGATTCAGAAGAGCTATTCACTTCCAATCCGATCGATAGTTTTCAAAGTAATCAAATCAACAGCGACCCAACACAGTTAAAGTTTTTCCTGCAAGCCAAGGATCGGCTGGAATCATTTCGGAGAGGGGAGCTTTATACTCATCAGGTATTTGATGTTGATAAACTGGCTACCTTTTTAGCTCTCAGCGATCTATGCGGTTCTGACCACAATGTCGGCGCGCCCAATATGCGCTACTACTACAATCCAGTTACCTCGCTACTGGAACCGATTATTTTTGATGTAACCGTGATCGTGGGACAGGATCAAGCCAACTTTATGGCACCGCTTGGGCTTGATCACTCGCCTCATTCACTCGCCTCACTAAAGGGCTCAGCGACAATGCCGCTGGAATATAAAGATCTACTGTTTGCTGATCCGCAACTATTTACCGCCTATCTGCGCGAATTGGATCGGTTATCCCAGCCAAAGTGGCTCGATGAGTTCTTTGCAAAGATTAAATCTGATTATAGCCAGAAGCTAAAACTGTTGCACCGCACCTATCCGTGGTACTCGTTTAAGAGCCGAGGGATCTTGGCGGCCAATCAGTTTTACATCCGTACTCTGTTGCATCCCACCGATCCGATCCAGGCCTACGCTCCACGGTTTGATCGCAATGCCCGGACGCTAAAAATGCAGGTGGGGAACGCTCAGCGTTTTCCGGTAGAAATCTTAGGAGTCCAGCATAGCTCAAGCAAGATCAGTGTTCGGTTGCCCGATCCAGTTGTGTTAACGCCTAAATCGGTTTATCGGGCCATCGATTTTTTGGAGCTGATCGTCCCGGTTGGCACAAACTGGACGCTGCCCGATCCGATTGACCAAGGCTGGGAGGTAGAGTATCGAATTTACGGTCTGATCAATAGCGCGACGGTCCCAGTGACTCCGTGGGAATATCTAACCGAAAATTTTGTGAAAAATGATTTTCTGTCGCAACCTTCCAACTGGCAACAGTTCAGCTTCCTGTCACTTAATCCTTCTGCCAGTAATGAAATTGTTATTCCTTCGGGCAATTGGCAAATTAATCACTCCCTGATTATTCCAGCCGGTTTCATCCTGAAAGTGGCTGCCGGTGCCCATCTAAATCTAACCAACGCCGCAGTAATTTTGTCCTATTCCCCCATCCAATTATTAGGAGAGGGGTCAAATCCAGTCACCATCTCCTCCGATGATCATACCGGACAGGGTCTAGTGATAATTAATGCCCCGGAGCGATCACAAATTAGACATACTATCTTTAAAGACCTATCGCTGGTCGAGCAGGAAAATTGGCAATTAACTAGTGCCATTACCTTCTACCAATCATCGGTGGACATCAGCGATAGCCAATTCCTGTCTAATAGTTCTGCCGATGACTATCTCAACATCATTCGTAGCGACTTTACCATTGAACGAATAATGTTTAGTAATACTTTCGCCGATGCGCTTGATCTCGATTTTTCCACTGGCAGTATCTCTAATGCTACCTTTATGGCCTGTGGAGCAGAGAATTTAAACGGAGATTGTCTGGATCTCTCGGGTGGCATAATTGAACTGTCTAACATCCAGATCAGTTCCCCTGGCGATAAGGGGATTAGTATTGGAGAACGGGCTCAAATTAAGGCTGATAACATTAGTATAAATGGGGGGAACATTGGCATAGCGAGCAAGGATCTGTCGGTAGGAGAGATTAATAATCTCTCCATATCCGATAGCGAAGTAGGAGTGGCGGTTTTTATTAAAAAACCAGAGTACGGTCCAGCTCGGCTCACCCTAAAATCAGTTGAATTTAGTAATGTTACCACATCATATATTGTCGAAAAAAGATCGTGGCTATCAGTTAACGGAAAACTTATCCCCGCGTCTGCGACCAACGTTGCCGAAATGTTTTATGGTAATAATTAGCAGATCTATCAATTTTTTTCATGACGCTATTTGACCTGGTGCAAAAATCAGACTATCGCTACGAGAACAAGTTTGTTATCTCGGAGCTAACTCCGGCCGAGATCGAACTGGCGGTCAAACTTCATCCGGCTTTATTCTCTGAGATCTTTTATGAACGAACTATTAATAATATCTATTTTGATTCCATAGATTTTAGAAGCTATTTTGATAACTTGGCGGGGGTAAGTGAGCGTTACAAATTTCGGATCCGTTGGTACGGCAACACCTTAGGATTAGTTAAAAATCCCATACTGGAGATTAAGATCAAGCAGAATGCCTTGGGGCAGAAACTAAGCTATCCACTGGTCGATTTTGTTATTGATAACAGTTTCTCTCTTACAGACATCGAGCAGGTTTTTGAGCAATCCCAGCTACCCGAGTTAATTCGGGCGGAACTGACAGCGATGCGGTTTGTATTTCTTAGTTCGTATCGCCGGAAATACTTCAGATCATTTGATCATAAATTTAGATTAACGATAGACTCCCGTCTTAAATTTAGTCGATTGCAAGATCGACCGGGTTTGGGATTAGCCACTTACACAGGTCCCTCGGCCACAGTGGTTGAACTTAAATACCATAGCGCTGATTCTGACCAGGCTGATCTGGTTGCTGGAGCTTTTCCTTTTCGAATCAGCAAAAACTCCAAATACGTTATTGGAGTTGAACGGCTATACGGCTAATAATAATTAATCAATCGCCGATTGAGCAAAGAGGGAGCGGAAGGCCGCTGCGTTTTTTTCGGTGGTGTGGTTAGCAAAAAAGGTACGCTGTGCCTTAGCTATCAATTCCTGGGCGTAGCCAACATCGGTTAGTAATCGACGAATTGCAGTCTGAAGAGCGGCAATACTTTCCTGGTCTACTACTTCGGCAAATCCGTTAGCCTTGGCGTATTGGGATAGGTGAGACCATTCCGGTGAATGGATCAGGATTGGCCGACCAGCCACCAGATAATCAGTTAGTTTCCCGGGGGTGGCAGTACCGATGATGCCGGGGCTTTTTGTCTCCCAAGACAAGGGTAAGAACAGAATATCGGCTTGGCTCTGAAGTTTGGCCATCTCGGTTGGGGAGGCGACACTTACGTCGATCTTCGGCCCGGTCAAATTATAAGCGGCGAGGTAGTCAGCCGAGTGGGGGGCGTAAAGTTTGATCCGAATCTCGAGATCGGTAATATTTTCTACTGCTCGCACCAAATTTTGCAGACTTCTGATCTGGGGCCAATAGATGCTACCAGTAAATAAAATGGTATAGGGCGGTCTGGGTTGATAAGTAGTCTGGAGAGCTAAATAAGCGGCCGGATCACTTGAATTATGAATTAACCGCAACTTGTCACTTATCCAACTGCCATATCGCTTAATATAAAACTGGCGAGTACCCTCGTTATTAACAATTATCATTTGAGCGGCCCTCATTAGCCGTGGCTCCAACCAATTAGCGATTAGATTGCCCGGGAAGAAAAAATCGTTCCCCTTATAGATATCAAACATAAATAATCGGAAGGGTAGCCGAGTAACTCGGTGGATGTAGTAGACACTGATCATGGTGGGACCATAGTCCGAGAACCCCACTAAAAGCCTCACATCTCGCTCTCGAATAGCCTGGCGGCCACAACGGACCATATCGATCACCTGGAGAGCAATCACGGGTATCCCAGTGAGCGTTCCCATAGCTTTGGACCGACGAATAGCGGTTTTTAGCCTAGTAGCAAACCCTCGCCGCCCAGTGGGAGCCTGAGATTGATTGGCTTGGGCCTGCAGTTGTTCCTTAGTCGCCCCTACTCGGTCATAAAAAAGATAGGTACCAGACAGCCAGCGACCCAGTCGGAGCATAGTAGAGTCGATATTGTAAAAACTAGTCATCATATAATAAGATTCAGGCGGTAGGGCTTCGATCAGGTTATACATATTTTGAGCCGCCCCGCTGATAGCGGGTGGGGCGTAAGAGGCCATAAAAAGAATTTTAGAACTACTCATCTCTATTAATTTATGAAGAAACCGATTACCTTTATCATCAACACCTTTATGGTAGGGGGGGTTGAACGGTTAGTTCTTGATATTATCACTCATCTAGATCGTGACCAATGGGAGCCACAGGTGGTTACCGTATTAGGGGGTGGGCCCTTGTTACCCGATTTTCAGCGATTAGGGATACCAATAGAATTTGTTGGTCCGCAACGATATGTCGCTGGATCAATCCTGTACCAATTATACTGGCTGGTTAGCTTGCCAGCCATCATGGGTCGGCTCACTCGGGCACTCAAACGGCACGGCTCTTCGGTGGTGGTCACCTCGCTATATCATGCCGATATCGTCGGGATGCTGGTCGCCGCCTCACTTAAGGTTCCCCAGCGCGTAGTGATTCATCACGATATTGAAAAGTTGCCTTGGCTGATTGCTTGGACCAAACGGAGATTGGCCCTCCCACGAGCCACCCGAGTAGTAGCCAACTCTCAAACAGTCCAGGCATTTTTACAAAATTACTTTAAGGTTCCTGCCCAAAAAATGGTTGTTATTCCTAACGGAATCAATATTAACCGGTTTGTTGCCGGCAGTAAGTTAACAGATAAAGCCAACCTGATGGTTGGTATGATCGGTCGGTTGGAACCAATCAAGGGTGCGGCCGACTTTGTTTTAGCTCTGATTAAACTAAAGGAACATATTGGCGGACAAGCTATTCCTGCCTTATTGGCTGGGGGTGGTAGTGTGCAGGATCAGTTGAAGGCAGTGGCGCAGGCCAATGGATTAAACCTAAGGTTTATGGGCGAGGTAACGGATGTTGTACCTGTTCTGCGGGAGATAGATATTTTAGTGGTGCCATCATTAGCCGAGGGGTTCGGTCTGGTGGTGTTAGAAGGGTTGGTAGCTCGTAAACTAATCGTTGCTTCCGACCTCCCTGCTATTCGGGAACTAATCACCGATGGGCAAAACGGCTTGCTCTTCCCCGCGGGGGATTCCGCCGCACTGGCCAGCCAGTTGCAACGCCTATTGTCAGATTCTTTGCTAAGGCAACAGATCTCCACGGGCGTTGTCCAATGGCTTAGCCAAAAATCTGCCGAATATGATATCGGTCAGGTGGCTAGGCGGTATCAAGAACTATGGAGTTAGTTCTTTTGTTGGTTGCCAGTTCGCCGATTAGCGGTCATTCGATTTAACCAATTCTTAATCGAATAAGGAAGGTAAGCCTTCAGCCAGCGATAGGTTAGTTTAGTTATCCAACGACTATCCCTCTGGCTGACCTCCAGTATTCTAATTGCCAAATTGGCTTGAAGCGACTGGGCCTCCCCAGAATCGACCGGCAACTGATCGCCACCGATCAGCTTTTGATTGGTCTCGATTAGTAGCTTGATGATCTGCTGGATGGTATTGGCTGGTAGAGTGGCTATGGGATTAGCCCAAGCATCCAGACAGGCGGTTAATATATCTTCGGGGAGCCTTTTCCCTAATATCTTCTGGATCAATTCAATTCTAATCTCGGCGCTACGACGTCGCTGTAGCTGTGATTTCTGATGTGATATTGAACCAGCTCGCCACCGGCGGATACAGAGTGGGTCCGGTAAATTAGCAAAGTTGGTTATCATAATCATTCGACTCCAAAGCTCGGTATCTTCCACGTGGATGTAGTCGAGATTATAGTTACCGGCTTGTAGGACTGCTGTTTTTCTCATCATGACTGTGGGATGCATCACTGTGGCTTCAAACAGCGAATTCCATTTGATCAGGAGGTGCTTGGTGGGGGGAGAGATAATAGCCAACAACCGGCCAGTGCTATCCACTTGTCGCATGGCGGTGCCCAGTAGACCAACTTCTGGGTGAGTATCAAAAAACGCCACTTGTTTAGCAAACCTCTCTGGCAAGCTAATGTCATCGGCATCCATCCGGGCGATTAGCTCTCCGCGCGCTTGCTCTACCCCCTCTCTTAATCGGGCTACCAATCCGGCGTTTTGTGAATGGTTGAATAGTACGATTCGTGGGTCAGTTAATTGCTGAAGGATGGCAGAGGTTCCGTCAGTAGAGCCGTCATTGATTAAGATTAGTTCAAAATCGGCGAACGTTTGGTTTATTATGCTGTTCACCGCTTCTCTAAGATATTGTTCGCCGTTGTAAACCGACATTACCACCGAAACACGTGGTGGAGGGGCAAATTGGGTTTGATAGTTATCTTGACTCATTGTTTGATAAAATTTTCTGCTGGATAAAATCTTTCATAAACGCGGCATAGGTTTGTGTGGGGGCGGAAGCAGGGATATCGATCTGATAAAGTGGTATTCCGCTTAGCCCACTTTCTAATATCTGTCGTTGTTGGTTTAAGCGCCCGATTACATCGATATTGCTAACGATAGCGAGTTTGTCAACATAGACTCGGCCGTAACGGAACTCAATATTCAAAATCGCGTCAATCATGCTAGCCAGCCTCGATGGGGACAGAGTGGTAACTTTAAAATCCGACCCACTATGGCGTTGTAGAAACACCGCCGCGGCCAGTTTGGTCTGGTGACCGACCTGGCCTTTTTGGATTACCTGCTCAATCGGCACCTTAACGTAATCTTGATGCCAGACCGGGGCGCTCTGCAGGTTGATCCAACCCACAATGATACCAATTAGCTTGCTTAGCCCTCGGCGAACGTAGTAACGCAGTCGGTGGTTGGTAAAGATGCGGGTTAACTTATCGAGCCAAACACGTCCAATCAAGTATCGGTGGTAAACGGTGTCTTTTAACTCTGGCATCATCGGTAGGTGGTAATGATAGATCGATAGATCACTCGGATAGGCCGACATTACGCCAGAGCGGTCTAACATTACAAAGTCATCTCCGAAAAATGAAAATCCCGGTAGGTCTTTGAGCTGAGATATCAATGTAGTTTTGCCAACTCCGCCTGCGGCCGGAAAAATGATGCCTTTATCGTATAGGCTAAGACCTGCCGCATGTACCAAGCTAATCCCTTGTGGCACCAGTAATAACTGGGAGTATAGGTTGGTCGCGCGATTAGCGTAGGTAGTATATTCGGTTATCCTCTCTTGCTCAAAGGTTAGAGCATAGCGTTCGTTGGGGAAATAAACTCCTCCGGGGAAGCCATGTCCGCCACCTACCTTAAAGTAATCGGCAGGCGGCTGAAACTCAGCGTACTCTCTTACCAGATAGTTGGGTTGGGGTGGGGGAGTGTCGGAGTTTGCCCAACGCCAATAATGCCCATAGTTTGTCGCTAAATCGGAGCGATTTTGCCTTAGGTGTACTCGGAGTTTGTTGTGTAGATTGTAGTAGTAATCCATCAGCCTCATAGTAGTGAAAATCCGCTCCCGAAGCCATACTTTTGTTATTATACCATTGCTAACCCCTCTTAATTCAGCACGGCTATCAGCCAAGCGGTGGCAGAAAACAACCCTTCCATTCCGGGCATTTTTGTGTTACGATACTACCCTTGAATCGTTGTCCATTTTTCGGCTAATCGGGCAAGATTGAGGTGGGGAAAAAGGATGAGATAATATAGGCACTCTAAATCGATATGGACCAAACAAGCAAAAAAAGGGCGCTGATTACAGGAGTTACAGGTCAGGATGGCAGTTATCTGGCGGAGTTGTTGTTAGAAAAGGGCTACGAAGTAAGGGGGGTAATCCGACGAGCGAGTCATTTTAATACCCGTAGAATTGATCATCTCTACGCTAATCCTAATTTCGATACTTTTTATGGAGACCTGACCGATCATGCCTCGATGGCCAAGATCATTGGGGAATTTAAGCCAGACGAGATCTATAATTTAGCGGCGATGAGCCAGGTTGGAGTCTCCTTTGAGGTACCGGTTTATACCCTGGCAACTAACACTCTGGGAGCCCTCCATATTCTCGAATATATCAGAGAGCATTCTCCTCAAACCAAATTTTATCAGGCCTCCAGCTCGGAGATGTTTGGCGTCCCAAAAAGCCAGCCACCCTTTGACGAGAACTGCGACATGAGACCTCAAAGTCCCTACGGAGTATCTAAGTTGGCTGCTTTTCACCTGGTCCGCAACTACCGTAAGGGCTACGATCTATTCGCCACTACCGGTATTCTATTCAATCACGAGTCTCCTCGTCGGGGCGAGACCTTCGTTACCCGCAAGATAACTCGCGGTATTGCCGCTATCTTAACCGGTCAAGCCACCGAGTTGCGTTTAGGTAATATCGATGCAGTGCGTGATTGGGGTCACTCCAAGGATTACGTCAAAGCTATCCATCTGATCATGCAACAGCCGGAACCGGGGGAGTATGTGGTAGCGACTGGCGATGCCCATAGTGTTAAAGAAGCGTTGGAGTATTGTTTTGGGCTAGCTGGGTTAGACTGGCAAAAGTATGTTGTGATCGATCAAAAATACTTTCGGCCTAACGAAGTACCATACCTCCAAGGCGACTCCAGTAAGATTCGAGCCCTCGGTTGGCAGCCGGAGTATAACTGGCAATCGACCCTCAAAGAGATGCTGGAACATGATATTAAAGAAATTGGCGAAGACCCGTCTATGTATATTAAAACGAGCCGTCCGATAGAAATAAAATAAGCCATGAGAAATATTAAAAACGGTGATCGGATAATCGCTTGGGTGTTTGAGGGGAAGTTTAAAGAGGGAACCGAGCCACTCACCGACGAAAACTGGGCGTTGCAGGTTATTGGCCTAAAACACCCCAAAGGCAAAGTGCTGGTTGCCCATCGCCATCAGCCGATGCCCAGAACCACCGAGAGACTGATGGAGATGCTAATGATCATAACCGGGCGAGTACGGGTTACGATCTATGACCAACAAACACCACTGGAAGTAATAGAATTAACCGCCGGTCAGGGTGTGATGTTAGTCGATGGTGGGATCGGCATCGAAGTGATAGAAGATGCCCAGATGCTCGAGTTTAAGAACGGACCCTTCCTGGAAGATAAAATAGTTATTTAACCCTATCGCGAATCATGACTTTAAAAGATATTGCTAAGGCGTTGTTGCCGGCTGGAGCTAGATTAAAGATCCGCCAACTCGTTGGCGCCAAAGACAGCCTAGACGCCACTTATGTCTATCCGGACAGCTGGATTAGCCAGAGAAAATTTTATGGCCAATACGGAGAAGATTTAAAGCTACTGCCACTCTTTGCTGGGGAAAAAGATGGATACTTTGTCGAGGTGGGCGCCTTAGAGGGCATCCGATTTAGTAATACTTACTATTTTGAGCGGTTGGGCTGGCGGGGAGTATGTGTGGAGCCGCACCCCGATTACATCGATCTGCTCAAGAGCAATCGGCCCGGTTCAACAGTTATTCAAGCGGCAGTGGGGAAAGAGGACAAGGCGGAAGTAGATTTCTATACTAACTATCGGGGCTCTCTATCAACTCTAGACCCCCAGCTCAGCTCTTATTTTAAAAACCACTATGGTTCAGGTTTCGGCGGCTTCAAGACCGTTAAGGTCCCCCTATTGAGCTTGAACTCGATCCTAAATCAATATCAGGCCCCCTGTCCTATCGACATCATCTCTATTGATGTAGAGGGCACAGAGCGGGATGTGCTCGACGGGTTTGACATCGATAAATATGCTCCGCGAGTAGTGGTGGTGGAGGTATCCATCAAGCGAGAGGCCATCGATGAGTATATGGCAAAACATAACTATATTCTGGCTTGCTCTAATCCTTCTAATGCTATTTTTTGCCGTAGCGCAGCGGATGCCAATTTAGTGCGGGAGACCAATGTGGTTGGCACGTCGCATTCGCCTAAACACCCACTTGACGATTCCCATGAATAATCAGCCAATTATCCAGATTCCGCAGATGGAGCCTTGGTTTGATGATAATGAAACCAAGGCTTTGTCGGATTACATGGCAGCTGGTGGTTGGGTGACCGAATTTAAAAAAACCCGGGAGTTTGAACAGATGATCGCTGACTACACTGGAGCCAAATACTGCTCAATTGTTAGCAACGGCACCGTTAGCTTGACCTTAGCCCTAATCGCTTGCGGAATTGGTCCAGGAGACGAGGTAATCGTTCCAGACTATACCATGGTGGCCAGCGCCAACGCAGTTAAGTTGACGGGCGCCGAAGTAGTGTTTGCAGATATCGAAAAAAATAGCCTCTGTCTGGGCCTACCACAAATAAAAGCGGCTATATCAGAGCGCACCAGGGCGGTGATCTTGGTTACCATCAACGGTCGTTGTCCAAATGACCTCGAGCAGATCGTATCTTTTTGTCGGGAGCGGGGGATTAAATTGATTGAGGATGCGGCTCAATCTTTAGGCTCTCGAAAAAACGGCAAACACCTGGGCACCTTTGGTGATATCGGCAGTTTTTCTTTTAGCGCCCCTAAGATTATCACTACCGGCCAAGGTGGTGCGTTGATTACGGATGATGAAGCGATAATCGAAAAGATTCGGCTGTTGCGCGATTTTGGCCGAGAGAAACCCGGGTCGGATCACTACTTGACCATGGGCTGGAATTTTAAATTTACTGATCTCCAGGCCGTAATCGGGATAGAGCAGATAAAGAAATTAGCTTGGCGGGTGGAACGAAAAAAAGCCATCTATCAGCTCTATCGCAACCAGCTAAACGATCTCGCTGAGGTCGAATTCATCGCTACTAATTTAGCCGATACCTCGCCTTGGTTCATTGATGTGCTGGTCCCTCAGGATAAACGGGTTGGTTTAATTGAGCATTTAAAAACTAAAGGTATTGGCTCCCGACCATTCTATCCTGCCCTGCATGCAGAGCCGGTTTATGCCAGAAGCGGTTCATATCCGGTGGCCGAAGATGTGGCCAAGCGAGGGCTATGGCTACCGTCTTCCTCTAAATTGACGGATGAACAGATTACAACAATCTGTCGCGAGATAAGATCTTATTTTCGGAGTGAGTAGAGAGATCAAAAAAATAGCTATCTATCCGGGGTACGCTAATATGCTGAAGGACCAGCTATTTGATTTAAATTCGGAAGTTGGCCGTCAATTACGGGGGCTACCAGTGCTCCAGCGTTACATTGCCCTGCGTAATCTATTAGCCCAACAAGGAATAGAGCTACACACCTACGATATGTACAGTGACCTGAAAGAGGTTGATCTCTGGTTAATGCTGGAGATGTCGCCACGTCGCTATTTGTTTATGGCTCGGCATCTTGTTAATCTCAAAAAGGTTATCCCAATTATTATCGAACCACCGGTAGTATTGCCCTGGCAGTGGCGTTACATTAATTATTGGCCGTTGTTGCATCCGGCAGTCTTAACCTGGTCGCCCGAACTGGTAAAGGGTAGTCAAAAATTTTTTAAGTTTCACTATGCCCCTTTTCTGTTCGATCTAACCAAATATGAGCACTATCGGTCTAAACCCAAAAAGAACCTTTGTGTATTAATGCAATCCAATAAGGCTTCACAGGTTAAGGGTGAGCTGTACTCTCTCCGTCGTGAGATTATTCGATACTACGAACAACGAGGGGACGGACTGCTGGATCTTTACGGCTATGGCTGGAACTCGCCAAATACTCGCCATTTGGGGCCATCAACGCCGTTTTACACCCCGTTATATAAAGGAATTGCTGAAGATAAATGGGAGTCTTTTGCGGAGTATCATTTCGTGTTCTGTATCCAAAACTCCATCCCGGCCGGTGATTATGAGTCGGATGTGTTTATGGCGATGGCAACCGGAGCAGTGCCGATCTTTTTACCACCAGCTGATGTTGATGAGCATATCCCTGCCGATACGTATATTAACTACGGCCAGTTCAAAAATATGGATGAACTGACCGAGTATCTCCGCTCAATCGTTGGCACAGAAAAATATGAAGAGTATCGGCGTAAGGGCTGGGAGTATCTCAACTCAGAAAAATTCCAGTTTACGGTCGAGCAATTTGCGCAAGAAGTTTATCGGGCGATTCGATCCGTGTAATGAAATAACCTAAGCAACTGTCCCGGCATCCTTTTCTGTTAGGATAGTTTTTAATTTTTCGAACAGAGTTTCTTTAGCGATGACCAACGTAGCAAAATACACCACGATGGCGGCCGGAAAAGATAACCAAAAACTAACACCCAATCGTTGCAACCCGATAATTACCAACCCCATAATTAAAGTAGCTGGGATAATCTTTTTTAGATAGGAGAATAACCGAAAGCCAAACCGTTGTTGAATTTGGTAGTAGAGCAGGCTATATACTACTACCTGAACTGCCAGAGTAGTTAAGCCAGCACCCAATGCCCCCAAGCGGGGGATTAACCAAAAGTTTAATGCCAAATTTATAATCGTACCAAGCGCGATTGGGCGGAGCAGTTGTTTTTGAAGATTGCCAGCCAAAATAGCGGATTGGATGATAGCAAAGGGAAAAGAGCTAACCACCGCAATTATTAGAGCGATAAAAACCGGGCTGGCCAGAGAGTAGTTCTGGCCATACATTAGGGTAATCACCTGGTCTCCCATCAGGATGCCTCCTACCGCCAGGGGAAGAGCGATGCCCACAGTAATGGCCAACGATTGTCCCATAATCGAACGGAATTTATTAGCATCATGATCAACCAGGCGAGAGAGGGCGGGCAACATACTACCGGCAAAGATAGCAGGTAGCACTTCCAGGAACTGCACTGGCTTTTGGGCGGCCGCATATAGCCCCAACTCATGTGGCGTGCTTAACCAGCCCAGCATCAACGTATTCCAATAAGATAACAGTACTAAAAAAAAGCCATAAAGAGCGAGCGGCCATGCCGCAGTGGCTATTAGTTTTACCCATTTCCAGGAATATCCCCAGGCAATTTTTTTTAGATGTCCCCGCAACGCCCAGGTAGTAGCGATCAACCCGACAGCGCTGCCGATGACGTAGCCGAGGGTTAGATGGTAGGGGGTGGGGCTGTGGATTAATAAACCCAGGACAACTGCTCCAAAGGCCAGATTAGTGATAAGGCTTAGGCCGGCCTCCACCTCCATCTTCTCTAAGCCCCTAATCAAATTGAAGCCAAAATCTCGTAATCCATCAAACAGAAAGAATAAGGCGATTAAAGCCATTAGTCCCTTGGCCTCAGGGATAGGGGTGATTAACGGTCCAACCAGGATTACCACCAAGGCCACGATAATCATTAGGCCAAGCTTAAGTGAGAAAGCGGTTGAGACGTATTTTGATTTTAGCGATGGGTCTTTAGCCACTTCGCGCACAAATAACGAACTAATGCCTAACTCAGCAAAGATGCTGGCGAAACCGGCTACCGCCAAAGCAAACGAAAATGTTCCGTAACCGGCCACATCCAATACCCGGACGGCATATAAAATAACCGCCAGTCGAATCAATCGGCTAAATACTAAACTAACACTTAACCAGAAAATATTTTTTACAACGGTCTGTCCGAGTGTTCGATTTGAAAAAAGTAATCGAGAGAGCTTCATGCGTATTATTTATGGATGCGGTGGATAAGTTACTGACCTCAGGTTACCAAAGTCTACCCAGGTCGACCATAGGGTACAATAGGAGCATGATTGGTTTAAACAGAGTCTGTCTATGATATTTTTAGGGCTATTATCATTTATCCAGTTAGCCATCTTGCCTGGCTGGTTGATTGTCTGGCGGTGGAAAGCCCCCAGCTGGCTATCCAGGGTGTTGGTAGCTTTTGGTGTCTCGCTACTTTTTAATCACCTGTTGGTGCTATTGCTGGTAGCGTTAGGCTGGTTTTGCCGCCCCGTAGTTTTAAGCGTGATAGGGGTAGAACTGCTGTTATTATTATGGCTGCTTTACCGTAATCATTGGGCGGTCGTTCCCCAAAACGCTACCCTATCAATTTCTGTAGACTTGTCTGTTGACCAGGTTACTATTCCCAAGTGGATAAGAGTTGGGCTGTTCGGGGCTATTACCCTGATCGCCGTGTCTGCCCTGGTAACCGTGGTTACTAGAGTATTGTCGGTTAACCCCGGAGTATTTGATATTTGGGACGATTTTATATCGTTCAACCAATGGGCAGTTGATTGGTATAACGGAGCTATCCCTGGTGGGACTTGGTGGTACCCCCAACTAATTCCTACCAACTGGGCGTTAGCCTATCAGGTAATTGGTAGTAGCGATATTCAATTTTTTGTTAAGGCCGTTATGGGTCTTTTCCCGATTGCTCTGTTATTTACTTTTGTAGATTTATTCTATCGTTCTGGAAGAACGGCTTTTCTATTAGGATTATCTTTTACAACGGTCTTGCTTATAGCCTTAGCCAATACGTTTATTGGCTCGGGCTATGTCGATATCCCGGTTGCCTTCTTGGTTTTTCTGTCGGGGGCGATACTGTTTCCGGATATGATGGCCAAACGGTTTTTACCGAGCCATCTGATTATCGCCGGATTACTGGCGGCCAGCGCTGGTTTAACCAAACAGGGCGGGCTATTTATTATCCTACCGCTCTTAGTTTGGGTTGGGGTTATGATATGGGCCAATCAAAAAAACTGGGCTCGGGTTGGCAAATGGGTAATTACCACTCTGTTAGTATTTGGTGTGGTGATAGCGCCCTGGTATGGCTATAAATTTTGGCAGATGCGTATGGGCCAAGATGTTTCCGAGGGGGTTGGCATAGAGAATGCATTGGTAAGAGCCATAGGGGAGAAAACGCTTTTAGGTAAGTGGTCCTATGGGGCGCAGGCGGTAGCTCTACGTACCAGTGCACAATTGCTTCAGTCTACACATTTGGCCTCTATTAACAATAATAAACTTATCTGGAATATCTCCCGACAACCAATTTCTCGCTCAACCGCTCTGGTTATTATGTGGATTCTAATGATTACGCTCGTTTTGGCGTTAGTCCATCCGGTGGCTCGATGGTCAACTATAACCGTGATAATTCCATTCTTTCTGATCTGGGCCACCAAATATAGTTATGATTTTCGCAACCTAACCTTGGTGCTTCCATTTTTGGGCATGGCATGGGGTTTTGGATTGATGTATCTCATTCAGCTGGTCACTCGGATGTTTAATAAGAACAAAACTTCTGGAGACATAAAGATTGCCAACCATCTTAAAGTAAAAATTCCTCGATTGCCGTACTGGATATCAGCCGTTATCCTGCTGATGGTTGCTGTTGTGGCTTATTGGCAGATATCTTATCCTGCCCCGACGCTCTACGCTATGCACGAAGAAAAAATGCACAGTGTTGGCATGGTGGCGATCAATGATGCTCTCTATCAATACTACGAATCTGATGGCCTAAGCGGCAAGATTCGCACCATGTATCAGCCAGCCGCCTATCTACCTAGGCTTAAAGATTATATTATTGCTGACGACAGCAGTTTATCTTTGGAGCGATTAAAACAATACGAACAGGACCCGGAAATTCACTATATTTTATGGTGGGATAGCACCAACAACCCTGATGCATTAGCTTACTTGCAAGCCCAGGTGGAAATGGGGGCGTATCAAGCCATCTTTAACGTAAACAATTATCGTTTTGTAAAAATAAATGCAAAATGAACTCCTCGGTAGTGGTGCTTATTCCGGCGTATTGTCCGTCCGCTGAATTGATTGATCTGGTTAAGAAGCTGCTGGCAACTAGTTTAGGTGGGGTGGTGATAGTAAATGATGGTAGCCCGACCACTGATGAGACAATCTTTATGGAGCTTGAGCGATTACCCGGTGTGAGTTTTTTGAGTCATCCGGTCAACCGAGGCAAGGGGGCGGCGCTTAAAACCGGATTCAAATATATTCAAGAACGCTACCAAAATACTCAAGGGATAGTAACGGCCGATGCCGATGGGCAACATTCGGCCGATGATATCGCCGAAATAGCCAACCGATTAGTACACAATCCATCGGTGATGGTTTTGGGAGTTAGAAACTTTACTGGCAAACTGCCATGGCGGAGCTGGCTTGGTAATACTTTAACGCGCAAGGTTTTTGGCTGGGTAACCGGCCAGCAAATCTCTGATACTCAAACCGGTTTGCGAGGTATCCCAGTTAGCTGGCTATCGTGGCTGATAACTCTTCCGGGAGACAGATACGAGTACGAGATAAACATGCTCTTAGAAACCAAGCGCCGCGGTCTATCGATTGTCGAAGAACCAATCAGTACCATTTATGAAGTTGGTAATCCCTCATCGCATTTTAATCCAATCACCGACTCTTTAAAAATCTACTGGGTACTTCTTCGGTATGTAATATCTTCGCTAATTACCGCTGGGGTCGATATCCTGTTGTTTGCTGGGTTGGTTAATTGGTGGGGGAGCATTATCCCCAGCATATTAGTCAGCCGATGGATAGTTGGAGCTGGAGTTAACTTCACCTTAAACCGCTCTTTAGTTTTTAAAGAAGGTGGAATGGTCTGGCCCGCTCTCTTGCGATATTATTTGGTTATATCGACACTTGGCTTAGTGGCTGGCGGGTTAATCGGGTGGTTGGCGAGTGTCACTGGGATATCAGTTATTTACACTAAAATAATCATTGAGATTATTTTATTTCCGCTGGGATTTATCTTACAGAAGCGATGGGTTTTTAGCCCTCCCGTTCAACCCATTAAATAGCTATTATGGGGCAACCACCTAAAACCAATTGGGATAGTTACTACTGCACGCCATACAGGCTTTCTGGGCTGACGCGCTACTTCACTAATCGTCTTTTAACAGGTTCAATCCGAAGATGCTTATCAACTCAACAAACTATCAAGATCGTTGAGTTAGGCGGTGGCGGCAGTGCTTTCTACGCTGGGTTAAGGGACAAATTTAACCCTCGGCACTACGTTGTTGTGGATAACAATCAGGCTGGATTGGATAAGTTGGCCGAGGTTGCGGCTAAGGATGAGCGATTGTTATTGATTAATCACGACATCACAAAGCCCGCCCCAACTAATGCTATAAGGGGAGAAGTTGTGTTTAGTGTTGGGCTAATCGAGCATTTTCCAGCGGAGCTGACTCACAGAGCAATCGCCGCACACTTTGACTGGGCGGTCCCCAATGGTTTAGTGATTATTACCTACCCTACTCCCACCTGGTTGTATCGGTCGTCTCGCTGGATTTCGGAACGGATGGGTTGGTGGATATTCCACGACGAGACCCCCCTAAAAATGTCTACCGTTGCTTCCTTGATCGGCAACCAAGGCAAGATAGTTCAGCATTATATAAACTGGTTTACGCCGTTCTCTCAGGCGATAATTGTGGTTCGAGCATCTTCTGACAGTCCCAACCATATTTAAAGCGGATTAATAATAATAGCTTACAATAAAAGGGTATGAGCAAACCCAATAAATCTTTGGTCATTAACCACTCAGCCATAAAATTGAACTGGGTTCATTCGTTAGCGGTAGCGCTAATCGGGGTTACTTTGGCCGTCGTGCCCTTTTACGCCACTCGCTATGTCTTTGCCGGATTGATGTTCCAGAAGGCCATGCTGTTTTATATTCTGGTCACGACATTGTTATTGGTCTATCTCTGGTTGATTTACAAAGATTCTCGGTACCTGCCAAAATTCAGTTTAGTGGGATGGTTCTTTTTGTTGTTAATCTTAGGCTTAACGATTTCAACTGTTACCTCACAACAGCCCTATCTAAGTTTTTGGGGGTCGTTTAACCGGATGGAGGGGCTAATCTCGTGGATCTACTATTTTGCGTTTTTTGTGGTCATTACTGGGGTACTTAGAAAACCCGCTGATTGGTGGCAGGCCATTCGGTTTGCCCTAGTGGGGGTGGCGTTAGTGGTAATCTATGCCTTGGGTCAGATTCTGCGTATCCGCCCATTTGTCCCATCGGCCGATGCCTTGCGGGTAGAGAGCACCCTGGGTAATCCAGTCTTCTTGGGCGGGTATCTGGCGTCCGCGGTACCTTTGATGTTGGCTTGGGTGCTAAGCCTGCGTTCTTCTTTCTGGGTTCGTTGGGGATGGGTTTTTTATGGATTAACCGCTCTGGTGCTAATTCTCACCCTATCTCGGGGGGCTTGGATTGGAGCCTTGGTGGCGGTTCCGATTGCTTTAAGCATATATTTTTACCGCTATCGACCGAAGTGGGTTAAAAGTGTGCTGATAGCCGCCGGTGTGGGCGCCGGGCTATTTGTGTTATTTACTCTTGTCTGGCTTGTTTCTCCTTCCGGTTCGTTGGTTAAACAAGTGGGCAAGAAAGCCATATTTCGATCGGAATCGATGATTTATCGCCAGCGCAGCTGGACCAATGGTCTTAAAGCTTTTGCAGAAAAACCATTATTGGGGTGGGGGCTGGAGAATTTTCATATTGCCTTTGATAAAAACTATAAAGCCTTGCCGCAACCAACGTTTGGTTTTACCGAGTCACATGTTGATCGGGCGCACAATGAATACATCGGAGTGGCGGTCGCGGGCGGATTAGTGGCCCTCTTGCCGTACTTGCTCCTGTTGGGCTACGCCCTGTACCGAGGATGGCGGTACGCTCGTTTACAGGAACAATCCGATAGCTATCTAATTAATCTCGGCCTACTGGGCGCCATGGTTGGGTACGCGGTATTTGTGTTTACCGCCTTTAATCTAATCACCAACATCCTGTTTTTGATATTTGGTCTGGCTTGGATGAATCAGATATCAACCAGCCCAGATAGCCCCTCCGCCAGAAGAGCTTACAGGCCCGTACTGGTGATATTGGCGTTAGTTACGCTGTCTGGTGCCTATTTTACAATAGTTAGCCCAATCTGGGCCGTTCGTTTAGCCGATCGGGGCACCGTTGAATTTCGCCATAGTAGCAACTTTAATAAATCCCTAACGCTTTTTCAAAAAGCGTTGGCCAAACGCTCCTTTATGTCCAATGTTATCCGATCACAGATGTCAGTTATCTCGGCTGCCGAGCCGGTGGTGCTGGCTATGGATCATCCTGATATTACTAAGTTTCAGGCCTACACCGGAGAGATACTTCGGCAGAACTTTATCACTGAACCTTATACCAGCTATAACACTATGATTGTGGCGATGTTTTACGGTAGTTTAGCTAAAAAATCCCCCGACTACATAAACATTATGGATCAGGTTTTTCAGAAAACTATTGATCTAACACCCACCAAGGGGGAGGGCTGGTTCCGCTGGGGAGAGGCTTATGCGAAGCTCGGGGATTGGCCACATGCTAAGGAAAAATTTGAGCAAGCTATGACCATCGATCCATATAGCTATGATATTAAGTTTACTAGTGGCGTTTGGTATCTAACTTTTGGGGAGATTGGGCGAGGAGATGAGTTGATAAAAAGCGCTCTTCAGGCCGGTCATCGGGCTGGCTTTGTCGAAGTTAAACAGATTGGCGACGCGCTACTTAAGTCCAATCAATTCGATCGAGCCGAGAAGCTATACCAGCAGATCATCGATGATCCTCAAAACGACCAAGAAACTGTTTATGCTATCACTGAACTGGTCGATGTCTATCGGGCTGCTGGCCGGCTGAGTGACGCTCGCGCGCTAGCATCGGAGCTTCGCGGATATAACGTTGACGAAAACCAACTCAACCAACTCTTATCTGAGCTGGGAGTATAATTCCAGCTAAATGTGATGGCGGGAGCGACGGGACTCGAACCCATCGGGGTTCGGGCTACCTCACCCCTCTTCAGAACCTTGCGGTTCCGACGCCCCCGATGTCCCATCGGCGTCTGCCTCCACTACGGGGAAACTCCCGTTTCCCCGACCCCTTTCCCACGGTTCGAGCCCGTGTACCATTACTAACTAAAAATTGCTCAGATGAGCAATTTTAGCTAATGGCGGGAGCGACGGGACTCGAACCCGCGACCTCCTGCGTGACAGGCAGGCGCTCTAACCGACTGAGCTACGCCCCCGTGATATTTCCCGCTAATTTAAGTTGTGAGCTGGTCGTCCCGGACTTCCGGGATCGACCT
>JAFGPN010000010.1 GCA_016936175.1 Patescibacteria group bacterium | reverse complement strand
TACGCCTGGCTTCGCCACTCTTCGATATCCACAGCTACGCCTGGCTTCGCCACTCTTCGATATCCACAGCTACGCCTGGCTTCGCCAAATAGAGAAAAGCGAAGACTGCCCTGCGTAGTCCTGCATAGCTCCTAGAGCGACGCACGGACGAAGCACGGGCTAATCTAAATCTCCTTTGTGGGACTGCTTTTTTATTTGACACCGGTTAAGCTCCAGAATATAATTCAAATGTTTCCCCACCTTGATTTTTGGAGTAGAGAATGGAGTTGTATCAAACCACTTTTCGTTCGATTTCGGGTGGAGACCTGCTGAATGACGGAGATCTTGTAAATCTCAATGACCTCCTTAGTCAACTCTCAGCCGCCTCTCCCCAATGCGACAACATATCATCTGCCCAACGATCCCTTAACAATTGTGGCTTAGTCACAGTTAGATTTGAGGGGGCGTTGATTGGGATGACTACTGTTGTGGATTGTTCCACTCTCACCGGCAAAAGACTATTTATCCATGACGTCATTGTAGCCGGTCACCATCGCGGTCATGGTTTGGCGGAAGAGATGATGCGGGTGGTTCATACCCATGCAATAGGGGCGGGGTATTCTCGCATTGAACTCACCAGTAAACCCCAACGCGAAGCCGCTAACCACCTGTATATTAAATTGGGCTATGTGCTTCGCAACTCGGAGACCAATCTCTACTGCCTGTATCTCTAACCCGTCTCTGCCCCGCCCTATCCTTGCTTCACCCGAAGCTAAGCTCTGGGGCTCTTTTTTTACCCAAATCTAACCCACTCCTTCTGATATAAGTTTCAACTTCCCTGGCCGCGCCCCGCGCGACACGCGGGCAGGCATCCAGAACCCGCCCAAAGCAACGCTTTGTATCGGGCAAGTGCTCCACCGCGATTGATCGTAGGCTACGGTCTTGTAGATTCTCGGATTTAGAGTAGGATGGTTTGTTGGGGGCGGACCCTGACAATTCAATAAAGGAGGGCTCCAATGCTGGTGTCCGTTTTGGGAACCTTGGCGGCTATCGCGTCGCTAACAATTATCGTCTGGGGTCTTCCGAAGCAAATCTACTTGAACTATAAGCGGAAAAGCTGTGAAGGTCTCGCACCAGACTTGGTCTACTCGGCGTTCGTTATCTACCTATTCTGGGGGATATACGGTTGGGCAAAACCAGACTGGTTTATCTTTGTTGCCGACATACCCGGGGCTATTCTCTCGGCGATCTTGGTCTATCAACTGTATCACTACGGCGATAGGCAGAAGCGAGCAGAGTTCTGGCAGAAGCAGTTTGCTTGGTTAAAGCCGGACTATATCCTCGGTAGTTTGCTACAGCTGGACATCTCAACACTGTTCCGCTATAGCGGTCGTGTCTATCTTGTTCTGGATTTGGATAACACCATATGCCTTCCCGGTTCAGAAGAGGTCGACCCACGAGTGGTCGAAATGATTATGACGGCGATGAACCGCGATATGGTGGCGGGAGTGGTGATTCTCTCCAACACAATCTTCCCCAGCAAAAAACGGGAAGCGAGAGTGGCGAGGGTTGCTCGGTTACTGGGGGCGGAACATGTATGCGCGATACGACCGCATCATAAACCACACCCGAAGGCTCTCTTGACTGCTATGGATAAGTTGCCGGGAGCACTCCCACGTAACACTATCATGGTGGGGGATCAGCTGTTCACTGATATCCGATTGGCTCGGCGAGTAGGAGTGAGGTCGGTGTTAGTAAAACCGTTGGGCCGCGACGCGGCCTACATCACCTGGAAGCGTTGGTTGGAGACCATCATCTTCCGACTAACGCAATGGCGGTAGCAACTTGGTTGGGATTTCCCAGCCATACAGCTACCGTCTTTTTTACAAAAAAGACCCGACTTGGGTTGTTTGATATACTATATAGTAGTTATCATTTATCTCTACCGTTTTGGGGAAGACTCGTTCTCGAAAAAAGAAACCGGCATTTTCCCTATCGCCACTAGTTTGGGTGCTGGTCTGTTTGATCGGGCTATTTTTGCTGGTTCTACCCAGTTTTGATCGCGACTCTGAGGCTCAAACCAATACTAACTCGCTCACTGAAGGGGTTAGTCTTACCCTGTCGGCTGATAAGCGGGTAGTCGATGTTGCTAAGAGCGATGATAAGATAACTTTTACCGCTACACTGACCAGGAACGGTCAGCCTCTATCTAATTATCCGATCAGGGGGATTAACGGTAGCGAACTATTCCCTGACAAGAACGGTAAGATTGGAGAAACAGGCCTAAGAACTGACGCCAGCGGGAAGGCGGAGTTTACCTATGTGGCCGGCAACCGGGTTGAGGATATTGTCGATATAAGCGCTGTAGCAAATTTAGCGCTATCTGCTGAACAGCCGATTGCCCGGGGCTTGGTTGGAATAGCGTACGGCCAGAGCGAATCGGAAGATACCGAATGGAAAGCGGAGGAAACCACGGCATCGCCCAATGTCACCATTGTCCGCAATACCGAGGCTACCCCTGATTATAATCAAGAGGCGGCCCAACCGAATATAATGGACACTGTGGAACAGCCTGCCAGTGAAGGTGATGGCTCTTCAACTGGTGGCCAAAGCGAATCGAGCTATCCAGTAGTTGTTACTTTAAATGTACCGGAATACATTGGTGCCAATGACACATCGTTTAGTGTTGGTGGTTCGCTGACATATAACGGCAATCGGCAATTAGGAACAGTAGAGATATCGGTAACGACAAGCGACGGGGCAGAAATATCTCCAGCTAAAACCACCCGAACCGCTGGAAATGCGGGAAATAGTAGTTTTCTCTCGGCTCAGTTTATGGTGCCGAGGGGTGACAGAGAGATTACCGTTACTGCCGTAGGCTACGTTGATTTATCAAACGATAGTGGCGGTCGCTCTCGAAACAATACTAGCGAAACAACTACTATTCGCTTCGACCAAGGGATGCCATCGTCCGAGGAGGCGATATCTGGTAGCGAGGATCAGGACAATCAAGGAGGCCCGGGCGACACTAACGATACCTCTGGGGACTCACAAACTCAGACCGGCTCAATTGATCTAACTGTTAACCGCTCCGAAAGTAGCGCCAGTCTGGAAACCTCGATGTTCCCACTTAAGATATCGGCACGCTATAACGGCAATCCGATTGCAGTTAAGATCAAAACTTTTGGGGATGGCCAGTTCACTACTGTTAAATCAATTGGTGGAGCCGATGGTGATTATGCCACCACGTTTCAACCAAATACCAAGGGGGGTATAGTCCCACTTAAATTTGATGCCACGGCTACGCTCAACGGCAAGTCGTTATCAGGCGAAGCCGACTATTCTCTTAACACTGCTTATAACAATCCCTTAGCCAGCGATCGAGTTCGAAAGATAGCAGTTAACGCTGGAGCCACCGAACTTAACCCACCCACCCGTAATGTGGGGGAACACACTTATTTCGGATATGCTAGCGACCTGCGTGGAGGCAAAAGCGCTGGTCGCGATCACTTTTCTATTATTGATAAGCTGGGTGGTGAGGGTAACGGCTATGCTTCTATTGATGTATCGATAACTGGAGGCGATGGCACACCGGTGCCGAACGCAGCAGTGGAGGCCCGGGTAACCACCCCCGGCACCATCGCTAAAAGCGGCTCGGTAGCATGTGATACCAGCACAACCAGCTACTGCCCGACCGGCGGGGATGTTTATAAAACGATTACCGCCAACACTAATGACAAGGGCACGCTAACGGTCTATTTCTTTGCGGGCATATCTAGCCGGTCAGCGACCGTCAGTTTCCGCCATCGTTTTTATAGTGATGTCGACGGCTGGACTTATGCTGAAACCGATCCCACGGAGGTTACGTTTACGGTTAAGGGGGGCAGAAGTAGCGTAACTGGTGGCCTGAGCTCTGGTGATGGTTCGCCGGGCAGTGGTTCTGACGGTTCTGATTCTGGCGATGGTTCAGCTGGAAGAGGGGGAGATGAGGATTACATACACGATCCGGATGATCTGCTTGAGTTAGAAGTGTCGCCAGGATCACTTAGTTTTACTTTAAACCCGGATGGAACGGCTCCGGCTGCTCAGAAAATTACCATCACCGCTTCGCTGAAAAATCCGGACAAGGTTTCGGGGTCCGCTACACTAATCGTTCATGCGCCAATGGATTCGGGGGTAAATGTAGATAAAGGTAATCGTAATAATGCCGGGAATAACCTCAAATATACAATTGGTAAGTCACGCGAGAGTTTGCCTGTATCGGTTTATCCGGTTACAGCCACTAGCTCTAGAAGTGCTCGGATAAATATTCACATAGAGGGGAAAAATGTTAACCAGGTCGATATTGAGCAGTGGCGATATGTGGATGTCACCATCAAAAAGGCAACCGATCTCAATGAGGGGAAGGATTTGAACCAAATTGAAGCCGAGATCCTTGATTTAGCGAACAAAATTGAAATCAAACGGGATGTGGCGGATCCTGATATTGCGGGTGGCAAATCAGACAATCGTTTCACGGTTTCGATCGATCGCAATAAAGTGATCGAAGCCGAAAGTCGATTAAGTGATATGTATCTTAAAGTGTACGTTATAGGCGACACGAGCGATTCAAATATACGCTACTATATTGGGAATAGTACAAAGCCAGTACTGAAACTCCCGGAACTATCTATTAAGGGAGAAGATGCAAAAATTACGGTGTCTAGTGCTACGGGAGTACCCGAAGGATCGTTTGTCTGGTTGAAGGTAGTGGAGATCCGCTACACCGCTGGTTCTGCTACCAATAAAAAAAATCCTGTACCTTACAACGGCAAGGTTTTGCCAGAGGGAACCAGCTCTGATAATGATAACAACACTAACACCCAGGAGTTTGAGTTTGATCCCAATGCCCCTCTGCAAGGCACCAATATGCAATCGTCAGCTAACGATATTTGGAATCGAGTCAAAGATTTTTCGTTTCTTAGTAAGACAAATAAGGACAAAATAAAGGCTGAATTAGATAAGATCGCCACTCAAACTGGTTATGGAGACAAATATGGTCTGGGGAACGTGCGGCAGATCATCCGTAATGGTTTAGCGGGTTCTGGTACCCACCCTGTCCCTCAAACCGATCCAGAGTATCAAGAAGCTTATGACGCACTGGGAGATTTGGGTATGGATATATATATGGATAGGATTTATCGTGATGATAATAAAAGCGAGCGGTTTAAAAAAGCTGCCAAGCAAGCTGGCGAAGCGGCCAAGCAGGGCAACTGGAGCGCTTTAGACTGGTTGATTGATGAGGCAGGTAGCTGGAATCGGCCAGATTCCTCAATTAGTAACTACCGTCAGGCTGGCGACTACGAACAGACCAGTTTTTATGCCGACGGAACTCGCCAACAACGAGATGCTTCTGGCAAACCCATCACCAACAGTGGCTCTAGTGGTTCGGGTAGTAGTTCATCCGGTAGTAGCAGTAGCGGTTCTGGCAGTAACTTGTTGGGACCAACCACTCAGCTTAATTCGATAAGTTCGCTGTTTAATATTAGCGGTGCAATGGCCGATACCGGACAAGCGGTTGCCGGCGCCGCGGTTAATATCGTTACTATTTTAATCAACGGGATTAGAAATATCTTCAATTAAAAATTATGGTCGAGCCTATCAAAAAAACTAGTGGCCAAATTAAGTCTCCTGCCACATCTACGGGTAGTAATAAAATGTTGCCGGTGGCGAGTCAGCTTAGTCGGGCTACTACCACTACAGTCAAAAATTTAACAACGGCTCTATCTAATTCGATGAACACTACCAAAACAAGCTTAGGGATAACCCCATCAACTGGTAAGGGGGGCAAGAAACGGAACAGAAAGTGGGTGGGCTGGTTAATACTAATAATAATCTTAGCCTTGGTCGCGGGAGGTTACTATTGGTTTACACATCGCAATATAACTACCACACTTCTCTCCGGGAAGAATATTAGAACCTCTGCCGTTAGTATCGTTTACCGGGCATCAACCATTCCGAGCGGGGTGGTTAGAATCAGCGGGAGCACATTAACCTTCGAAGATGTTAACCTACCGATCGTTGATCCAGATTATTACGCCTACAGCATTCAATTAGCTAAATTGAATGGAACCGAACTAGAAGAGGCAATTGATCTTTATCGGTTCTACATGGATGCTGATGGATATCCTGCCAGCAGTGATGATGGCATGCCAATCGCCAATTTTGATATTGGTGATACCACTGGCTATAACCGACTAAGGATAGTATTGCAGTCGGTTGAAAGCACTGGGGGTGGCATGAGCGGGGTAGTACTAGATGGCAATTTGGGTTCCGGGGTGGCAGTGCTAAAATTCCCATTAGATTTGAGCTCCGCTACTGGCCAGGCTTCGTTTAGCCAAGGGGATGATAAAGACACGATAAGTGTCGGGATTAGTCTTAATAATCTTGATGACGCAGAACTATCGGCCTATGGCTGGAAGTTTGAGGGTTGGTTAGCCAAGATGAACGGGCCATTGGTCGATGCCACGACACCCTTAGGAGTGTTTAATGCAGTTGGCGGTGGAGCGCGGAGCAACTTTACTACTAAGCGCGACCTCTCCGGATACAACAAGTTAGTTGTTAGTTTAGTGCCGGATGGCAGTTCTGGCGGTAGCTTGGTGCGGTTGTTGCCGTTCTCGGCCGAGCTAACTATTCAGTAAAAATTTATCTCCAAATAAAAAAAACCACTCGCCCCCCAAGCGAGTGGTTGGTTGATAGGTAGAGGGGAGCATTACGGAGATTCCTCCACCACGATGGGGACAGTTGCCCAGATCGCCAACAAAGAGGAAGTGACGACATAGACTCCGGGTGGTAGTCCCTCCTTCCACGTGAGGATTATGTCAACGTTGGAGCTACCCTCAGACTTGGTTCCCATAACATCTGGATAATAGCGCCCCGGATCGTAGTTGCTGACATCAATCTGGTAACGGCCATCTGGTAGCTGTTTGGTGGGCAGTACCGCCTCAATCGGTATTGTGATTGTGTTAATCTCGGGGTTGGCTGTCATGATGGCTTCTTCAACCAGATCCTGGGCGTAGCAAGGGATGCGACGTTGTTTGATCTCTCGCCAGCCCGGTGTCTGCTTGAAACCGAAATGGGTAAAGATCTTTTGATTGACCGCCTTCACCTCGTCAACCGCTATACTGCAGTACTCATTGGATCGGACTGTGGGATAATTCTCGGGTATGCTGAAGGTCAGATCCTGCTCAAACTTCACCTGTAGCAAGGCGGATAACTTGCTGCCACAGTAGAGGTCGCCTGGGAGCTGAGCAGGTGCCGGGGGCTCCTTAGAACAAGCAACCAAAATAATCAACGACATCAGGATGCTCAGAAGTTTCATCTTGTTCACCTCACAATGATAAGGGGGAGAAAATACGAGGCGCGAAAAGCATAGGCGCCAGCAGGTAGCCCCTCAGGAAACACGTAGGTGAAATCGTATCCGTCTCCCTTGGGGCTCGATTTTGAAAAATCCCACAGGTATTGCTTCGAGTCGTATAGGTCGAACTTTACCTGATATTGGACGCTGGATAGGGCAGTCATAGTTATAGGCCCCTCCCAACGGATTTTCTGCTGAGATAGTGTCTTTACTATCTCAAACTCCATCTGATCAGCCGCCTCATCTCCGTAAAAGGAGAAGGGTGTGTCAACAGGATGTACCCAGGAATCGGCCACTGCCGGATCTGGTACTGATCCTGAGAGTTGTAGCAACTCTTCTCGGAGCATCTCGCCTTTCACCACTGCTACCTCGATTAGTTCTCTAGACTTAACGCTGGGGTAACCAGTTGGAATAGTCATCGTAAGGTTACTCGCATCGTAGCTAATCTTCTCCAGTGGGATGCGCTGGCCATTGATGTAGATGCCGGGCTTCTTCTGACCACAGCCGGTAAAGAGCACCAGCAGAACGGCCACGATGAATACCACTCCTCTGAGCAGTAAGTTGTAAAAGGTCGCCACGTTAATCACCTCCAGAAAAGTCGTGGAAACACCTGCAACCTACCATTCATTTAGCGGTAGGTCAATAAAAAAACCACTCGGTCGCCAGGCGAGTGGTTTCGCTTTTTGCAGTGTTTACTTAACCACGATGATTACTCCCCAGTCAATTGCCCCGATTTCTGGTATGATGTATACCCCTTTGCGGAGATGGTGATACTCAGCAACTTGACCATAGTCAGATCTTGGATCACCTGATTGACGCGGGGTGGTTATCCTATAGGCATCCCCGAGATATTTATATGGTTCGTAGGTGGATGTGTCTATCCTGTACCTTCCATCCCCTAGTGGTGTTGCAGTAAACAGTCCGCTGATTGAATTGCCGGTATACCCAACTGGAGACGACCATGCGATGTCTAGGAAACGTCGGTTATTGGGGTCGTCCGGCCCGTGTAGGTTATAGATAAAACCCTCCTCATCCAGAAAGCGTGGATCATTGGGCTTGTTTGGCCCAACAATGATAGTTTCTGTGCCGTTCTCCTTCAGAGTGACCGTCCACCCAAAATGCTGATAGAGTTGCTTGTTCACAAGCCGCTCTTCAACCGTGGTAATGATGACTTTATCTCCTTCGGCAACCACAGGGTATCTTCGGGGAATACGAAAGGTCCCATCCGGGCTGAAATGCACATCTGTCATCGGAACCTTCCGGTTGTTGATGTAGATGCCGGGCTTCTTCTGGCCACAGCCGGTGAAGAGTATCAGCAGAATGACCACGCTGAATACTGCTCTGGGGAGCAGTAACTTGTTAAATAACGCCACTTCATATCACCTCCAGAAGGATTGTGGAAACACCTGCAACCTACCACTCAATCAGTGGTGGGTCAAGCATTAACTTTTACGGCCGGGCGAATTATTTAGCTTTGTGAGAGCTATTTTTTCTGGTCAGCCACCACAACCCGCCGGCAACTAAAACGATTAAGGAACCAATTAGCCACAGCCAAAAGGATAGCCGGGAGCGAGCTATGGTGGGGTTGTCATAAATTGGTGGGGTAAGGTTGGCGGCAGGCGGCACCACTATATTTTGAGCCACATCGTTTTGCGGCTGGTAGTCTGGCAGTTTAGTTTCGGGTTGCCAACTGCCCAATTCCATTATCGATTGGTGTGGGGCGTTATCGACCGGCAGGGTGGCGATAGTAAAGATATGCTCAGCCATTGTGTTATCCACCTGCCACTCTTTGTATAAAAATTTATAGCCGCTTGGTTGACGAGGACCCTTTAGGGTAAATCGATAAGCCTCAGAGATACGGGTATTGCTGTACGGTTGAAAGGAAAAAGCCCAACTGGCTGGGGTAACCATAAATCCCATATAGGCATCGGTTTTAGGGGTATTAGTTGCTGAAAAGCTGACCGTAGCCGTTCCATCAATCAGATCAAAATTGCTGACCGGCCACAGCTCCCCCGGAGGCATCGCTTCGGAATATCCCCCAGAGTGTTCGGCATAGACTGAGGGTTTACCACTAACTATGTTAGGGGTAAAGGTGCCCGGTGGTGTCCACAAATCGTTGCCCGATTCGGTTTTCGACACTTCGACTGGCAGAGCGATTATTTGTACGCGCTGGAAGGGATTTTTGTCTACCTTACCGGTTTGGCTGTTAATGGCCGTTACAGTAATATTAAATCTTTTTTCTTTGCCTCGGCTAACCTGCCCGGTAGAGAAACTAACATCGTAGTATACTTCGCCTTTTACCCGGCGGGCCAGCTGAGAATTTTTAGCCGCCTCTGTAGCGGTTGGGGTCTGTGCGCCGGCCACACCAGAATAGATCGACCGGATGGTTGCTAACAAAATAATGGTAGCGCCAATCGCGACCAAGCTAACAATTAATGATCTGTTTATATATTTTTTCCTCATCGATCAACAGGTAAATAGGTAACGGTTTGGATCTGCCGTTGAAGTTTTTTAAAATCATCTTCCAGCATCCAGGATTTATACAAAGCCTGCGGTTGGCTGGTCTTCATTCGACGAACCATACAAAAATTTGAATCGTTGCGATGATTATTAGCTGGCAGATAATAACCACTCCAATATTCGTCATCACTATCGCAGTAGGGGAATTTCCCTGCGTTGAGAGACATAAAATCAACCGGACTGATAACAAAGGTTACGTAAGGTACGGCTCCAACATTACCAGAGTAGCGGAAATAAACCTCACCAATACCGTCTACTAAGTCCAACTCGGCGTAGTTGATGTGGGTGGGCAGTAGCTCCATTGATGCCAAGTAATCGGCCATCTGCTTTTCGGTGTAAACATTAGACAGATAATCTTCTTGGTAATTAATGATCTGTTGGTCTAACCAGGTTAGGGTTTTTTTATCGGCCTCTGTCGAAGTTTTGGCAGTAAAGCTATTAGCCCCCTCAACCAAATACCAATAAATACTACTAAGAATTCCAGGATTATCCGTATTAGGGTGTCCTAATGCTGGTGAAATTCTTTCGCCGGTTTCTGGATCATAAGAATACCCGCCCAGCGTAGTGCCGCCCAACGATGCCGGTATGGCCAAACGAGAGGCTGTTAAAAATTTGCCGGCCTCTTCGAATCGAGCCTCAGAAAAAGCATAAAATGCGCGCATCGGCCAAAGCTCTATCCGAACTCGCTGGTAGGGATTGGTATCGACTCGACCAGTCTTAGAATCGATTGACTTAACAGTCAGTTTTACGTTTACTTCTTTCTCGGTATCTACCCGAGCTGGCGCGAAGGCGACTTGATAGCACACGTCTTTCTTAAGATACTGGGGAGGGGGAATTTTTTTGGATGTGGCGATGATCTTTTCGTCGGCAAAGGGTAGCTCTGCGCCTTGTTTTATCTGCCCATCGTAAAATATGGCAGTAGCCTGAAGGGTGATCCGATCTTTAATCTTGCCACCGCCATACAAATAATTAATCTGTGCACTGCCAGAGCCAAAATCTAAGGTGGCTTCTAAGGTATCTTTTTTATATGGATAACTAAACCTGTCCGTTGCCTGCGGTGAATATATATAGGCGCCTGCACCCGGCAAACGAGTAGTGCTGACTGGTGGATGGTCGGCATCGTTCTCGTAGATGTTGGCCACGCCTGTTATTTTGACCTGCAGAGTGGGCGATTGGGCCTTAGCATTTTTGGCCAGCGGTGACGGCAGGGAGCTTAGCGTTCGGCCACCTTCCATCAATTGGATATCGAAGTTAGCGCTTTCGCCCGGCAGGGGAACCAGTTGTTTTTTGTCGGCGCTGATCTTTAACCGATAAACGTGGCCATCCACGGTTAATGCCTGGGTTGTTAGCTGACCTTCGGGTGGAAACAGCTCACTAAAACTACCGGCTTTCTGTCGATTACCTACGATGGATTGCCAGGTCCGCACCAGCCAGGCCCGACCGCCTGGGTTTAAAGCGACGCCTAAACTTACCACCACTAACAAGGCGATCAATCCAAGAGCTAACAGATATTTTTTATGCTTTAAGCGATTTTCTTCCACGTTGACGCCTGCTAATTACTATAATCAGGGTGATTCCTAAAATCAGTTGCGCTAACTGCGAGGTAATCGCTAACCAAATAATTGACCAAAGCCGGTTTGGTGCTGGCAAAGAGCGCTCTGCCCTAGATAGCATATCCGGGGTTAGTGGAACTACGGTGTATCGCTGACTGACCAAGCTACTGTCTTTGTGCCAGGTTCGGTTTAAGAAATGATAGTCGCTACTGGGCAGAGCGGGGCATTGGATATCGGCCTGTTCGCGGAAGCTCATATCGGGCAGTGCTCGATCGCTGTATTGATCTACCCCACTATCACTACCGCAGGACTGGTAGCCTACCAGGTGATAGTCGGTAGGCTGAACTGTCATCACTACCTTCGGCCAAACAAAGTTCTTAAGTTGATCGTTGATCTCTGCTTTGGTTAGCTCCTGTTCCACAGTTTTATCATCTAATCCTTTTTGGACCATGTATTCTCTTAAAACATCTTTATCGCCGTATTTACTGTTAGGCAAGAACAGCGCCTCGCCTTGGCCGTTGATCAGATCAAGATCGATCTGCACTCGAGGTTGGGCATTTAGATATTCGGCTGGGATATTGCGATAAGAGAACCAGAAGGTCGGATCAAAGCCAAAATTGAACAGGCTCAACCCCTCTACCAGGCCGTTGGCGGACAGTAGTCGGGATAGGTAGACATCATCTTCTCTGACCATACTGGTGTTGTCCCAGTACGCCATTTCGTCGGGATCTGTTATGCCCTCGCCATAAGGGTCGCTCAAGATCTGCTTCCAGTATTCTGGCAACTGCTCTGAGCGCGAGACTCCCTGATAAGTCAGCTGGCCTGGATATTCGATTGGTGTGGGAGTGGCGCTGTCGCTAACCAAGAACAGTGGCAATACACTCAGTTTTACTCGTTGGAATGGATTGGTTTCAATCTTGCCGGTTACAGAATTGCGCGCGATAACTTTAACCCTAACTGCTTTTTCTATCCGAGTTCTTACGCCAGCATCGGCATCTATCGCCATGCCATCTTCGGTGGGCAAGTAACGGACTTTGCGCAAGAACGGTGTTAGCGTAACATCATAATAGATTCCTTCGGTTGATTGGCGATAAACCCGAGTGTTCCAATTAGGTCGTTGAGTAAATTCAATTGGGTGGTCTATCACAATTGGTTTGCCACTAAGCAATACCTCGATGTGAAAATCCACCACCGAGCCGGGAGCCGCATCGCCATAAAGATAACCAAATTGGGCAAAGCCGCGGTCAAAGGTTAGGTTGCCGGTTATTTTATCGGTTTGGTTTTTGTAATCGTACTGCCACTCTTTTAAGGCCTGGGCAGAGTAGGCGTAACTCATTAGGCGGTAGTTGCCGGCTTTGGCCTTGGTGGGCGCCTGGTGGGGGGTGATCGATAGTTTGATTGTGGGGTCAAAATCTCGCGAATTATATTTATCTATGCCCGCCGCCTCGTAAAGGGCCGTTGGACGCATGTAGCCATCAATATAGCTAATGGCTACAAAGTTAACCCCGGTTCTTCCATCTGGGTCGGCCGTTAGATCGGCCAATGAGACCCCGTCTCGCAGCACTTCAATCGTGCCCTGAACCGCCGCTGGTACTGCGACGTAATAAAGTGGTCTCTCTAACTTTACCCTCAGGGAATAGCTATGCTCGGTAGTTTGGGCTAAGGGGAAGGTCTTCTCCCAGGCACCGTTACTCGGCATTAAATAACGCCATGCTAACATCGCGCCGGCGATAGCCAGTAAGATAAATATCCCAATAATAATTTTTTTACGCCGTAGTTTTTTGTTTAGCATTTCTTTTTATTTTCACCCGTCTCCAAATTAATATTATCAGGATTAAAATTAGACCAGCAATCTGCTGAGCAACAAACAACTGACCAACACGAGAGGGTGACGGCAGCCACTCACTTTTACTGACATCTAAGGACAGGTTAGTTTTTATTACCATTGTTCTGGGAGTCTCTGTGCGGTAGATACTCGGATCCACTGGCTTTAGCGTGTATCCGCCCTGGGTTGGAACAGAGCGAGCGCCTAATGACTTGCGTTGGATGTCTTCGAATTTCAGTTCGGCTGGTACCCCTTTGGCACTCCATACCTCCATATTTAATCCGATGTAGGGCAGTAAGTTGGCCTGAGAGGTTAACTCGGCCTGAATCTTGATTGGTTGGTTGCCGATATCAAAGGTTAGCTCTGTAACCGGTGTGTTATTACCGGGCGTAAGTAACCTCACCGGATAGGTCTGACCCAAGTTCTCTGGCGGGTCAACGTATTCGTTGTCTGCATTACTGTTTGACCACTGATTTTTTAGTTTAGACACCTCGGTTGGATCGAATCCGGCCGCCACACTTAAGCGAGCCCGATTAGTCGCGTTATAGGGGACGACTCGGTTGGGTAAGGCTTTGGGCGTAATAGTTATGATAATTTGGCCTTGGCGAGAAGGACTGGTCTTTATTTGGTAGTAATAGTCCAATTTAGTTTGAGTGCTGACCAGTTCGGCTGACGGCGAGAAATCACGATAATCACCAAATGCCCACGATTGACGGGTAGTTAGTGTAGTAGCCTGATCGGTATAAGGTAATGAGGCAAATGCTGAAGCCGCAGTTCGCTCATCTAACAACCACGGTGTGCTAAGAATAAGTTCCGGAGCAACATCGCCGGGCTTAGTTTGATAGTTAGCCGGGTCGTACATCGCCAACTGTTCAACTGAATTCTCAACGGCGGTAACCCGGAAGGTAACGTAGCCGTACTGTTGAGCATGGTTGATATAAGTAAACTCAGCTTCTCCGTTACGCAGGGTTAAGGCTAAACCACAGGTGCCTATTTCACTAAACGGGGTAGCTATTCGACTGCCCCCCGGGATAACACTACAACCAGGCTTAATTGCATAACTGGCGGGCTTGATCTCAACCGGAACTACTACATCATCTGCCCAATCTTCCAACACCTTTCCTAAGGCGGCATAGAGAGCTTCCCCGCCACCGCCGACTCCGGCATCTTTAGCCATCTCACCGATAGCATTGGCGTCGTGCTTAAGCTCTTCTTTGAGTTTATCTACCTCGGTGTAATCCTTCTCGGTGCGGAGCTCCCAGATACCTTGTTCGATCACGTCCTTGGTTACCATCTCGCGACCGGTTAGTTCGCCAAAATAATCTGGAAGATATCTAGAGTCCTCGTCAATCGCATTAGTGGTAGCAAAACCTGAAGTAAGTTGAGCAACTCCCTGAACCGGTACGGTCTGATTATTATTATCCACCACCCTAATTCGGCCATGTGATACACCGCCCGGATAAGGGTTTAACTTGTCAGTATCAAATTCGATTACAAACGAATGTCCGGATTTAGTGGTCGCCTTTTCTGTCGGAGTAGGCAAGGTTTGAATTACCGGCTCCGATGGAGTTTGTAGCAGATCGTATCCGGGAAAATTAAAAGCGCTATAAATTAACAGGCTGGCCATGGCGCTAATCAATAGCCATCCGCTTAGTCGCTTAAGCCAGCTCTTTTTAATAGTGGTTGGCGTAGCTATTTTTTGTTTGCGGCGTGATTTGAAAAATATCATAAATCCGCCGATCAGGATCTGGGTGACCTGCAACAGAATAAAGGCGATCAATAGCCACAACATTCTGGCGGTGATTGCAATGGGCAGGGCAACTGAAGCGCCGTGAGCAATCGGGAGAGAATGGACACTATAAACCGTCTGAGCTAACAGATCGGATTTAAACCAAGTAATATACAAAAAATTATAGTCCGATTGTTTGGTGCGCGAAAAGATTTGAACCCCGTCGGCGTTTAACTCGTCATCCGGTCGCGCCGGCAACTCTTCGGCATAGCGAACACTTTCGGCACCGGCGCCGCCACCGCGACCTCCAGCGCCGGGGTTAGTGTTGAGGTCGGGGTTAACTATCGGCTCAAAATCAAAGCTGACCGGCTGAGCCACAAAGATAAGCTGGGGCGATACCGAGCGGTACTTACCGTTATAGGCAAAGTAACCCGTTGCCTCACCGTTAATAAGGTCCAACTCGATATATTGATTACCGGGATAGATCAAAGCCTTGTGTATCTGATTGCTGGTGATAATCTCTGGTGTGGTGGAGATGTTGGCGACTTGTCCGGAATAGCCCAGCCAATCACCGGCTTTTTCTAATAGCCCGCCAGTTAACCACGGCCATTCAAACAGTACCCGGTTAATTTGGGCGTATTGAGCGTAGTAAGCCAAGGGATACGTCCATAACCTTACTCGTTGATAGGGGTCTGTTTTAATGGTTTGTGTGGTGACGTCAACGGAGGTTACCTTAACCTGAATTATCTGAGGCTGTTCTGGTTCAACTTGAGTGGTCGAAAACTGCAGGTCGTACTTTAATGGGCCAGCACTGGCTGATACTTGGGGTGTATCAATATTCGGCGATATCTGGTCCTGGAACTTCAGAATCTTTCTGGAATAGACTTTTTGATCCAATGATGCAAATGTTTCGAACTCCACATAAGGCGCATATCGTCCACTGCGATAGATAAACTCGAACTCAGCTTTGCCATCTATCAACTCCAACTGGGTGGTGATGGTGTTACCAAACCTGTCCAATACACTGGAGGCTTGGGGTGAATAGATCGCCGAAGAAACATACGGCCGATCGTAGTTGGTAACGGCGGTGTAGTCCAAGCCAGGATAGCAGTACTCAACGTAGTTAACTGGATTAGAGCTATTTGTGTTTGCCTGAGCATATAAAAGCTGTGAAGTGGGGCAGGCCCAGCTATAAGTACCGTAGGTGGTTAGATATACTCGCGGATTTTTACCATCCGTCGCCCATTCGTTAGGGTTAAATCCAGCAGGCCATACATCTGACACCTTCCCATTAACTAGTAGGCGTATTGTTCCCTTGACCGAACTCCCGATGGCTGGGCTGATATAGTTTTGGTCGAAGGTTAACTGCAGTTCTATGGTGTTGCCGTTTACGATAAATGAACGAGTTTCATCTTGCTGAACGTAACTGCCGCGTCGTAGGGCGTATTTAAGATTGTTCTCGCCATCATAAGCATGAACTGGTGGGGGAGGGGTGATCCCGCTAATAGCGGGCTTAGCCAAATACCACCACGCCAAACCAGCGCTAGCCGCTACTAGTCCGATTATGATCAGGAGATTGCGTAATTTGTTATTTGGTTTGAGCATCTTCAATTTTGTTTTTGTTTTTTTGTTTGCGTAATTGCCAGGCGAGCGTCAGACCTCCGAATAGAATTATCAAAATCTGCCAGATCGCCAGTTGTGCAATCGCTCTGCTCCACCAACTGCCCGAGGCCTCCCCAACCGGTATCGGATAAACGGCGTAGGTTAGCTCTCTAATCTCATCGGTCTGCCAAGTCCGGTAAAGAAAATCTGGTTTCGGGCTTGTGGGCAGATCGGGTGTGTTGAGCCGAGGGTTAGCGGATTCGCCGATAAACGGAGCTGGTTTGTCTGGAAGTTGCAGATTCTGTTTACTTCGGTTAGAAGTGGCACTGATCTGGTTACCTTGGTTGGCGCCATAAGTAGAGGTTTTTAACTCGAAATTAGTTGGTTGCACCACAAAGGTTAGGGGTGTATTTAGCGCATCATCAGTACCGGTAAAATCATAGTAAACAGTGGCTTTACCGTTGACTAGGTCTGTGAATATGGTCCCCTCGGGGCCGGCACCGTAATAAGTGTAGTCGTCTTTGTTGCTGGCCGTTTGTAACAACATTAACTGTTCGATCTCTGGCACGGCCGGATCGGTTAACACAAATTTCCCTCTGGGTTGATAAACAACTTGAGGTCGGGTTAATTTAGAAGTGGTAGCACCACCAACCATAACGGGCTCGATCTTAGCTTGCCCTAACGAAACAGCGTTTATCTCTACCCTTTGGAACGGATTAGTATCGACCCTGTTAGTTTTAGCATCCCGGGTTGTTATTTCTATCTTTATCCGGGTAGTTTTGCTATTGGCCAACTGAACCGGTGTGGTTTTAACATCGTAATAGAAATCGGTTCTAGTCTGCTGGGATAGATTATCGATAACCTTGGGAATATTGGAGCTAACCTGATCCGCAAAACACAGTGTTTTACCCACGTTCATATCGGTTTTTCCTGCCACGCGACTAACCCCTTCGGTTTGGTAAAAATAAGGTGTGCCAAACACCAATTGTAAGTAGGGCGAATAGCGCAAGCCAAAATAATTGAACTCAAACTCTGCCCAACCTTTAGATAGATCGATAGACCAACCTTGGTATTGGGAGTACGCTTTACCTACTCCGCCCGGTGCATAGATGTTAGTTACCGGATACGGAATTTGGTGATCCAATACCGGGATTACGCTAAAATCACCACTGCCAGCCAACTGTGACGGCCACCAGTTAAATTTGTATTTGGTGGGATCTAATTCTGGGGGCGCTTTGATCAAGGCTCCATACAGACTAACCGGCACCGACAGATTCTGGAAGACCAGTTTACCCTGCTCATCTTTGGGCGGTTCGGTGACTGGCTGTCCGTCTTCCAGTAGTTCAAGTTTGCCTGTAGTTTTAGAGCCAAACCGGGGATTAACATATGGCTGATCAAAGCTAACTTTTAGGCTGTATTCGTGCGAGGCGGTTTTGGCCACCAGAGTTTCGTCGATCGGTACAAACTGGCCATTAGAACGTAGGCGGTATTCTAAAGTTTCTTCGGCATACTGATGTTTTACCACCGGTGGTTGGCCGTAGACCTTACCGGGCTGACCAACGACGCAGGCCGATTGAGTTTGTTGTGATTTAATCAGCCATCCACTGCCGATGACCAAAACTAATACTACTGGGGTAGCAATCAGCCAAAACTTGCGAGGCAACTTACTTCGCTTCGCCGGCTTAATAGGCATATTTGGGTTAGGCGTTTCCATGGTTTTGTTTACGTTTTTCGATAATCACTCTGATTAACCAAATTAGTAGCTGAACTATCTGTAAAGACATAAACCACCACCAAGCCCATTGTATCGAAGAACCAGCGCCTGAGCTGATAGACAGTAGTTTAATGGAGGTAGCCCCGATAACCAGATCGGTAAATTCGGCTCGAGTGTGCCATTTGTTTTGATACAAAAAATATTCAGCTTCTGAATTAGACGCAGAGTAGGGATAGACACTAAAATTACTTTGAATCCGAGGATTAGGTTCGTCAGTATGCCCAGGCAATGGAGGATAAGTAATCCCAGCCGCTTCGCGATGATAATCAGGCGAGTTAACATAAGCTCGTTCATCTGCATACCAGGTCGGACAGGTGTTGTTCTCTTCGCATCGCTTGATCAGGTCGTCCCACATATGGTTTTTAAAGTCTGGCAGAGCGGAAGGACTGGTGTTCCAATCTTTGTAGGGGACAAAGAAATCAGCCGGCTGAGCGGTGATGGCTAAATAGGGCAGGGGGCCAGGTCGGCCGTTGTATTCAAAATCTGCGGTAGCCTTGCCATCTATTAGGTCCAAATAGATCGCAGTTGGGTCTTTGTCGGTGGGGGTTCTTATCTCGCCGCTGTGATCCAGATTAGACCCGTATTTGTATTTTGTCTCATCGGTCTCGATAAACTTTCCAGCGGTACTGATTTGGATGGTACCGGTGATATTTAGGTTTGAATCTGCGCTGGGACTCCAATTGGCCTGGGTAGCGGCAGGCAAAAATACGGTCGAAGAAGGCATCACCATTAACCGAACTCGCTGAGTGGGGTCTTCGTTAATACTACCGTTAGCTTTGCGAGCAACCACACCAATGGAAAAACGCTGGGTTTGGTTGGCTGTCAGCTTAGGTTCAGAGGTAACCACTTCGTAATAGACATCAGATGTCCCGGAGTTACTGCTGGGCTGAGGGACGGTTACCTTACGGGCATCCTGAAAATTCACCCGCCGACTGGACTGCATCTTGTTATCATAAGAGCTAACCGCCAACTCCAGGTACGAAGCCACCCGAGTACCGTTAGTCTGGTACTTAAATTTTGCCTGACCACTGGAAAGATCTAATACCCCAGCCGTATCAAGCGCTTGGGGTGAGATAAATACTTTATCCCACGCGGTATATAGATATGGGCCGCTACGGCTGGGTTTGCCGTCTCGAGTAAAGCCTATCCCAATAATTCGGCCCCAACTGAACATACTATCACTCCCCAACCAGTAAGTTTGGTCGTCGATCTTTAGCCGGGAAGAGTTAGGTAGCGAGCCAAACTGCATCTGTTGGTTAAGAGCATTGAGGTTGACCAGTACGGTTGGGATATCGCGCGGGGTGCCAGAACTGATTCCTGCTCGTGAGTTGATCATGAAATCCGGCACCTCGGAGGTTCGGGAGCCATCTTTTAATAGTTGAATTGTACCGGTAATAAACGAGCCGGCTAGGGGGCTGATATTGGGCTGATCGATCTGAATGTCTAATCGATATCGATGACCTTGATATTCGAACTCGGTATCATTTTTTATCGTGGCGTCCTGACTGGTGGTGATCAACTGCTCTCCTGTCGGTGGTTGATACCTGATCTGTTTGGGTATGCCGTTTATCCCTCGAGCAATCGGCAGAGTTAACCAGCCAAAAAGCACCGCTCCCGCCAGCGCTCCAACCAACACCCCATAAGCCAAAAGTTTTTGCTTTTTATTTGACATTTTTTGACGTTTTTATATTATACTACTTTTTGCCTAAAATGTCAAGATATATCCCATAGGTGTCGATATCTCCTATGGCCATAACTCAGCTACTCTATTATGTTGTATGATAAGTAAGGTTATAGTTCTTATCGTTAGTTAGTTATGGATAATGAAAACCTTACCCCTACCCCCGTCCCCTCCGGGCCAGAAGCTACTCCGGGCTGGCAGCCTCCCACGTCTCCTACTCCTGTTCCTCCCCCGATCACTACTACCTCAACCCCCTCAATCCCAACCGGTACTACCGGCGGCTCTTTAGACCATCGCGACAAAGTGTTTGCGGCGCTTAGCTATGTATCGTTTCTATTTATCGTTCCGTTAATTGGTCGTCGCAAAGAATCAGAGGTGATGTTTAACGCCAAGCAGGGGATGGTGCTATTTGTGGCCGAAGTAATAGTTTGGTTTGTGCTATTTGTGCTAGAGATGTTACTGATCGGTCGGTTTAGCGGGCTTGGCACAACCATCTTTTACGGTATCGCCGGCATCTTTTGGTTAATCCCGTTAATCTTTAGCTTAATGGGCATCTACTACGTGTTTCAGGGGAAACACTGGGTGATGCCGATTATTGGCAAGATCGCCCAAAAGTTGAAACTCTAAGTATCAGCCATGGCAAGATTGCCGGCTGAGTTCGAGTTTGTAGTCGATAAATTAGTATTTGGCGGAGAGGGTCTCGGCTATTTTGAAGGTAGGCCGATATTTGTGGTGGGCGTATTACCGGGCGAGAGAGTGTTAGTAGTGCCCGCCCGAGTTAGCAGCAAGTTTGCTAAAGCCCGATTGTTAAAAGTAGTTGAACCATCGCCGATTCGAATTGAGCCACAAGAATCACAATATCTTTCCACTAGCCCGTGGCAGATTATGCCGGTGACTAACCAACAGCAGTTTAAGATTGATTTAGTCAAAGAAGTGTTTTCTAAATTTGCGTCGTTGCCGGTACCCGATGTCGAACTAACGCCCAGTACAACAGAGTGGGGATATCGCAACAAGATGGAGTTTAGTTTTGCTGTTGATGAAAAAAATCAGTTGGCATTGGCTTTTCATCAGCGTTATTCATGGAAAATATTTGTCATCGCTAATAAAGTAAGCATTGCACATCCGTTGATCAACGAAGTGGCTAACAAAATAATAGCGGAGCTTAAGGGGCGGGATATCCCACTCTCAAAGCTAAAAAATTTACTTGTGCGCTATAGCTACTATCAAAACAAATGCTTAGCCGCTTTGTATGTGACCGACGAAAAATTTACTCCATTTAATATCAATTTGCCAGAGCTGTCCGGCTGGCTGGTAGTCTATTCGGACCCCAAAAGCCCCATCGCCAAAACCACGGAGATTTTACATCAAACCGGGAGCGCTGTTTTAGTAGAAAAGGTTGGCGATAAATTATTTCAATACGGTTACGAAAGTTTTTTCCAAATTAATCCCCCCTCGTTTATGTTGGCAGCGAGTAGGATGTTGGAGCTGGCTCAGCCCCACCCTCAGTCATTGCGAGCGTTGCAATCTGGTGGGGGAGAGATTGCCGCGGCCGCCTGCGGCGACCTCGCAATGACAAGTGGTGATGGGGTGTTAGTCGATCTTTACGCCGGCGCTGGCATAATTGGCATGTTGTTGGCTGATAAGTATAAACAGGTTGTTAGTGTGGAGTTTGACCCGGCCGGGACCTTGGCGGCCAAGGCAAATATAAAATTAAACCAGCTTAAAAATGTTGAGCTGGTTGGTGGTCGAGCAGAAAAAGAGGGCTTGCCATCCATTTTGTCCGGTGCCGATACTGTGGTGGTTGATCCGCCGCGCGAAGGCTTACATCAAAAAGTTGTCGAAAAGATCATTGAGGCTAAACCCAAACAGCTAATCTATCTTTCTTGTAATCCTGCTACCCAAGCGCGGGATTGGAAATTGTTATCCGAAAAGTATCAAGCCACCCATTGGGAGCTGTTTGATTTCTATCCTCAAACCCCCCACGTCGAAAGCTTAATTGTGGCGGTCCCCAGAGAATAGATTTTTTGTCATTACCCTTTTCGTCACCCTAGCTCCCGCCTGTACCGAATGGTATATTCGGGCGTGGTGCCCAGGATCGTATAAATATTCTTACGATTCTGGATGCGTCTTACTGGACTTACCAGAATGACGAGTGGGTGTGATTAGCCACGGCTGTGTTTGACTCGTTGCTGGAGGCGCTTAAACTCTTTTTGTTTAATGGCGGCCCGTTTATCGTATTTCTTTAAACCTTTACCCAATCCCAGCTCTATCTTGATGCGATTGTGTTTGAGGTGGGCATTAACTGGGATTAGGCTTAGACCTTGCTCCTGGAGTTTACCGATTAAAGATTTAAGCTCCGATTTTTTAAGTAAAAGCTTACGTGTGCGGGTAGGCTCATAACCGGCTGGTGTGCCAAAAGGATACGGAGCGACGTGGGCGTTCATCAACCATGCCTCGCCGTTTCTAATTTTGGCAAAACTCTCTTTTAAACTAATCTGGCCACTCCGGGTCGATTTTACTTCGCAACCCAATAGGGCAACGCCGGCCTCGAACCGATCGGTGATCTGGTAGTTGCGAGCGTTTATATTAGTAGCTAATACCGTCATAGCTTTACTATATACGATTTGTTGTCCTCCTCGCCATCGGAGCCGGCTCCTTCCCGCCCTCCAAAGTCGAGCGGCCGGTTTGCCTGCCCGCGGACGCGGGACGCGGCCAGGGGCGCCACCCGACAGCCCAAGACAAATGGGTGGCAAAAGATTCAAAGAAAGGATTTATGTTTCTTTCTGGATCCCCGGATCAAGTCCGAGGATGAGCTAAAGATTCCTGCCTGCGCAGGAATGACAAACGTGCGGATGGTCTCAGCCGTAGGCTATAAATCCAAGCGATAGACTTGGGTGCCGGTGAGAATCCAAAGATTCTTAGCCGCCTCGTCGGCGTAGATGTTGGTGGGGTTATCTATCCCAGAGAAGATATACTGCCGTTGATACGCCCCTTCCTTATCAAACACTAGCACTCGGCTATTAGCCGGGTCTAACACGTACAGACCCGAAGTACCGACGCTAGCGAAGATATCGGTGATGGCGTTTAAATCTCCGGTGTAACCTGGTACATCGCGTAAGTTAAAGTCTATCTTTTGACCAGAGGTGTACTTGGTAACCATGCCGTTGCCCAGGGTGTACACGTCGCCATCAATCTCGAAATCGGTTACCCCCTTAAGGTCGATGCCAGAGTTGTCTTCGAAGTAAGGGGCGATTCGGGTATAGCCATCGGTCAGTCGCTTGTATTTCCAGATGTTGTTGTTATCCGGATCCAGGAGGTAGAGTTTATCGGTATAGGATATGATGTCGGCCGCGTTATTCCAGTTGCCGGAGTCTAACCCCACGCCCTTCATCGAGTTGTCGGCTAGATCTAAGGCATAGACACTCGCTGGGTTAGCGTAAAAAATTAAATTATTATCTTGGACCGTACCGAGCGTGAGCTTTTTTTCGTTACTGACCAGAGAGTTTACGATACCGACCTCACTGCGGCTACCATTATACTTATAGATTTTATTGTATTCGGTATCGTAAGTATAAACATCGTTGCCGATACCCAGAAGAGCGTTGATACTAACCTTGGCTGTTTTGCCGGTGGTATCAATCTGGGAAGCCAACGAAGCAAAGTCGGCGGCTAACTTAGGATTCTCAATTCGTTTAACCCGACCTACCTCATCAAGCTGGCCTTTAATCTCGGCTAACACCGGCAGAGCCTGAGCTTTAGTCGAATCGTGCTTGCTCGCGGTCTCGGCTAATTGATAGGCTTCGTATAATAGGGTGCTGGCCTTGTTGTTGTCTTGATAAATAATTGCTGCTCGAGCGGCGTCTCGTTTTTGAATGGCGGAGTCGAGCGATTCGACCGCTACTTTTTTACTGACCCGAACTGAGTTGTTGCGCGCCAAGGTTAAAGTGGAGCCGACCACAATCACCACTAATACGCCCACGGTAATCATCAACATCCGATCTCCATTTGGACGCTTACGGATGTTATCAACCCAATCGCTGACAAAATTGAACACCAGATCGATTATGGCTAAGCCGACCAAACCGGCGTATTTGATGTAACGCCAAACTACATTGCCAGTTTTTTTAAGACCGGGGTTTTTGGCAATTGATGAGAGGGATGCAAAAGCTCCGCCGGCCGTTTTTAGCCCCTCACCATAGTTAATCTTAGGCATCGACAGCTTAATTCCGGATTTAGGCGAAGGTTCGGCAGTAGCCTCCTCTTTTTGCTCGTCCAGCTCTTCGGTTATATCTAACTCTTGGGCCATCTCGCCGGTATCCTTGGTTGCCTTAGGCTGGTATTCGTGGACCTCAGTCTCTGGACTGGCAATGATCGATTTGGGCGCAGCTGCCTTTCCAATTATGCTGCCAAGGGTTGAGCGGCTTTCGCGCGAAGGAGTTACTTCGCGACCGACCCCAACCCAGTTATCTTCCGGGGCGGTTTCGGCCTCGGCGTCGATTAGTTCGGGTAGCGAAAATTCGGCGATGATTAAATTAGTTTTGTGAACATCGTCTTCTTGGCCCAACTGATTAGCAATCTTCTGGGCGCCACTGGCGGGGGAATGGCTTTCGATGATTCGCCTGAGTTTCTCTACCGAAAGATAGTAGAACAGCTCGGCCGTGCTAATTATCAGCTTGTCACCGACAGTCAGTTCGCCTTCGATGATATTGGTTAAGGTCTCTTCTGGACGAGGGGTCTCACCGGGGGTGTACATCCCCTCAGATAGATTCATCATCTTACCGTTTCGCCAGAGATGAGTTTCGCCAGTTCCGCGATGGACTGCTAGTAACTGGTTGCCACTAATCGCCGCAATCGTAATGTTAGCTTTTCCAATCCAGCTCTTTTCGCCCTCTTTGGCGATGGCGGCAAACTCCTCGTTTGCGCTTTTTAACGCCGCTTCAAAGCTCTGCGCCGGATCCCGCAAGAGATCACGATAGTATTCTTCTTTAACAATGTCGATCAAGTTGTAGGCGATGTCGGCCGTGAGAGGTGAATCACTATTAATATCGATTACAAAATATAGACTGCCGTGTTTCTGTTCTTCCGGAACGTCTGGTTTGTACATCAACGCAGTCGAAAAACCGGTTGCCCCCGTACTTTTAGAGAGCACCTTACCGATGCGGGTGGCAAATTTAGATTTTATAACGGTAGAATTAGCCGAACTTGTCTCTGTCATAACGGATTGATTAACAAGGTTATTATAGACTACAACTGTTTAATCCAACAAATTTGTCGTTGAGCAATCTTCCGCTAATCAGTTGGCTGATATATCTTAAGTGTATGGGTGGAAGAAGGGCACGATATCTTAGTTGGGTGGCGCTCGGGGTAGTTTTGGTGCTGCTCGGGGGTTTTGCCCTGACACCGTATTTTAAGGGAAACGCGACAGTTAATCCAGTCCTGGTCAATTTTGGGGTCTTTCCTGTCTATTGGTACGGGCTGATTATGACCCTGGCCACCCTGGGGGCCTTTATCTGGTGGCAGAGGCGAGCGACCCCTAAATTGGGGGAGATTCATCCGATTAATTTAGCAACCTGGCTGATTTTGTTTGGGCTGATTGGTGCCCGTCTGGTATTCGTAGCCCTAAAGTGGACGGAATTTGCTCCCTTACCGTGGTGGTCGGCATTAGATCTGCACGGTGGGGGCCTCAGCATCCATGGCGCACTATTGGGAGGGGCGATGGCTACTATTATTTATGCTCGTCGTTACCATCTACCGCTGCTTGGTTTGTTTGATTTGCTGGTGCCGCCGGTTTTACTTGGTCAGATAATCGGTCGCTTGGGCAATTTCTTTAACCAAGAAGCTTTCGGGGGGCCGACTAACCTGCCCTGGAAGATGTGGGTGGCCCCGGAGTTTAGACTGACCCAATTTGCAGACCAATCTTTTTTTCATCCCACCTTTCTTTACTCGATGATTGGTTTAGCCGGCGTACTGATAATTGTATTATTGGTTGAACGTAGGTCAGCCGCGCCGGGGGTGGTACTGCTAACCTACCTAATCGTCTATAGCGTAGAGCGATTTATAATCGAGTTCTTTCGAGCAGATAGCGATCATTTAAGCGTCCTCTCCCTGGCCCAGTGGGCGAGCATCGTAGTAATTATGATTGCTCTGGCAATTAGTCTAATATGGAGAGGTAGAACTAAGATATGACAACTGCCCTCATAGTTATCGGATTGATTGCTCTGGCCGCCATTAGTATGGTGGTGTGGTTGTTATCTCGCCCTTCTGCGCCCGTTAACTCCGATCTATCGGTAATCAGCAAGACTCTTGATCTGTTAATGAAGAACACTCAGAGCGTGCAGGTCGATCAGAAGATAGCTAAAGAGGTAGACCAGACTCTTCGCTCCGAGCTCAGATCGCTTAGCGATACTATCGCTCAGCTAAAAACTCGCCAAGAAGAGCGTCAACGATCCGAAAACGAATACAATGCTGCGGTTCAGGGTTCAATAAAAAATATCGAGAGCCTGTTTAGGGGTTCTAAATCCAAGGGCATTGCTGGCGAGAACCTGCTGAGGGAGATATTTAAAAACTTTCCGCCCGAATGGATAGTGTTTGACTATCGAATCGAGGGCAAGCCGGTAGAATTTGGATTAAAATTAGCCGATGGTCGCATTATGCCGATGGATTCTAAGATAGTAGCGCTGGATGAGCTGGCTCGATTAGAAACCGAGACAGACGAGACCGTGCGCCAAAGGTTGATTAAAAAAGCCGAGCTTGAGGTAACCAAAAAAGTTAAAGAAGTGGCTAGCTATATCCATCCGCCAGTTACTTATGACCAGGCGATGATGCTTATCCCCGATGCGCTTTATTCGGTCTTAATTGACGCGCATCAGTATGCCTATAGCCGGGCGGTTATTCTATTGCCTTATAGTATGGCGTTGCCCTACATCTTGGCTTTTCGTAATCTTCACAGCCGAACGTTAGCCAACTACGACGAACAACAGGTCACTGGTTTTTTAGAAGACCTAGACAGAATTTTAAACGAGATGGAGACGGTGTTAGAAAACCAAGTGTCGCGGGGTAGCACTATGATTACCAATGCTTATAGCGAATATAAAAAATTGATTGGCAAGGTTAGGGGTCGGATGACCTACTTGGCCGAAACCGACAAACAACCACAATTGACCGGGGAGAAACGGGGTGAATAAAAACGATCAGGTAATTAGTAAAACCAGTTTTATTGCCCTGTTTGCAGTGGTAATCGGTTTGATTGCGGTCGGCACCGTCGGCTATATGGTAATCGAGGGGTGGGCATTTTTAGACGCCATATATATGGTAGTCATTACCCTGGCAACGGTGGGGTACAAAGAGGTAAATCCGCTAAGTCCGGCCGGTACAGTATTTACCATCCTGCTGATTGTCTTTGGAATAGTTACCTTATACTATGTAATCAGAGTATTTGGAGAGTATATTTTAGCTTCCCGGTTAGATCCGGATTATCGTAATCGTCAAATGCAAGGCAAGATTCAAAATCTGAGAGATCACTACTTGGTCTGCGGCTTTGGTCGCGTGGGAGAAAAAGTGGTCGAAGAGCTGACCAAAGAGAACGTTCCGTTTGTGGTGATAGAGATCGACCCCGAGGTAATAGAGGTCTGTCGATTAAAGGGTTATCTATGTGTAGTAGGCGATGCCACCAATGAGGACGTAATGCTGGAGGCCGGTATTATGTCAGCCAAAGGTCTAATCTCAACCTTGGGGAGGGATAGCGATAACGTGCTTACGGTTATCACGGCTCGAACGATAAATAGCGACTTGTTTATTGTGGCTCGGGCTAATACCGATACCGCAGTAGCCAAATTAATTCGAGTAGGGGCCAATCGGGCAGTTTCGCCATATCAGATTAGCGCTTTTCGGATGGCCACCTTTGCCCTTCGTTCAGGTGTAGCGGATTTTGTGGACAGCGTATTAGATCCATCCAGTAGTGAAGTGCAGATATCGGATGCTACAGTTGGTTCCAATTCGTCGCTGGTGGGTAGTTCTGTAGAGAAGTATCTCGCCAATCGTAAATCTGGGGTAACCGTGTTGGTAATTCACAGAAGTGATGGAAATGCTATTATCAATCCACTGGGTGATACCGAGATCCAGGAGGGGGATCGTCTAATTCTGATGGGGACCAGACCAAATCTTAGCAATATCGAAAAATTAATTAATCATTAAGGTTATGAACCAGTTGCCCTATAGTCAGGATTTCTTAGACGCCCAAAAACAGGCGTTAATTCAAGAAAAAGCTCGCTTAGAGAAGATACTCACCGATCTGGCCACCTACGATGCCGAAGCCGATCGGTACATTCCAAAATTTCAGGAATTTAATCCAGACGCTTCGGAGGATGATGACGAAGCAGTCGACGAGGTGGTCAACTTTGACGAAACCTCGGCTTTAGTTGCTGATGCAGTTAAATCACTTAACGAGGTTAATACTGCTTTGGCCAATATGGCGACCGGCAGTTACGGTGTTTGCGCTGGGGGTGGTGAGCTTATTCCGGAAGATCGGCTTAAGGCCTATCCAGCCGCTGCTACCTGTATCGAGCACGAGGCTTAGACTTGGTAATGTTAAAAATTGTGTACAAATTGCTCTGGCTTGCCTTGGGCGGCGGTGTTTTAGTGGCCCTAGATCAACTAATTAAATCGGTAGTTTGGATGGCCCAAGGGCCGCTCGAACTCTCCCCGGATCAGGGCCGCTATTGGTGGCTTACTTGGCATCAGAACCACGGCATATCGTTTGGCATTGAACTGCCCTACTATTTATCCGTAGGGCTAATGGTAGTCTTTCTGCTATTTTTGCTGTGGATATTTTTTCAACGCCACACCCGCCATTCGGTAATGGTGTTGGGATTGGTATTAAGCATCGCCGGCGGGCTAAGCAATCTAATCGATCGGATTAGTCTGGGTTTTGTCCGCGATTTTGTCGCTTTATCTCCCTGGTTGCCGGTTTTTAATGTGGCAGATGTGCTGGTGGTTAGCGGCGTAATCTTGATGCTACTGATAACATATCGATATGGTCAACCATAAACTAAGTTTTAAAGTGTTACCAAACCAGGCTGGCATGCGCCTGGACGCTTTTTTAGTTAAGCGTCAGCCGGCTCGTTCGCGTAATCAGTGGTCAGTTGCCATTAAGGCAAAGCAAGTACTGGTAGATGGCAAGATAGCCAAGGCCAAGCTTCTGCTCAAACGAGGGCAGAGAGTCGGTGTTACTATTGTGGCTAAAACAGCCACCGCTAAACCTAAACTCAAACTTTCGATTATTCACCAAGATAAAAACTTAATAGTGTTAAATAAACCAGCCGGATTAGTTATGCATCCGGCGGGTCGCCACCACAGCGGCACGCTGTTAGATATCTTAGAAGCTACTTTTTCCGAGGCGTACCTAATCCACCGATTAGATAAAGACACCTCCGGGGTAGTATTAGTGGCACGCAATCTCAAAACCAAAGAGTTTCTCTCACAACTATTCGCTAAACATTTGGTAAAAAAAACTTATTTAGCATTATTGGTCGGAAAAATCACTCCAGTTAGAGCTTATTTAGATTTACCGATTAAGCGCGGTCGGAACGGAAAATTCGAGGTAGGTGCCAAAGGGCGAACTGCCAAAAGCTTTTACCAAGCGATAGAATATCTGTCGGGATTCAGCTTGGTGGAGGTGTGCCCGGAAAGCGGCAGAACTCACCAAATTCGAGTTCACCTAAAAGCTTTGGGTTATCCGGTGGCGGGCGATGAGATGTACGGCCAAAAGACAGCCGGACTATCGCGCCAATTTCTTCACGCAGCTAAAATAGAATTCGTGGATAAAAACGGTAAACCGAAAAGCTTTACCGCCCCTCTGCCGGCCGACCTAACTAATTTTTTGAACTCGTCCCGTTAGAAATCACTTATCGGGACAACCAATTACTTGAGATAGTTAGTTCTAATACGCTAAGTAGATTTTTAACGGGATGAACTACGCCAAAAGTAAGCTAACTAACAAATTAGTTGTCATTACCGGACCATCGGCGGCTGGTAAGGACGTGGTAGCTAACGAAATATCAAAATGGCTACCGCTTAAAAAAGTGGTAACTACTACCACTCGCGCACCTCGCCCGGGAGAAAAACGAGGAGTGGCCCATCATTTTGTTAGCCGCGAGCGATTTAAGGAGATGATCAAACAAGACCTGCTCTTAGAATATGTCGATTTCGATAACAACTACTACGGAACGCGACGGCAAGATCTGCGCCGGCCGACGATGGAAGGCTTGGTCCCACTGCTTAGGGTTGATCCAATCGAAGCTCTAAGAATTCAACGACACAACCCAGACGCATTAGTGATATTTATTAGACCAGAATCAATCCAAATAATAAAAAAACGGCTGATGGAGCGGGGAACCAGCGTGGAAGATATCGATAAGCGATTGCGCTTGGCCAAAGAGGCAATGACTAAAGAAAATATATTTGCCTATAGTGTGGTGAACCGTGACGGTCACTTAGAAGAAACCGTCAGGGCGGTTAAGCGAATCGTCAAAAACTATCTCGGCCTTTAACCCGTTATTGTCATTGCGAGCGAAGCGCGGCAATCTTTTATCCGATAATCTCTTTGTATAAATCTCGGAGATTGGGATTTTTTAATCGAATCAGGGATAATTTTTTATATCTTGACCCAGCTTTTATCTGTTTTTCGCGAGAAATTGCCGATTCTGGATTGTCGCATTCCTCGTAATAAACCAATTTGGTCACACGATATTTTGTTGTGAAAGCTCTGGGTGTTTGTTGTTTGTGCTCAAAAACTCTACGAATTAGATCGTTTGTCACTCCTGTGTATAGAACGGTGTTGTGGATATTGGTGGCGATGTATATATAGTAAGCCATAGCGGCGAGATTGCTTCGCTAATGCTCGCAATGACAACGATTTTTTAATTTAGGGCAGATTCGGCTGTCTCTAAGGCTAAGATGATTGGCCCTAACTCACCTTCGAGAATCTTTTGAATGTTATGCCAGTTCTCGTTAATTCGGTGGTCGGTTATCCGATCTTGGGGGAAGTTGTAGGTGCGAATCTTTTCGCTACGTTTGCCGGTGCCGATCTGGGCGCGCCGATTTTCTGTTCGCTCCTTGTCCTGTTTCTCGTGCTGGGCATCTAAGATGCGAGTCCTTAAAACCGCCATAGCTTTTTCTTTGTTCTGAGTTTGTGAGCGCTCTGTCTGACAGGTGGCCACCGTGCCGGTAGGGAGGTGAGTAATCCGCACGGCCGAGTCGGTAGTGTTAACCGATTGTCCACCTTTGCCGGAAGAGTGAAACACGTCGATTCTTAAATCCTCTGGCTTGAGCTCGATATCCACTTGTTCGGCTATCGGCATCACGGCAACCGTAGCCGTCGAGGTATGAATACGACCCTTGGCCTCGGTCTCTGGCACACGCTGAACCCGATGCACGCCACTTTCAAACCTAAACTTAGCGAAGGCGCCCTCGCCCTCTATCTGAATTAGCGCTTCTTTATATCCGTCGCCACCTTCAGTTGGGCTTAATGACAGGGGAGTAACCTTCCAGCCCCGTTCGGTGGCAAACCGAGTGTACATCCGCGCCAAATCTCCGGCGAAGATGGCCGCCTCATCCCCACCAGTGCCAGCCCGAATCTCCAAGATAACGTCTTTTGCAAAGTCAGCGCTGTCCGGATTAAGTAGATAGTTGAGCTCCTGTTCGTACTTGGTCTGATCCAGCTCTAATGTTTTAAGTTCTTGGCTCGCTAGTTCGGCCAACTCGCCGGTTTCATTGGCTGCTATCTCGCGGTTGTCGGAGATACTCTTTTGAGTGATAGCCAACCTGTCTGCTATCGCCAGCACCTTATTTATCTGTGATTGGCGACGGGACAGGGTCTTGATTTCGTCGGGCATTAAGGATTGAATCGCAGAGAGTTTCTCTTCGATTCCAGCCAGTTCTTCCTTAATGGCGCTGATGCGGTTATCCATATTTATAACACAGGCATACTTATCCTGTACCTATTATAAAGAAAACTTGCCCCATTAGAAGTTCGGAGTAGCCTGGGGAATAATCTTTGACCACACATAGCCAACCGTCGCTCCGCTGGCTGTCGATTAGGGTGGCAGATCTCATCAGCGACTTCTAACGGGGTTGATTACTTAGCTGGCTTGGCCTTTTTGGCTGTCTGTTTGGCCGTAGTTTTTGCCATTCTGGCCTTAAATTTCTCCACCCGACCAGCTTTATCCAACAATTTCTGCTTACCGGTATATAAAGGATGACAGGCCGAGCAGACCTCAATCTTTAGGTTTTCTACCGCTGAACCGACCTCCAGCACATTGCCACAGGCGCACTGGATCTTTGTCTTGGGGTAATAAGTTGGGTGGATATCCTTCTTCATATATAGAGTTATACCCTGATAAACTACCACCTTTATTATTAGTACGCAAGCCCCGCACTTAACCTTTATCTGAATGACGCCTAGTCATACCCCGTAGCAATAACCTAGAACCGGGTTAAGTGCGGGGTTGACATAGGGGAAAATTTGTAGTATAATAAGAAAACGAGTCGAAACCCCAAAATAAAGGGTTAAATCCAAAATAAAAACCAAAATCATGCTGGAGGAGTTGTACAACCCAACCGTTTCCAAGGTGTACTGGTGGAGAAGCCGGGCTTTCCGTATAGGTCTGGCTATTTTTGTGGGCTTGGCCGTAATTGCAGTCGTGCTGTTTAACCAACAGATTGGTAATCTACTGCGCTCATTTGGCACCAAAGCTAACGAACGCCAAATCATCCTCAACGGGAGTGGGGGGAATAATGATCCCACTCACTTCTTTTACGGAGATGCTTATGCTACACCAACTGGCTCGATCTATGTCGACAGTCAAGGTCGGCTGACTTTACAACCCCCGGTTTTATAAAACAAAATGAAAAACCTAATCACTCAAATTAGTCAGGCCGTTCGAGAGCCCCGCCCACAGCGCGGTGGGTGGTCGGTGCATTTAGCAATTGCCCTAAGTTTTGCGGTTATCGCCACGGGAGCGATGGTCTATAACGCCACCACTATTCAGCTAGCTCAAGCCGCTAATGTCACAATTGAGATAGTGTCACCTCACAGTGGATCCACTGTTTATTGGGGCAACGGCTATGCCATGAATGTGGACCTCGCCGGGCTAAGCGGCTACTTCGACATCGTGTTGGTTGGCGAGCCTCCTGTTGGTGATCCGATCGAGTATCACATTTACGACGATATCCTTATCGGGTTCGGTGGTGTCTCCCTGGCCTGGGAGCCTATTCATGACGATGGGTACTGCGAGTTCGGTGCGCTTAGCGAAGTGTGGCTGAATGCCAGGTCGGGCAACGAGTCCATCGACCTTGGCGTTAGCGAGCCATTTAAGATTGACTCTTTGCTTAACTTTGAAACGCCCGCAGACAACACCTGCCCAGTGCCATGGTTGGGTGCTATCCCGGAGATTAACTATCCTTCTGGCCAGATACTGCCCGTAGAGTTGGCGCTAGAGCCGTTTGGCAGTGACAAGTGGTGGCTGGGTGGCAGCAGTGCCGAC
>JAFGPN010000002.1 GCA_016936175.1 Patescibacteria group bacterium | reverse complement strand
TGTCATCCTAATCTATTCCCTGTCGTCATTCTGGTAAGGTCGCGTGGCGACCGCATCCAGAATCGTACAATCCTGGACAAGATAGGATGACGGATACATCAGCATGACAAGCGATAGTTTCATAGTAGTTAGCGGGGCAAAGATCAATTTTGCTTTTTGGTTTCCCTTGGGTGGAGGAAAAATATCACTTAGGAGGTGAAAATGTTGGCAAATTGTTGTGTGCGGATAATTCCGACAGATGATAAAGGTTCAGCCCCGCTAACTACCCCAAATTTTCAAAAGATTAAATGAACAATTGCTCAGCCATGTTGGCGGCGTCCTTCTCGGTCTTGGTCTTGTATTCCTGCCAGGCTTTTGCCTCCCAAATCTCTAAGCGATTCAAAAGTCCAGCAACAATTACACTCGATTTAACTCCGGCATATTGTAGAAGATATTTTGGTAGAACTACCCGACCCTGTTTATCGGGTTGCACATCCATCGCTCCCGCTATCATTAATCGAGAGAATGCGCGAGCATTGGCTTGCGAGATAGGCGTAGCGTTAATCTTATCCGCCAGTTTCTTCCACTCTTCATTGGTATAAAGGAACAAACAACCCTCTAAGCCCTTAGTCACTACCGCGCCGTTTGCTAATGCGCCACGAAACTTGACCGGGATGGCCAATCTACCTTTGTCATCTATGGAATGCGAATATTCTCCGATAAACATTTTGTTGTCCACTTTCACTCCCCACTTATCCCCACCATTACCCACAATGTTTCCATTATATCCCACTCCCCAACCCTATCAACCCACTTTATTATCCCCATACAAAAAATCCGCTATCAAAGCGGAAAGTTTTTGTTTTATACCTGACACCGTTTACCTTGCGGCGTCATCCTCGAGCTGAGTGCGAAGCAACTCGGCATCGGGGATCTAGAAAATAACAAAAACAAATTTATTTTCTTTGCTAGATTCCCGCCGGAGTTTACCCTCGACTGCGATCGGAGGCGGGGACGACGATCTGCCCCCCGGCATAACTCCCCTGCCCCGCTAACCGTTCTTCAATCCTAAGCAGTTCGTTATATTTTGCCACTCGCTCAGAGCGAGCTGGCGCTCCGCTTTTAATTTGAGAGGCATTAACTGCTACCGCTAAGTGAGAGATAAAGGTATCTTCTGTCTCTCCGCTCCGATGGCTAATTACAATCGAATAACCCGCCTGTTGCGCTTGCTTAATGCAGTTTAACGTTTCGGTTACCGTACCAATCTGATTTAGTTTGATTAAAATACTGTTACAACTCCTTTCCTGGATTGCCCGGGTTAATCGTTTGGGGTTAGTCACCAATATATCGTCCCCTACTATCTGCAAGCTTCCGCCTAATCTCTCTGTCATCGCCGACCAACCAGCCCAATCATCTTCCGCTAATGGGTCCTCGATGCTGAATATTTGATATTGGTTTTTTAGCTGTTCATAAAAATCTATCAGCTCATCACTATTTAACAATTTACTATCAATCACATATTTACCGTCTTTACAAAACTCGCTGGCGGCTGGATCGAGCGCCAACCAAAAATGTTTACCCAATTCGTAACCAGCGGATTTGATCGCCTCGCTAATTAATTCCAACGCCTCTTCGTTACTTTTCAGCGCCGGCGCAAAACCGCCTTCGTCCCCCACATTGGTAACGTAACCGCGTGCTTTAACGGTTCGCTTTAACGATTGATAAACCTCCGCACCAGCCCGAAGCGCTTCACGAAATGAGGTAAAACCGATCGGCGCGATCATAAACTCTTGAATATCGACATCGTTATCGCCATGTTTGCCGCCATTTATTACATTTAAAAGCGGCACCGGCAACCGCGTGCCACCGCCCAAATACATATATAAAGGCCGGCCTAAACTTAAGGCCGCCGCCCGCGCCGCCGCCATACTTACCGCCAAAATGGCGTTAGCCCCCAAATTGGTCTTGCTCTCCGTCCCATCCAGCTGGATCAGGAGCGCATCTATCCCAGCCTGATCTGTTACCTCGTGCCCGACCAGGGCTGGAGCTATCCTCTCCCTAATGTGGATAACTGCCTTCTCTACCCCAAGACCTCCGAATCGCTTGAGGTCATTATCCCTTAGCTCCAGGGCCTCGTGGCTCCCAGTGCTAGCCCCACTGGCCACGGCCGCTCTTCCCCTGATGCCATTAGCCAAAACTACCTCGGCCTCAACCGTGGGGTTCCCCCGAGAATCCAGAATCTCCCGAGCCACTATCCCTTGGATTGTACTCATACCTATATAGTAGACGCCTTCCTCCTTAAGCGCTACCCACCGCCAACTCGATCAGTTGCTTAACTAACTCAGACATATCTAAGCCGGCCGCTTTAGCCTCTTTGGGGTACAGACTTTGCGGGGTCATTCCCGGCAAGGTATTAGTTTCTAATACATATATATCTCCATTGGCAATTATCATATCCGTCCGCGAAAGATGGCGGCAACCCATCAATTGATGTATCTGCAAAGCCAACGTCTGCGCTTTTTGTTGTAGCTCTTCGCTTGCATTCTCTGGCGGAACAACTTCGCGCGATTCACCACTGTACTTAGCCTGATAATCGAACCACCGACCCGTTGGCGGGATAATCTCTATCACCGGTAACGCTTTATCACCCAACACTCCAGCACTGATCTCTATCCCATCAATATAATCTTCTACTAATAACCGTTGGTGTTTTTGTAACAGTTGTTCGATCGATTTTAGATCTAAATCCGAATTGCTACGCGCTATTAGCATATCCAGACTTGAACCTTCGTCGATCGGCTTGATAACACACGGCGGTGTCAGCTTATTTAGATCTTCCGACCTTTCTAATACCCACCAATTGGGGGTTAAGATCCCAGCCTTGTGTAACTTTTGTTTATAAACTAGCTTGTCCCAACAAAGCCGAGATGCATCTACGCCTGAGCCAACGTATTTAACTCCCGCTTCATCCAAAAGTTTTTGGATCTGTCCATCCTCGCCAAAATGCCCGTGCAAAGCCGAAAAAACTACATCTACCTCCTTGGCTTTAGCGGATAGCTCGTCGACATTATCCCCGCTTAACTCAAAAGTAGATACTGTAAAACTATTGGCCCTCGCCGCCTCGGCCACCGCCGTACCCGAAGCCACCGAGACCTCGGCTTCTCCGGTTAACCCCCCTCCGCCATAAACCACCAAAATTCGCATACCCCTATTTTACCCCACCCCCGTCATCCTGGAGACACCCCAGCATGCGCGGGGCAGGCTTTACTGGGCCAAAGGCCCCCCTTTGGGGCCGTAGGCCTTATAGATAACTCATTCAGGATCTATTGAATCTCTAATCGGGGTTTACCCCACCCAATAAAAAAATAACCCCGATCGTCCTCGATCGGGGCTTGTATATACACATTCGAAAGTGGCTACCAGCCACCGGAGCGTCCTCCTCCGCCACCGAACGACCCGCCACCGAAGCCGCCAAACGAACTGCTACTTCGGGAAGAAGAGCTACTGCTACCGTGTCGTGACGAACTGTACCTGTAGCTATCAGAACGTTGCTGATGGACATGTGCGCGTTGCACATCTTCGTGGTGGCTTTGCGACGAGAGTAGTAGTGGGTAGACCAGTGGCCAATCGATCTCGCCGCCAGCACGTTGGCAAGCCATAGATCGCTCCACGGCCAGACTGTACGCTTTACGCGCTTTGCTGATCTCCTGCTGGGCCTTGCTGGAGCTTGAGGTGGTCAGCTCTTCGGGCAGACTATCTTTGAACTGTTCCCGGAGTGCTGTCATCAATTCGGGCCCCTCGCGGCGCGCCTTCTCGGCGAACTGCTTGTCTTCATCGATAGCGCTCGGAAGTTCTTTTGCCTCCTCGAGGCATTTTCCAAGCTCGGCATCGACCCTAATCCAGTCGGCTTGACGGGGGAGTTCTCCGTTCGGCGCCAACGTGGATAGCTTTTGTTGGCAACGGGCCAACCGGGCCCTGGTTTCCGCACTGACATCCGGTTGGTTGATTAGCTCTGCGACCGTTTTCAGTTCGGACTCCAGCTGTTCAACTACCGTCAGCGCCGAAACGCACGCCTCCAACATCTCGTCTGTCACTCGGTAGGACTTCCCCAGGTCGCTGACCAAATCATTTCCCCGAGTTTTGATTCCCTCGAGCTCCAGGATCAACTCCGTCATCGATAGCTGCTGGCGCATGGTATTAATCTGATTGTAATCCCCCATTAGTTTCTCGAGCTTGCAAGCCAGCTCATTAAAGGGATCTCTTAACCATTCATCCAGTGCCTCCTTGGTGTGATCGTTAGAGCCTTCGCACAAACAAATGGCGTCTGAGCACAAACGTTTAAGTTCGTACAAGTGATTAGACAGCTCCTGGCACGATGTCGTCAGCTCCTGCAATCTGAGCTGGCGGTCGATGCTGTACTTTACGCCCCACATCCCAAGCAATACTGCTACGATCGCCGCTGTCCAATATAGAAACCAAACAATCTGTTTCCAATCGATTGGTTTAGGCGGGATGGGAGGAGTGCTTGGTGGTGGTGACGTCGAAGTTCCGGCTACGTTTCCGCTAGTCAGTTTCTTATCTACCTCGGCCATGATCGCTACAGTACCGGCCACCGTACCGCCGGCCATATCCCCGCGTTTAAAGTAGGGAATAACCTCATTGTCGATGATCCGGCCAGCCGCATCGTAGCCCCAGCGCTTATCGAATCCGTCACCGAATTCGAGGTGCATCTGCCTGAGTTTAGTATCGTATCAATCATTTTTTGGGCCGCACTCAGCGCGTCACCAGCTTGTTTTTGATTGATTTTTAGTTCGCCTCCATGAACAATCTTGTTTCGTAAAGCTATGGCATCTGTACATTTACCCACAGTTTCCATATCAACCCCTCCCTGATTCCCAATTATAAATTTGAGACTAACGACTAACATCCCCCGCACGCCCACAGCCCGAACATATTTACCAATATCATCAACATTGATTCCCAATTCTCCACCCCTATAACGCACCAATTTTGAAAGGACTGATTCAAGAGCAATGACACTTTCTAGAACAGTTTTTCTATTATCGCCAATGAAATAACAATGATTAGCGTCGCAAAGTATCTCTTGCCAAAATGGAATTTCATAATTGCTATCTATAGCCCCCTGTAGCTGGGAGCTAATTGATTGGATAAGATTTTGGTCTGTTAGAACCATGCCACCCCCAAAACCAATTGATAGAGTATGCAGGCTTGAATCTGGCCCGACTAAATCGAATTTCCAGAGATCCTCCTTGATAAGTTTATCCAGATGAACAGCCTCACGATCAAAATGCCGATAAAGCTCAATAATTCTGTTAATAACATTAAGGACAAACTGTTTCGCTTTATCGGTTGAATCTGTCCCATAATCAGAAAAGTTCTTATCAGTTTCGACCTCGACTAATGAACACGCATCAGTACCCCATCTGTCTCGCACAAACTCCATATTAATAGACTGACCAGTTCTCCGGCTTGGCTCTATCTTTTGCTTGATAAAACGAATTGTAGTGTTAAAACGATCCCCCAAAATTAACGTTCTGTCGTCAAGCCTATAAAAGCAAAACGGTAGCTCTGTTTTGATTCTAGATTTCATAGCAGAACATTATACCACCCCCGCCATCGGTCTCCGGCTCTAAGAGCCTTAGGCTCAGAGAGAGGAGTTCCCCCTATCCCATTGAGGCAATTGCGTAAGCCAATGGTAAAACTGCCGCAGCGAAGGTGTTGTCTGAGCCAGTAGGGCGAGTTCACCGGGAGCCAGAAAGGCAGTTTTACCTTTTGGGTAGCAATTGGTGATTGGGGGATCTTTTGGGGGTCACCCCGTTTGGACAAGCAAATGGGGTGACAAAACTAATTTGAGAAAGTTATTGCAACTTCTTGCGAAGGAAATCAGCCACTGAAGCGATAGGAACACGCTCTTGCTCCATCGAATCCCGATCCCGTACGGTTACGGTTTGGTCTTCGACCGTATCAAAATCAATCGTAAAACAATAAGGCGTCCCTATTTCATCTTGGCGACGATACCGTTTTCCAACAGTACCTGATTCATCATATTCAACAAAAAACTCTTTTCGAAGTTCTTCGTAAAGTTTTTTAGCTATCTCCACCACCGGTTCTTTTTTTACCAACGGCAAAATCGCCGCCTTGATCGGCGCCAACTTAGGATGCAGGGCTAACGAAACCCGCTTCTCTCCCTTCACCTCATCTTCGCGGTAAGCATCCACCAAAAACGCTAGGGTCGCCCGATCTACCCCAACGGATGTCTCAACCACATACGGCACCAACTTTTTGCCCTCGTCATCCGTATATTCAATACTCTGCCCGCTAAATTTAGCATGCTGGGTTAGATCGTAATCTCCCCGATTATGAATGCCCTCCAGCTCCGACCAGCCAAACGGGAATTCGTACTGCACATCCGTGGCGGCTTTAGCGTAATGCGCCAGATCTTCTTTGGCGTGAGGTTTGGTCCTGATCTTGGCCGAGTTGATACCAAAGGTATGAAACCACTTCTCCCGCTCCTTAGCCCAATACTTAAATGTTTCATCCGCTGTTTCAGAAGCAACAAAATACTCTAACTCCGCTTGTTCGAACTCTAATGTTCTAAAAGTAAAGTTACCCGGAGTAATTTCATTACGAAAAGATTTACCGATCTGCGCAATGCCGAACGGCAGTTTTACCCGTGTGCTATCTAACACATTCTTAAAATCTACAAAAATACCCTGACAGGTTTCTGGCCGAAGATAAGCAATATCATCCCCCGCTACCGGGCCAACGTTAGTCTGAAACATTAAATTGAAGTTTCTGGCCTCGGTTAACTCTCCTCCACATTCGGGACACTTGTCAGAGGTGATGTCGTCTCCCTTAAACCGGCGATGGCACTGCTTACAATCCACCATCGGATCGGTGAACGCCTGCACATGCCCGGAGGCCTCCCACACTTTGGGGTTCATCAAAATTGCGCTATCTAAGCCCACAATATCTGAGCGGTGCTTGACCATCGTCTCCCACCAAGCCGCTTTGACGTTATTTTTGAGTAGCACCCCATAGGGGCCATAGTCCCAGGTATTAGCAAACCCCCCGTAGATCTCGGAGCTAGGATAGATGAGCCCACGCCGCTTACACAGCGCCACAATGTCCTTCATAACGTCCATAAGAGAATGCTTGATAACCTATAAAATTCCTAATGTCTAATATCTAATTTCTAAATAATGACGAATGTCCAATGTCTAATTTTTGGGGAATTGGTCATTGGGATTTGATTAGGCATTAGTAATTAGGAATTAGGAATTTACTCTTTGGTAACTGTCACTTTGAATTGTCCAGATTGCGCATCCGACTGCAGAGTCACAATGTGTTCTCCTAAACTTTTGATGGGTTCATCCACCGATAACAACTCGGAATCAACCTCAAAATGAACTTGTTTACTTAATTCTTCTGCCACCGTATCCAGCGAGATAGCCGCAAATAGTTTATCGGTTGGTGTGGCTTTACGCTGGAACACCAAATTAATTTCGGGCAGTTTGGCCAATACTTCTGTTAGTTTAGACTTATGCTCCGCGCTATCTTTGGCTTTGGCCGCTACGGAGGCCTCGATATCCTTTAACTTAGCGGCAGTAGCCACCTCCGCCAAACCACGCGCCAATAAAAAGTTGCGGGCGTAGCCATCGGCTACTTCTTTTACTGTTCCGGGACCCCCCAAACCAGTTACTGCTTTTAGTAAGATGATCTTCACGGTGTATATCTTATACTCTCTTGTCATTCCGGACTTGATCCGGAATCCAGGCCTGGATCCTGAATAAGTTATTTATTATAGGCCTACGGCAGTAAAGTGTTTTCAGGATGACAACCTATGTTGTCAGTTTTTTTAGCTCTGATATTGCTTTATCCAGCTGGGCATCCCCCTCTTTGCCGCTCTTTACCACTATATCAGGCTTAAGACCGCCTTCGCTAATTGAGGTGCCTAAAGGAGTAAACCAATGGGCTACCGTAATTCTAAGCGCCGAGCCATCGGAAAACTCTTCTACCTCTTGCACACTCCCCTTGCCGTAGGTGGTCTCCCCGATCAGCTGGCCTCTTTGGTTATCTCGAATGGCTCCGGCTACAATCTCGGCCGCCGAAGCGCTACCCCCATCCACCAACACCACCACCGGAAGATCTTTTAACTTGCCGCTACCATCTGCCGAGAACGGGGTGGCTTTGCCATCTCTAAATCTTTCTTCTACTATCATCCCGCCTGGCAAAAACTCGTTAGCTATCTTTACTCCCACATCCAAAAAGCCACCAGGATTATTACGCATATCCAACACAATGCCCTTGGCCCCTTCGCTCAAGATCTTGGCCACAGCTTTTTTAAATAGTTGTTCTGTGTCACTGCCAAACTTATTAATTCGCAGAACGGCGATATCATCCGCAATCTCTAACCGCACACTGGCGATCTTAACCACCTGACGG
>JAFGPN010000009.1 GCA_016936175.1 Patescibacteria group bacterium | reverse complement strand
CAACCTAGTACAAAATATAAAATAAAAAATAACATTTGCTATTTTCTACTTGATATTTGTTATTGGCTCGGGCGCATAGCTCAATGGTAGAGCAGCTGCCTCTTAAGCAGTTGGTTGCAGGTTCGAATCCTGCTGCGCCCACCATGGCCCGTTCGTCCCTGGCCGCGTCCCGCGTCCGCGGGCAGGCTATCGGTTAGGACGATTCTTTTAAAATTCTCACTTGGCCACCATGGCCCGTTCGTCTATCGGTTAGGACGTCAGATTTTCAATCTGAAAAGATGGGTTCGACTCCCGTACGGGCTACCACGTCAGAACAACTACACTCCTCGCCAACCGACAAAGTCGGTTGGCTTAGAATCCGCTTAGTTATTCTTCCTTTCCAAATCACAAACGCCTCGAGGTTTACACCTCGGGGCTATTGGTGATTTGGGATAAGATAATACCGGAGTCGAACCCCGGGAAAGGGGTCGGGGAAACGGGAGTTTCCCCGCAGTGGAAGAATCGAAACCGCAAGGTGTCGAGGAGGGGTGAGGTAGCCCGAACCCCGACGGGTTCTAGTTCTGCTGTCCAGCAGAACGGACTCCCGTACGGGCTACCACAGATTTGCTAATCTATTGACACCGTAAACAGTTATGGTAAATTTTGCTTTGTATCCCCCATCGTGTGGATATACTCAAGTTTATTTACTAAGTAAGTGTGGAGGTTGTTGATGTACGATGACGATGATAAGGATCAGATGATGAGTGCAGGAATGGATGACGAGATGGAGAATGATGATTTGAGCGATGATGATGTGGCCCCCAAGCAGAAACCCGTCGATGAAGACGATTTTGACGACGAGGATTTGGGCGACGACGATGAAGAGGGCCCCAAGCGCCAAGATGGTGATCTTCCTAGCGGCTTTCACGCTGTTGATGAAGAGGAGTAATTGAACTGAACAAAACGCCCCGACAGCAATCAGGGCGTTTTGTTATACCCCGTTAAAGGTAAGGGGCGCCGGCGCTCCTGTAACTGTTTGAAAGAGCGATTTGGCGGATAGATAACGTTGGTATAATCTAATGGCAACTTAGCGTATTATTGCCAGCATTTCCAACGAGGTATACTAAAGGGGCTTAAGAATTTGACTATGTATGATGTAATCGTGCTGGGGGCCGGGGCGGCCGGTTTGAGCGCTGCGCTCTACGCTACCCGTCGGGCCTTAAAAACAGCAGTACTAAACAAAGAGTTTGGCGGCCAGACTGCTACGACCTTAGCTATCGAGAACTATCCTGGCATAGACAAGATAGAAGGCCCCGAACTAATGTTGCGGTTTAAGGCCCAGGCCGAAAAATACGGCGCCGAAATTTTGGATAATCCAGCCAGCTCGATTGTTAAACAGAATAATCATTTTGTAGTTACAGGCCAAGATAGCCAAACTTACGAGACCAAGGCTATCATCCTGGCCTTTGGCAAGACTCCGCGTCGATTGGATGTTTCGGGTGAGCTTGAATTCGCCGGCAAGGGCGTGGTCTATTGTGCCACCTGTGATGCCCCTCTGTTTGCTGGTAAGGATGTAGTGGTGGTTGGTGGTGGCAACTCCGCCGTAGATGCCGCCCTGCTATTGTCTAAGATTGCTAAACAAGTTTACTTAGTACATCGACGAGCTGAATTTAGGGCAGAGCAGGTCCTACTTGAACGTTTAAAACAAACTGGCAATATCAAGCTAGTCCTAAATTCGAACATCGACAGCATCTATGGTGAGGATTTTGTTACTGGCGTAAAAATTAAGGATTTGATCACTGAACAGACCAGCGAGCTATCGGTTCAGGGTGTATTTGTAGAGATTGGTTACGAAGTTAAGGCTGATTTTTTACCCGATTGCATTAAATTAAACGAAGCCGGCGAGGTGATTATCGATGCGTTTAACGGGACCTCTTGTCCTGGCATCTTTGCGGCTGGTGACGCCACCTCGGTCCCATATAAGCAGACCGTGATATCGGCTGGCGAAGGGGCTAAGGCCGCCCTTTCGGCGTATAACTATATCCAGGGTGTGGCCCAGGGGGCGGCTACGGTCGATCATAATTTAGACTGGTCTTAATGGAACAACCTGCCTATCAAGCGGCGTTAAAATCGGCGGCCCAGATGTTGAGCCGTTCGGATGCCGAACTAGATAAACTAATGACGCCAGATCGAATTATTCAGGCCGATATTGCGGTGCAGTTAGATGGTGGCGAGACGGTGTTCTTTCCCGCTTTGCGAGTTCAGCACAACTCGGCTCGAGGGCCATACAAAGGTGGGATTCGGTTCCACTCTCAAGTCGATGTTGATGAAGTAAAAATCCTCGCATCGTTAATGACGTGGAAGTGCGCAGTAGTCGATATCCCGTTTGGTGGCGCCAAAGGCGGGGTAAAGGTCGATCCTAAAAAACTGTCTCAATTAGAGTTAGAACGATTAACTCGGGGCTATGTCCAGGCCTTTGTTAAACACATCGGGCCCAATCAAGATGTGCCAGCGCCCGACATAAACACTAACGAGCAAACTATGGCCTGGATGATGGACGAGTATAGCCGTATTAAAGGCCATCAGATGCATGATTTTGTTACTGGCAAACCGATAGCTTTATTTGGTTCGAAAGGTCGAGAGTTGGCCACATCGTTGGGTGGCAAATTTATACTCGATTTGATGATTGAACATTTTAAAATAACCAAACGGCCAATCCAAGTGGCGATTCAAGGGATTGGTAATGTCGGCGGCGGATTAGCTAAGCTCTTAGGCCTCGACCCACGCTATAAATTGGTAGCCATCAGCGATTCGCAGGGTGGGATATATCGTCCGACTGGCCTGGAGGTGGCCGAAGTGTTTGAACATAAAAAAACTACCGGTTCATTGGCCGGATTCCACTATTCTCACGATATCACCAACGCCGAGCTGTTGGAGTTAGATGTTGATGTCTTAATCCCTGCGGCACTGGAAGATCAGATTACCGCGGATAACGCGGATCACGTTAAAGCTAAGCTAATCTTGGAGCTGGCCAACAACCCGATTACTGCTTCGGGAGATGCTATTTTAAATAATCGTGGTATTCCGGTAGTGCCAGATATCCTGGCTAATGCTGGCGGAGTAACCGTCAGCTACTTCGAATGGGCTCAAAACCGCCAGGGCTGGTATTGGGAAGAGGGCGAGGTAAATGGCCGACTCCAAAAATCCATGTTAGCCGCTGGCCAAAAAGTTATTAAGATATCCGAAGAGAAAAAAGTTAGTCTGAGAGTAGCTGCCTTTTTATTGAGCTTAGAACGGGTTGACCAAGCCATGCACCTTCGTGGTAAATTAGTAGGGCACAACTAAAAGGATAATGATTCAGCCAAAAAAATACATCGTCTACTCCACCCCCACTTGCGGCTACTGCCGGCTATTAAAAGACTGGTTGACCAGTAAGCAGGTGAAGTTTGAGAGTGTGGATGTGGCGTTAGATCCCAAGCGTGGCCAGGAGATGATCCAAAAAACCGGCCAGATGGGCGTACCGGTAAGTATCATCACTCTGCCAGATAATCACGAGGAGATTATCCTGGGATTTGATCAAGCGCGAATCGCTTCACTTTTGGGTCTGTAGCTGACGCTCTACTTCTCTGATTACGGAATAGTTAAAACCTCTGCGGGCCAGATAGGCTCGCAGTTTTTCCCCACTTTTCCGTGGAGATTTTTGGGCCAAACTGATAGCCGAATCTAACTCTGTCCCACGGTCCAATTTGGAGATAACGGACTGGATAATAGAACGTTCTATCCCCTTCTGCCTAAGCTCGGCGATTAAATGCGAGACACTGCGCTGGCGAGTAAGCAACCTTTCATTTGCCCAAATAAAGGCAAACTTTTCATCATCAACCAAACCAGTCTTAACCAGTCGGCCCAAGGTTAATTTAATTACATCGTCGGCAAATCTTTTTGACAGTTTTTGGCGGAGTTCGTAGCTACTTTGGGGCCGGAACGACAATAGTTTAAGCGCCTTGTCGTAGCACTTGCTATTAGTATCCTCGCTCTTTAATCGAGCGATTAGCTGAGGTGTTAACTCGTCGCCAGATTTTAGGTTTAGCTGTGACCAAGTAAATCGGTCTAATCCAGTTAAAAACTTGCCATCGGCAAATAGGCTAACCCGGTTGGCGTTAACTGTCTGGGCAACTATCTTGGTTAGTTTTGGCATAACAGATATCAGACTATATAATGTAACTGCTTATTTTTCACCTCTCGAAGCTAATTTTTAGGTAATGTCCAATAAATTCTATATCACCACATCCCTCCCCTATATTAACAGCCGTCCTCATATTGGGCATGCCCTGGAGCTAGTCCAAACCGATGTAATAGCGCGCTGGCAAAGGTTTCATAGTCGTGAGGTTTTTTTCCTAACCGGTACCGATGAGCACGGTAGCAAGATTGCCAAAGTGGCGAAAGAGGAAGGCCAGACTCCTGAGGCGGTGGCCGAGCGCAATGCACGCCTGTTTTCGGAACTGAAAGAAATTCTTAATTTAACTAATGATGATTTCATTAGAACAAGCGATCGAGACCGCCACTGGCCGGGGGCTCAAGCACTCTGGCGTCGGCTACTAGCTAGTGGCGATATCTACAAAGATACCTATCGCGGCTTGTATTGCATCGGTTGCGAAGCATTTATCACCGAGAAGGAGCTGGTTAACGGTTGTTGTCCGATTCACTTAAAAGAGCCGGAGGCGATTGAAGAAGAGAACTATTTCTTTCGACTATCTAAGTATGCCGAGCCGCTGATTGAGGCGATTAGTTCGGGTAAATTTAAAATTATTCCCGAGAATCGCGCTACCGAGATAATTAATGTAATAAAGACAGGCCTAACTGATATTAGCTTTTCGCGTCCGGCCGATAAACTACCTTGGGGCATTCCGGTACCCGATGATCCGGCGCATACCATGTACGTTTGGTGCGATGCTCTATCAAACTATATTACCGGGATCGGATTTGGCCGCGATGAGGCACTGTTTAAAAAGTGGTGGCCAGCCGATTTGCAGGTAATCGGCAAAGATATCTTAAGGTTTCATGCCGCCATCTGGCCAGCCATGTTGCTATCGGCCAAGTTACCCTTACCGAAGGTTTTGTTTGTACACGGCTTTATCAGCTCGGGTGGGCACAAGATGAGCAAAAGTTTAGGCAATGTTGTCGATCCGATCGAGATTGTGGATAAATACGGTGCTGATGCTACACGTTACTATCTGCTCAAAGAGATTCCTACCACCGAGGATGGAGATTTTTCGTGGCGGAGATTTGAGGAGGTTTATAACAGCGAGTTAGCCAATAATTTAGGCAACTTAGTCTCGCGAGTTTTGCAGATGACAGCCAAATTTACCAACGGTCAAGTGCCGCCGATTGCGACTGAGTTGCCTCAGTTGTCTGGTCTGTTATCATCGATCGATAGATTTGAAGGCTATGATTTTGCCCGCGTACTTACCGCCATCGATAATTTTACTACCTCGCTTAATGTTTTAGTGGATGAGACAAAGCCATGGGAACTATTTAAAACAGGCAGGCAGGACGAAGTTGATCACGTAATTTATCAGTTACTTGAGGGCCTTAGGATTGATGCCGCCCTGCTGTCTCCTTTTCTCCCGGGGGTGGCCGATAGGATCTATGAAGCCCTTGGCCTGGATAAACCAAGCTGGCGTCCGCTACGCTGGGAGGATGCGCTCGTTTGGGGCCAACTTGTTCCGGGGCAGGCAGTCGCCGAGCCATCAATCCTATTCCCTAAATTTAGCTAACTATGATCTATCCCCTAATCGCTGCAGTAATCGATTCGGTAGCGTTAGTTCTGACCAAGAGATCGCTCAATATCTTTAAGCAGCTGACCAACCAAGCTTTTGCGTTTTGGATATTTTTATTTATTGTGCTTGTTGGGTTGATTACCCTACCGTGGTCCGGACACATCGACCCCACAGCCCTTTCTTTTCGCTACATCATTTTAATTTTGGTAGTGGTAGTCTTGGCGGCTAACTATAACCTGCTCTACTACTACAGTCTTAAACACAAACGGGTCTCGCAGCTCGAACCGCTGTTATTGTTTACTCCCCTGCTAACTATATTTATCGCTGGGTTAGCCTACCCAGACGAGAGGGCGTGGCAGATCTACCTGGCTGGCAGTTTAGCCATCGGATTACTAATCTGGTCTCGGTGGCACGCTGGCAAACTTAAATGGGATACGGCTACTTGGTCCATATTAGGGTTTGCAGTCCTATACGGCATCGAGGTGGTGATTATTCGTCAACTTTTAGATGTTTATTCGCCGGTTAGTCTTTATTTAGTGCGGTGTTCCACTACCGCTTTATTTTTATGGATACTTGCCCGAGGGAGAATGCCAATGATCAATTGGCGGCAAGCGGGCTATCTATTTGGATTAGCAGTCAGCGCCGTAGTGGTGACCTACCTGGTTTATTCTAGCTATCAGATGCAAGGAATTGGCGCTACCGTAATGGTGTTAATCTTATCCCCGGTTTTAATTTATACTCTCTCGGCCGTGGTGCTTAAAGAAAAGATCTCCTCTCGCGATATTATTGCCAGTATCGGGGTGGTATTGTTAGTGTTGTGGGCTAGTTTATCACGATGAATTTTATTGATAGCCACTGTCATTTAGATTCTCCTAAATTCCATGCCGATTTAGAACAAACGGTCGAGCGAGCTTTTTCGGCCGGTGCGGTAGCCCTAATCAATATTGGAGTAGACCTGGCAACCTCCAAATCGAGTGTTGGTTTAGCCAGTCGTTATCGATTAATTTATGCCTCGATTGGGGTACATCCTCACGATGCCAAGACCTTGTCCAACGATGTGATTGAAAAAATGCGCCGTTTGGGTCGAGAACAAAAAGTGGTGGCCGTGGGTGAGATCGGCTTAGATTACTATCGCAATCTGTCTAATCAAGCAATCCAGCGGCAGGCCTTTATCGAGCAACTTAATTTAGCCAAGGAACTTAACAAACCAATTATTGTCCACTGTCGCGAAGCTTATAGCGACGTGCTAGATATTTTGGACGAGCAGTATCTGCCGCATGTAAGCGGAAAACCGCCTGGCGTAATTCATTCCTTTTCAGTTGGAGTGCGCTATGCCCAAGAATTTCTTAAACGAGGATTTTACCTCGGCATTAATGGCATGGTTACTTATCCTAACAATACCCAATTGGTTGAAGCGGTAAAAATTATCCCGATGGATAAAATACTAATCGAAACCGATGCGCCGCTCTTGGCCCCTTTAATCCACCGGGGTAAACGTAATGAGCCACTCTATGTGTTAGAGGTGGCCCAGCAGATCGCTAAAATCAAGAATCTATCGGTAGAAGAGGTCTGTCAGACTTCAACCAACAATACTCGTCAGTTATTTAACCTACAATAGAGCTATGGATCGTCGCTTTGACCCAGTCAGTTGGTTAAAGGATGCCGGCTATCGAGCGTACTTGGTTGGTAACCAAACCCGCAATAAATTGCTTGGGGTTAACTACGACCCCAAGGATATCGATATTGCTACCGATGCTAAGCCAGGCATGACAGTAGCTGTTCTTAGACGCCAAGGTGTTATCCCAGCCCACACTAATGAAACCTTTGGGGTGGTAAGTTTCACCTGGCAAGGTAGTGTTTATGAGATAACCACTTTTCGGGAAGACCTCTACGACGCGCAGTTTGATCATATTAAACGCGTGCCGAAACAAATTATTTTTGTCGACGATTTAGAACAAGATGCCAAGCGCCGTGATTTTTCTATTAATGCTATCTACTGGGACCCAACTACTGGTTATATGGCCGATCCGGTTGGAGGAAAAGCCGATCTGTCTGATAGATTAATTCGGTTGATCGGTGATGCAGACCTGCGGCTAAAAGAAGACCCCGTTAGGATTTTACGAGCCATTCGGTTTAAGCACGGCTTGGGTTTTAAGTATGATAGGTCAACGGCTCTGGCCATTAAACGGCAGGTTAAGTTGATTCATAAACTACCCACCGCTTTGCTAAAGCGAGAGTTTCAAAAAATTCAAAATCTGCCTCGATATGCCACCGCACGCAAAGAGATGCAGAGATTAAAGATTGTCGGACGATTCTAAGCCCCTGCCCTAACCGTTTGGCCCGGTGGGAGCGGTTCTCCCACCTCGTTGTTAACGATTATTCGGCGAGGCTCTATCCGAACAACCTTATCAACCCCAATAATCACATCCGGTCGAGTTACCAATCCCAATAAGGGAGGCTTAACGTAGAACTTTTGTAGGCTAGAGTCGGTAGTCTCAAACATAATATCTTCTATCTGGCCGATGAGTCTGCCGGATTGTGTCTCTACGCGCCCTCCTAATAGACGGAACTTAGATCGTAGTAGTTTTGGCATACCCGATACCTCATCTGGTAAAACGACCGCTAACTGATTTTTTACTACCACCATCCGGGGGCCGTACTCAATAATATCGGCTGTGGTTACCACCATGGTTTTGGCAAACAAGCCGGCCGGTCGGACTATCAACGCACTTAACCGGCGCTCGTCTGGATTAACTACCCAATTAACAACCTCTCCGATCGTTTGGCTTTTATCCAGATCGACTAATCGACTACCCACTACCTCGCTGATGGATTTAAGCATAGCTTCACCCCCTTTCATTATATAGATTTTTTGTATTGAAAAAGCCAGGCGAGTATCATAGAATTAGACGCAAGCTATAAAACCATGAATCGACTATATTTCGTCATCCCAGTTCTACTATTCCCTTTGTTGTTAGGCGGGTGCGGCCCCCAGATAGAAATGGGGGTGGTAGTCGATCGAATGATGGAGAGTTTGAGCCAGATTAAGCAGGTAGAAGCTACCGGTCAGCTGAAGCTATCGGGTAATTCGGACACGGATATCTTTAATGGCCTCAAAGAATTAATAGCCAACTTTACGGCCAAAGTTAATCTGGTCAACTTAGACGGCCTAAAGTTTTCTTTAGCGCTTAATCTGTCCGGTCAGGCGCCAGAGGGCACTACTAAAATCGGGGCCGAAATCAGGGGCTTGCCCGATTACACTTATTTTAGGATTCAAGAGGCCAACACTCCCGACGGCTCCCTGTTGTCGTTAGCTCCTGACGCTCGGTGGTACAAAGTAAAAAATCCCGAATCAAACACCGGCAATATATTAGGTGGGGGTGGTCGGTTAACCAGTGATGATGGGCTTAAAATCCGGGAGCTGATAAAATCTGCCAAACTTTTTACCATTCAAACGATATTGGGAGATGAAACAATCAAGGGTGTACGCAGTTATCATTTAGCCGCCCTAATCGACCAGACCGCTCTGCTCAACTTAGTAGACGCGGTTAAGTCTGTGACCCATAATCGGGTTGCCTTAGATCGTTCAAAAGCATTACTGTTAGCTACCGATTATACTTACGACCTTTGGATCAGCAAACGTGATTATCGTTTAGTTAAATTGATAGCTCATGGTAATCTGGCAGCAGCAGGCAGATCCGAATCGGTGCTCGAAGTCTTTCTCTCTAATTTTAATAGTCCGATAAATGTGGTATCCCCTAGCGAAGTGAGGGAGTTTAATCTTAATGATTTGCTCAAGGCGCCTCTTAACCCACTTTAAAACAAGATAGTGATAGGATAGATTTATTGGGCCCATCCCTGCCCGAACGTAACGACGTTCGGTACAGGTGGAGCTCAACGGTTTATCTAAATTAGGGCCCATAGCTCAACGGTAGAGCAACAGCCTTTTAAGCTGGGGACGAAGGTTCGATTCCTTCTGGGCCCACCAGTCTCCGCTACCTGACGGTAGCTACGCCTGGCTTTGCCAGTGCTAGTTATTACTTAGCGCCGGGCTCAGTAAGCTCGTTCCCTACTAAAGTACCCGATTTATGTTATTGTTCAACCAAGTCATTGACTGGGTGGGTTATAATAATTGGGCAAGTATAATGGTTATATGAAGACGTCACATCTTTTACTTATTCTTAGTTTAATTAGCGGATTGTTTCCGCTATCTTTCGATGGAGTAGCTATCCAATCGCTTGCCGAATCACCGATAAACCAGGTAACTATCCAGCAAGCGGCCAGTGACCCCTTATTTTATCAACAAACCAATCTTCAACAGGTTAGGATTCAGCAAGCCTGGGATATTACTACCGGAACTAACACGGTGATAGCGGTCATCGATACTGGGGTAGCGATAAATCACGATGATCTAACAAACAAGTTTTGGGTTAATCCCAATGAGATACCCAATAATCATATCGACGATGACAACAATGGGTATGTGGATGACATTAATGGATATAACTTTTATCAGAACAATACTGATGTATCCGATCAAAATGGTCATGGTACTGCAATCGCCGGAATAATTGCGGCCCAGGCCAATAACGGCAAGGGTATCGCTGGAATCAACTGGAACGCTAAACTGATGGTTCTAAAAGCCCTGAATAGTCTCGGTGGTGGAGAGTATAACAATGTAGCCAACGCCATTCGTTACGCCGCGGATAACGGAGCCAGGATTATTAACATGAGCTTCGGCACCTATGTAGATAGCTTAGATCTGGCCCAAGCAGTTAACTATGCGGTTGGCAAAGGAGTAATTATTGCTGCAGCTGGCGGTAACAACAGTAAAAACCAACTACTTTATCCAGCGGCCTACTCTAATGTGATTGCGGTTGGAGCAGTCGATGGAGCGGGCTACCGCGCTTCATTCTCCAACTACGGCACTAATTTAGACGTGATGGCACCCGGGGTTGGCATTCCTTCGGCCAGCTACATCACTCATGAAGCTTACGCCAGTAACTCTGGTACTTCCTTTGCCACCGCTCACGTTACGGGGTTAGTTTCGCTAATGCTGGCTCGCAATGCCAGTCTTACTCCAGCTCAGGCCGAATCAATCCTAAAAAACACGGCTACCCCCAGAGGTAGTGCCACTGAATACGGCAGTGGAATTATTGATATGCCTGGGGCTCTTCTCTCAATTCAGCAAGCCAGCATTATTACCGGGGCTATCACCGCTTCTCGAACCACTCTGCCGGCTGATCAGGGCACTTACTCGCAAGTAACCGTGACGGTCAAAGATGGCGCCACTTTAGTTGCTAATCACTTGGTTAGGATGCGGATAGAAGGGGGTGAGATTTTACTTGGAGGCACTACTGTCAACGGGGAAGTTGATTTGGGACCAACTAATCAGCAGGGGTCAGTTACTGCGTTAATCGGATCACGCTGGTCTGGCAGTCGAAAGTTAGTTTTTTCGGATGCTACTGCCCTGCGCGATGTGGGTAGCTTAACTTTAGTATTTACCCCAATGGGCACTCAGCGTTACTCGGCGGCATGGGTTCGCCAAAGCCCATATCCAACATTAAACCTTAACGAAGAAACCACTCTATGGGTAGAACTGCGCAACACCGGCAACATGCCGTGGTTCGGGTCAGGAAGCAACAGCCAAACTCCATTTAGATTTGGCACATTTCGACCGATGGACAGAAAAAGTATTTTTTATCACAGCACTTGGATCTCTCCCAATCGAACGGCAGTTTTAGAACAAACCCAGGTTAATCCTGGCGAGATTGGTCGGTTCTCATTTTTGATCAAGGCCACCCAACCCGGTGTTTATAAGGAATATTTTAATGCCGTACTGGAATATAAACAGTGGATGCCCGATTTAGGGATCTATTGGACGGTTACCGTCAAAACCGGAGGGGTTGATCAGAATCCTAGCCATTACCAAGCCGAATTAGTTAATCAAACCGCCAGCCCAACGCTGACTCCTGGCCAGATAGCCTTTGTCAGCGTAACTCTTAAAAACTCCGGCATCGCCAAATGGAACTCACTTGTCAGCGGTGGTTATGGCACAGTTAAGTTGGGCACAGTTAATCCGCCTGATAGAAACAGCCGATTCTCTGTTGATAGTTGGTCCAGTCCTAATCGGGCTATCACTACTGGGTTTGAAGTAGCTCCCGGTGGTACCATGACCTTAGGTTTTAATATTAAGGCCCCTACTACAACGGGCAGTTACATTGAATCGTTTCGATTAGTGTCCGAACACATCGCCTGGTTCGGGCCAGTCATTACTTGGAATATTAAAGTTAGCTAATGCAACCATCTCTGCTAATCGCTGCCGTTTTAGGTTTAGTCCAAGGCCTGACCGAGTTTATCCCTATTAGCTCATCGGGGCACTTAGTAATTGTCCGGGAGTTAACGGGCTGGGCCGACCAGGGCAATCTGTTTGATGCGGTGTTACATTTAGCTACCTTATTTGCGATTCTGCTATATTTTTGGCGAGACTGGGTGGGCATGATAACAGCGGTGTTCAAAAAAGCGCCCAAACGAGAAGCCAGATTTAATCGAAGACTGTTTTGGTTAATCGTGGTGGCCACTCTCCCTGCTCTAATCTTGGGGCTGTGGTTAGAGCCCTGGATAGGTATGCATTTTCGGGGGCTACTCCCCGTAGCTAGTCTAATGCTGGTCAGTGGCGTGATTTTTTGGTTAGTAGATCATCGAGTTAATCTGAAGCACGACTTGACCAGGTTAAGCCCGGCCCGGGCCTTAGGTATTGGTTTGGCTCAGGCCTTGGCCATGTTGCCTGGCATCTCCCGTTCTGGAACAACCATCGTTACCGGGTTATACATGGAGCTTAGCCGCGAAGCTGCCGCTAAATTTTCTTTTTTGATAGCGGCGCCTATTATCGCTTTAGCCGGAGGATACTCGCTTTATCAGGCCATTCAGGGCGGGGCACTTAATTTGTCCGACTATTTATTTTGGTTGACGGCTTTTGGCGTGTCTTTTGTCGCAGGGTTACTGGCCATTCGGTTTTTAATGAGTTTTCTAAAAAAATATTCGCTAGATATATTTGCCTACTATTTAGTAATCGTTGGATTGGGCCTAATTGGCTGGCACTTTCTGGGTTAACCGGGAGCGGTTCGGTGCGGGTATAATGGGTATATGAAAGAGGAGACCGCGGGGGTTAGAGTGGTAGATGCCAGGCTGAAACAGGAGGAAGCGGAGTTAGACACAACGCTTCGTCCCCAGAGCTTTGCCGAATACGTCGGCCAAGCCGATATCAAAACCAGCCTCCTAATTGCCATCCAAGCCGCCCAAGGGCGGAGCGAAGCCTTAGACCATATCTTGCTATTTGGCCCGCCGGGTTTAGGTAAAACTACTCTGGCTCATATTATCGCTCATAGTATGGGCGGAGGTCTTAGGGTTACTTCTGGTTCTGCCATCGAACGGCCCGGTGACTTGGCGGCTATTCTAACTAACCTAAATGCTGGAGATATTTTATTTATTGATGAGATTCATCGCTTAGGCCGCCAGGTAGAAGAAGTTTTGTATAGCGCAATGGAAGACTTTGCGATTGATGTTGTGATCGGGAAAGGCCCTTCGGCTCGTTCGATTCGATTGGACCTGCCAAAATTTACTTTAATCGGCGCTACCACCAGGGCTGGTGCTCTCTCCTCTCCTTTGCGCGATCGGTTTGGAGCCACCTATCGATTAGATTTTTATAAAGAGATCGATATTCAAAAAATATTAGACCGATCCGCTCGTATACTTAAGATCAAGCTACCAGCTACCCAGGCTGCACTGATCGCAGCGGCTTCTCGGCGAACCCCCAGAACTGCCAATCGATTGCTTAAGCGGATTAGGGATTTTGCTCAGGTCCATAACCAAGGGATTATTTCGGAGGAAATTATTCGGCGAGCCTTAAATTTAATGGGAGTAGAGGCCAACGGGTTGGATAGTGTGGATAGAAAAATATTAAGCGGAATCGTAGAAAGATTTCAGGGTGGACCAGTCGGCTTGTCTGCTCTGGCCGCGGCTATCGCCGAAGAGAAGCAGACCATCGAAGAGGTCTACGAGCCATATCTACTCCAAGCCGGATTTATTAATCGCACGGCACAAGGGCGAGTGGCTACTAAATCCGCTTATCAACATCTTAATCTAATCCCTCCCCTGCCGGATAAAGCGCCGCCGGCGTTGTTTAAATAAATTGTCACCATGACACTTATTTGGGTTATATATTTTGTTTTACTAATTTTGTCGCTACTCTATACCGGCGTAATTGTTTACCACGTTCTTAAATATCGCTACGATGATCTACCCCGCGAACAAGGCCAATATGCTGGCCGCGCCCTGGCTGTCTATCTTGGCCTAATTGGGCTCATTTTGTTGTTATCAATTATAATCGCCCTGTCGATGTTATTGCTATAACTAACTATGAAGGTAACCGACCCTCAGCCAAACAACGAAGAATATTTAATCTATCGACGACACCCGGTTAATTTGTGGGGTCCGGCTGGACTAACCATCGTTGTGTTTTTAATGTTGATTATATTCTGGATACTAATCTCTTCCGCAGATATCTTGCCGATGCCAGAATCTCTACCCTACATCGTTCTATATTTTGGGGTATTGCTATCGTTAGCGGTCAACTACTTTTTTATGTACTGGGCATTTTGGTATTTAGATATTTGGGTGGTTAATGGCGAAAAACTAATCGACTCACAATTAATTACCTTCTTTTTGCATCGTCGGTCGGAGCTGGCCTTAAGACAAGTCCAGGACATTCGCTATACTATTCCGGGCACCTTGGCCACCATCTTTCGGTTCGGTAATATCTTAGTTCAGTCAGCGGCCAAGGAAGGTTCGTTTAAATTACTGTCGATTAAGAACCCTGGCGTGGCGGTTACCAAGATAGGCGCCCTAGTGGAGGCGGCCTCCAGGGTCAAGTTCCAATCAAGCTCCTCCACTATGCCCACCGTGCCGCTGGGCGAAAAATTAGTTCAGGAAGGTTTGATCTCCCCCGCTGATCTAGCTAGCGCTTTGTCCGAACAAGCCGCCACCGGTAGACGCGTCGGCGATATCTTGGTTGAACGAGGGTTAATTAAAAGAACAGATTTAGTTACTGCGTTGAGTAGTCAGCATCGAATTCCCGAGATAGATATCTCGAGATACGAAATCGATAAAACGGCCATCAAACACATCAGTTATGAGATTGCTAAAAAATATACCGTTATTCCCGTTTCACACACTAACAATGGGGTCTTAGTGGCTATCGCTGTGCCCTCAGAATTGGCGATGAACGAGATACGAGGGATGGTTAACATCTCAGTCGATTTTGTGGTAGCGGACGAGGACTACATCAAGGAGGCTATTCGGGGGCACTATCTCACCACCGACGAGGGCCCCTACTATTCTGGCTAGCCTTTCCACCTAAAATCCAGGTTTTGCCTAACCCTTGACAAAAAGGGCAAAGTATTATATAATATAAAAACGCCATAAAACACGCTCGAAGCAGTTCCCCCTGATTACTGATACAATAAAAAAGTAAAAACCAAAGCGTTAAATGAGCTCTCTAAATCGGATAACCAACTACCTGACAAATCCGCGAAATATTCGCCAGGTTATCTTAATCGCAGTTGGGCTGCTCGTCTTAGGGGCAGCTGTTTTATTTGGCGATGAGATCGAAAAACTGCTTAATCGTCCCGGGGCCAGTCGGGCCGATTTTTGGGGTCCTCCGGGGAGTGAATTGGCCTGGGATCGATTAGAGCCCGGATTGGGCAAGGAACGGAGCTCTAGCCAGCTGGTCGAGGTAAATATTGGGGCTAAGCGTTATCTCTATGCCTTAGGTGGTCTCGAATACGATGATCAGGCTGGTAAGTTAAGGTTACTCGACGACGTGGAGCGAATGGAGATCAGTACAGCTGATGGTTCTCCGGTCGGGGGCTGGGAACCTTTGCCTTCTATGTATTCCGGCCACGCTGGTTTTAAGGCCTTTCAGTTTGGCAACTATCTCTACGTAGTTTCTGGCGATGTTCACATTCCAGACCCGGCCGCATTGGCCAGCGGCAGTCATCCGTTATTGTTTTCTACCATCGAACGATTAAATCTCACCGCTCCGAGCGTCGGTTGGGAACCCTGGGCTAAACTAACTGGCGTTAACTTTTATCCAGAAACTATTGTTGTTAATGATCAGTTGCATGTGATTGGTGGTGTGTACGGTGTACCGTTTTCCGTTGGGACATCATATTATTGGGGCGGATATAATCTAAGACAACCCCTCTACGGCGAAGAGGATGTAATTAAGTGGCCAACTTATAAGGATTTGCCCACTATCGGCGGCGTTGGTGTGGGTACCGATGGGGTATCGCTACCATCGGGTGGTTTTAACAGCGTAATTACCGTAGGTCAGGCTGTAGTTGGCCCGAACGAGTCGGATCTTAATGAGGTTAATATCCAACAGGTTCCGACTGATTTTGCCAAAAATTTATCCGACAGTTTGTTAAATGGATTTTTTGCTACCACCGTTAGCGAGCACTACATCCTAAATCTTAATGGAACCGGTAGTAGTGTTAAAGTTGCCGGCGGTGAGGGCGAACTGGGTATCAATGCTTCTGGAAGTATCACCTCCGATTACACGGGGCAACCCTTAGTTACAACCTGGACGCCGGGAAGGGTTGGGCATCTGGCCCATCTGCGATTCCTTATTGGCTCCAGTAGCTACATCGGCGCGGTCTATCCGGTAACTCAGGGGCGGTATGGCTTTGGACTGATTCGACACGAAAACGGCTCCCTATTGGTTGTAGGTGGAGCCAGTTGGTTTAATCTCTACGATCCGTGCATATTTGCAAAAAGAAGTTTTTGGGTGATTGAGGATAATCTAGGCCCGTTCCCAGTCAAAATTTACGATACTATTTACCAATATGTTGGCAATGTTACCTATGCTTATAATTGGTCAACGGGCAGTTCCACTTACTTAGGGTGGATTGGCACTAACTCCCATCAACAGGCGGGAGCCATTCCGGCTCCACCCAGTGGGGCCGTCGGCTATCTGCCTGCCAATTACGCACTTCACGATAGCGCGGGGGTATCCCAGGGTCGAGCCTTCTTTGGATTAGGGGTAGTTGAGAACGCCGCTCCCGATAGTGACAGCGAACCTCAGTCCACTCCATTGATAGTCGGCGGAATCGTTAATTCGCCGGCTTGGGTACCGCCTACCCTATCCTGTGCCTCTGGTGCGCTTAACCCGGTTACCACCCCTCGGTCAGATCAACTTAATAGTAATGGGTGGATTAAACGACCCGATTTTATCGGCGTATATGGTGCGCATGTAACCGGATTAGATTATCGTGCTGTTGTTTTTGACGGCCAAAAAGAGCTTGGTGATAACGATTCCCACACTTATTTTAGAGTGCCAGATTATCGCATGAAAGGTAACGATACGGTTAAGATGTTGTCTGGCGATCGGTGGTACTCCATGTTAGGTTTTGGTGACACCGATACTCAGGACGAGGTTCGCGGAGTTCCAGGGTTAATATTTGGTTCCAGCTTGGATGTCCGCACCGGTGTGCCGGGGGGTGCCACCACTGTTTACGTTTATAAAGCTGGCGGCTCTACTGTCCAGACCAGCGGTCGCCCAAACAACTCCGTGGTCGTTCAGGTGTTGGGTCCGTTTACTTACGGCGAGGGTGGAAATTGGAGCAACTCTTACTTGGATGTAGATTCTCAAAGCCAACCCGCCAGTAACCCGGCCGTGGTTAACGCCGACGGTGTCGATTACGCCACCGTTACGTTCAGCGCAGTCGACCAATACGGAGATCCCGCTATAGTCCCAGCAGGCACGGCGGTAACCCTCTTTACCGAGAACAGTGATGGCACACTTCGAAGTATGCATCCAGCCATCCGTAAAACCGACAAGCCCGATTGGATTGAGATTGATGGTACCCCCACCAGCAGTAGCACGTGGGGCAATGATTACGTAGATAACTTTGTATTAGTCGATCGCGGTAACGATGAAGACGGCAACCCTGAAACCGGTTTGGGCCAAACCCGTTTCTTGATTTCGTCTAAAATTGCTACCGATCCCGAGCTTGTTTTAAGAATCTATGCAGTTAACCTAATCCAGCAATTGAGTTTGGAGGATTATCTTGGGGATATCCCGATGATATTTACCAACGAGGGTGTTCCCGATCTTGTAGGCTCTATGGTGGTGGCTGATCCAGTAAAAGTGGTAGCCGACGGAATAGCCACCTCTACCATTACCGTTACTTTGTTGGATAAACAAACCCCAAGTCAGCCGGTAGTTGGCAAAAAAGTGCGCGTATTTTCTACTCGTAATTATCGAGGGGGTTCGTACGATGACTTCGGTGGTAGTATCGATACCATCACCATTATCAGCGATGTTACCAACAGTAATGGCCAGGCTATCTTTAGCGTAAGATCTACCACTGTTGGTGAGGCTACCTTTGGGGCGGAGTACCAGGTTCCGTTTGGCGAATCCGACTACTGGGTGATGCTAAGCCAAGGCGCCCGGGTAAAATTTGTCAGCATTATCACCAGCATCATTCCTGGTTCTGGTCGACAGGGCGAGATTATGCCATCGGTTAGGATTAACGGTCTGCAAACCCAGTGGAACAACTCCACTCAGGTTACCTTTAGTCAGCCGGCCGATGTCATCTTTTATAGTCCACAGCTCGACGGTGGCATGGGCAGTATCGATGATGTGGACTTGTGGGCCAACGGGGGAACCACCGAATTAGGGGTACATGTTTCCGGATACGATAATCGCTCGCTGGAGCTCCAGATTTTGGAGGGTGGGGGCAGTCTCCGCCAAGGCAACTTGTTGGGCTCCACTATTACTGTGCAAACTGACGCCGATGGTAAGGCCACTTTTAACTACGTCTCCCCCACTACGCCGGGCATTCTTAAGCTAAAGGCTACCATCACCAGCGGCACTGGGCGACCTACCAGCACTTGGTGGGCTATTATTAAGCAGATTACCGATGTTTATTTCTTAGAGGTAGTGGCCGATCCAGTATCGGTTACCATCTCCCCCATTCAGCCAAGCTCGTTACAAGCTCGAGTTTATCGGTGGAACAACGGCGACAAATTTTATGTAACGGATGTCTTAACGATTAACTTTGAAAGTGACGATAGCGGTCAGTTAATCCCATCTTCCGATAGCACCGGCGATGACGATAACCACTTTGCCTATTCTGAATATCGGCCGGATACAACGCCCGGCATTGCTCATGTATTTGTCTGGACCCAGTTTGGCGAAGCTTATATAGCCACTCAAGTAGATATTGCCAAGATTGGTTCGGCAGGAGCTAACGCCGATATCACCTGGGATAATGATAACGAGGTAGAAGCTCCCAGCCATACCCTCATTACACTGGGCGGCGAGACGGCCGGAGATAACAAGTTCTTTCGAATCGGCGCCATTGCCAAGGTGGGAAGCTGGACAGTAACAGTTATTACCACCGAAGACCCCGATTCCGGATTAAGTCTTGAGTCCCCGCTAGTTGAAGAAGGCGTCTTTGTCGTCGAACCTGCTACTATCTCTGAGAGTGCCTCCATCGTTATCGCTCCCCGTTCAGGGCTCCGTGGCAGTTCGGTTGAGCTGGCGATTACCGGCACGGATACCACCTTCCTTAATGGATTAACTACGCTGAGCTTTATTCCACCTACCGGCGGCACGGCCGGCGGCATTGCATTGGACAGCATTTATGTGGGTAGTCCCACCTTCGCTACTGCCACCGTTACTATCGCTAACGATGCCGCGTTTGGATTTTGGAATATAGTGGCCGTTACCGCCAACGAGGCTGCGCCGATGGCCGGGGATAGAGATTTTTTGGTTACCGATCAAAATAACTACATCCTCGATTTAACCTCTACCCCGCCTTACGAACTGCCGCGCGATGGCGAGACCCCTGCCACTTTGCGGGCATATGTGGGCCTATTTGATTCCTACACGGGTCTAATCACCCCGGTTGGCAATGTGCAGGTTTCTCTAGAAATAGGCATTGACGGTGGTAAATTAGAGCCGCAAGATATCGATGGCAACACCATTGTTACTACTAATTCGGCGGGAATTGCTACCGCTACTTATACCCCGGACGTGGGGATTGAGAATGAATTAGTTACCATCACTGCAACGGCCAGTCCTGTTACTGGTGTGTTCTTGATCAATGATCTTACACTCAATAAAGTTGTTTATCCTTATCCTGGTTTTGTGGTTACTGCGGAGCCGGCTGAACTAGCGGCTCAGCCCGGTCTGTTCTCGTTGCTGGGATGGTTAGATCCTAACACTCCGCCGCCTGGGACAGAGGTAACTTTCCACTTAGACGGCTCTCCCCAAGGGTCAATCACCAACAATCCTAGCACTCAAAGGACGGGTCCTAGCCGAGCCAAGTATGTAGTTGGGACTAATCCTATTGCTGAAGTAGTAGAGTTTTGGGCCTCTGCGATTGTCCCCGGTTTTGGTAGCGTGCGCTCCGATACCGGCACCATCGAGGTCGGTTTAGATCCTGATCGTTATCGGCTAGCCGATCTGACTGCCAACCCTGCTGCAGTCACTGCCGGTGGTACTACCACATCTACTATTACTGCGCGATTAACCTTTAACGGTCAGGGTGTGAACGGTTGGCCAATTGAATTCAGCATCGTTAATGGCGCATTTGGTGACTATCTAACCAAGACATTAGTTAATACCCAAAACGGAGATGCGGTAACTGTGTTTGCCCCTGGTCCCTTGCCGGGCAACATCATCATTCGGGCGCGAGCCTTAGGGTTGATGTTAACTAAAGAAGTACTGGTTACCAAAACAGTTGATGACCAAGATATCGATCCAGCCCAATCATCGATCTGGGCCACCCCCACCCATTTACCCACCTCTACTGATGGTTCCATCTATTCGGTAGTTACGGTGTTGCTTAAAAATAGCGCAGGGGTGCCTCTTTCCGGCAAGACAGTCACCTTGGTAGCTAACCCCGCCACGGCCTTAATTAAAAAAGGCGATGGCAGTAGTGGTAATCAGGGTGTAACCGATACTACTGGGCGGGTGACCTTTAGGGTCAGCTCCACCACTCCCAACACCTACGTTCTCTCCACTACAGTAGACGGCTTTACTCTTAGTACCCAAATTATATTTGAGAACGGTCTAGTCCCCCGTCAGTTTAGAGTGGTAGTACCGTTCCAATCCCGTGATTACGATAACGAGGTTAAACTGTTTCTCAAGGTCGAGAACTCTACTCTCGCCCAGGATGTTTTCTTGGATGGTTATTATATTAAAAATTCTCGTCCTAACAACGAGTTGCAAACTTTAAGTAACATTACCGTTTATCTACGTCCGGGTGTTTACTATCGGATGTGGGTTAAGGGCCGCTACCACTTGGCTCGTTTGTCCGAGCGGATTATCCCTGGCAGTGATACCCCCATGCAAACTATCGACCTGAACTTTACCGAACTAAAAATTGGTGATCTACTGCCAGACAGCCGCCAGGTTGGTCAGAGTATTGTGCCGCTACCATTCCACGACAATGCGGTTAACGTTATCGATCTGCCGGCTATGTATGTTGCTTGGTTTAAGAATGTAGATATCCCCGACCTTTTGCGTGACTTTATGGTTAACGTACTAGACTGGCAGTTGTGGTTAACTAGTTACGGTAATGGTGATCTCGGTGGTCCTCCGCCGTACGATCAGCGGCTATAAATTTAGTCGTCACAATTTTAAAAACCAAAATAAAAAATGAACAAACTAATTAAACCCATCGCTCTCTTTCTAACTGCCCTCCTAATCGTCGGCGGCGGAGGTTATTGGTGGTTTAATCGGGCTCCGTTAACGGCCGAGTTTATTGCTATCCTTCCTGATCAGGCCTATATCGACTGGGAGACCGATAAATTGCCAACGGTGGATCAAAATAACGACCACATCGCCGACGCTCTGTTAATAGCCGCCGCCGATAATTTATCCGACCAGTTACCAATCATTGTCTCGTTGACTTATGACAATCAGGCCAAGTCGGCTGTTAAACAATTAGAAAAGATTTTGTCCAATCAGCCGATTAAGTTTTATCCATCTGCCAGCGTAGTTGCGGTTACCACTGATCTATCCACCATTCGTCAAATCGCTCGGTTAAACGGGGTGGTGATGGTAGAGGAAGATATCGATGTAGTCGGCCTTAGCCGGGCTGTGGCTACCTATCCAGTTTCGTATAACTCCCCTATTCAAGCGGCTGGGATAGCATTGGTCGACGGAGGCACTAGTTATACGGTGGCTCATCGCCAGCTACTGGTTAATTCAGCCGGCGCTGGGTTAAATCACGGTAATGTCGTGGCGGCTAATTTATTGCAGGTCGATCCTAATGCCAAGATTATTGATGTAACGGTGCTGGACGAAACTGCTCAGGCCCCAGTTAGCCGGTTGATCGAGGGTGTGGATTGGACGATAGCTAATAAGAACAGATACGATATTGCCACGATTAACGTATCGGCTGGTTATACTGGTGAAGCTAACTTTGCCTTTAACCGAGCCCTCTCCGCCGCCGCCGCCGATGGATTAGCGGTGGTGGTATCTGTGGCTAACGACACCTGGTCTGGCCAAGTTGCGGCTAAGGTTCCCGGTATGGTGCGGGTCAGCTCGTACGAATCAGTTCAAAGGCCACCAACCAGCTACGACAAAACCTGGGTGGATGTTTTAACCCCGGCGGACGATCGAGCTGGTGCTAGCGCAGCGGCCGGTAAGTTGTCTGGCGCAGTTAGCCAACTAATTGCTAATAGTGATAAAAGTAGCCCGGGTAAAGTTAATTCGCCCGATTGGTGGACTACCTTAAGTACCACGGTAATAAATATCGACGACGTCATTACCTTAACCGATGAGCAGCTGTTAGGTATTACCAACGGAGACCAGCAATCTATTGATGAATTTATGCGACCACTAAGCCAGTATCTGCAAGAAGCCTTAACTCACCTGGAAACGGAGTTAGATGGTGGCGAAGATAGCCAATTGTTACGGGAGTTATTGGGATCGGTGCTGGGCCTAACCGGTCCATCTATTTATGGCACCGATTTAAATTTTGGGGAGTACAGCCAAGCTGAAATCGAGGATTTTTGGGATGAACTCTGGGGGGATTTAGGTGAATAAAATGAAAATTTCTAACACCGAAAATCAGTTTGGTGTAGTTGCCGCCACCTTTTGTTTAATCGGCCTAGCTTTGCTATTGAGCGTGATGATCTGGCATCAACAAATTAATCAGCACCCGTGGTTTAAACAAGAGATGGCTAAGGCTGCCGCGACCAACCTGCAGGTAGCTGCTGTTTCGGATACTGCCGATGTGCCTACAACTGCGGTGCCGGCCAGCGTGATTCAAGAGATTACCACCGATCCTCGCAACATTGCCGGCTTTACTAAGCCGGCCGAAGAATTGTCTCCAGCCCTAAAATTTCTTTATACTCTAGATTCGCCCAATCTCTTTCCTGCTCAGCGATAAGTTTTTGGGCGACTTTTAGTGATTCGAGGCGGCCGGCCATACATTGGCAAGGCCGGTTTAAATTTAGTAGTGCGGGCTCGGAGTTTTAGCAGTTGTTCCACGCGTTCTTTGGTGTGGCCAGTCAAATTATTTTTACCTACCACTGGAATTTTTAAAGCATAGCCAAAAGCATTAGCAATGGAGAGGCCGATACGCAATCCGGTAAACGAACCTGGTCCCAGATTAACCGACACTTGACTTAACTCCGTTGGTTTAATTTTTATAGAGCGCAATAGCCGATCTATCCTGGGCAACAGCTCTTTAGATTGGTTGCGCTTTGATGCCCAGGTAACTAGCTTAATTTTGCCCTCCCCTCTCCGGGCCAGAGGTTCCTTCAGGCCGGTGGCGGCTAAACCAATGCCCGTGCTAGCCTCGGCCGTGTCTATTGCCAAAACATATTGTTTCTTAGCCATCTTATTTTATGGTAATCTCCCGGCCATCATCTCTTTTGAGTCTGATGCCGATTCGGATGGCCGATTTAGGTAACCTTTTCCCCATTTTCTCGCTCCATTCGATTGCCACAATGTTATCCCTCGCGTTTTCTAATATCTCATCGATTAGTAGATCATCCGGGGTTATCCGATATAGGTCGTAGTGGTACAGCAAGTAGTTTTTTTGGGGTATCTTATAGATTTTTTCTAACACAAAGGTCGGACTAACCACCCTCTCTTTTATGCCGAAGCCTTTGGCCAATCCCTGAATAAACACGGTTTTGCCACCGCCTAACGGCGCGCTCAGCGCAATGATGGCGGGGACTTTTAGCCGCCTCGCCAGCCGCTCGCCAGCCGCCTTTGTTTCGTTGCTATTTTTAGTAATTAGCTTTAGCATTTGGCTTGGTTCCGACCAATATTATGGCAGACAGCAGCAGGCTTAGCCAGCCCGCGATTGGCCACGGCTTGGATGATCCACTGGGAGTGAGATAGATGCCACCATCCTCGAGTTCGCCAGCAAACGATATCTGATTAGCCGCGCCCGGCGTTGCCTCGGCTGTCCAAAACCATTTTTCATTTGGTGCCAGCACGTAGACGTAATCCCGCTTAGCGGTGCTGGTATAGGTTACCGTATTGATGATATTGTCTTCGCTATCGATCAGATACACTTCTTCTCCTCCGGAATTGTTTAAGTGAATTCCGGTAATGTCCTGATCGATTAACAGATACTGACCAGGCTCGATAATTAATTGAGTGTCCTCCGTCTCGTCATCTGATTGTATGGCAATCCAATCTAGAGCATTGAATATGTAACGACGCTTGCTTTTATCCATCAATTGCCAACCGGTTATATTTACTGCTTGATTGGTTGGGTTAAATATCTCTATCCATTCGATATCGCCTCCGCCGGGATTTGGTAGCAACTCGGTAATTATAATCTGCGCGGCCGCTCCGCCCTCGTTAAGTTTCTGGGCCGGAACGCCAGGCTTGGTAGTAGCAGACACTTGGTTAGACACCGCGGTATAGGCGTTGTAGTCGCCAGTGATTGTAAAGAAATATTTAGTGTTAGGTTTTAGCCCAGTTACCTCGGCCTCCAGTTGTCGGGATGAGGCGACCCGATTTAGCTCTCCTGGTTCCCCCGCCTTTAACGATGTAAATATCTCAACCTCATCGATGTAGCCCAGTTCCGCTAACTGCCATTCTAAAGTAACAGCGCTGGAACTAATTTGGCCAACGCTGAGCTCTAACTCTATGCCGCGCGGGTTATCGAGGGCAGTCAATTGTTCTCCCAGCACCTCTTCGTCTTCGCCATCTTCATCTTCTGCTAGCTCTAAAATGTTTGTAGTATTTTTTGTAACCCGCAATGTCCACTGCCATCTTTCGTTTAGCCATGAATACGATTGACCAGCCGTCGCTGTACTATACATTGTCTGGCTAACCATTGTTCCGTTGGGTTGTAATAACCGAGCGCTGTCGCCACTATCATTCAGAGAGATATGGGTCACGACTTTAGTAAACGACAGGTAGCTCCGGGGCAATATTATTTGGTTATCGGTGATAGTATAGGGTGCCGAGCCGCCAGGGCTCTGATCGTCCAACTGCCAACCTTTTAAATTAACCGCTACGTCTCCCGCATTATAGAGTTCGATAAATTCGTCGTTGCTACCGGTGGATGGTTTTGGATAGATCTCATTAATAATGATATTGGTGGAGTAGTCCAACTCTTCTTCATCTTCTTCTGGTTCAACCAATCGCAGTGCATTATCTAACAACCCCTCCTGCCCATCAGGATTAATTACTGCTACACCCCAGTTGCCAGCTGTGGCGCCATGTAGATCAAATCGGGCACTGTCGATAAGCATCGGGGTAAGCACATGTACATCAGTGGCTGTAATGATTTGGTTGTCATTACGCAATTCCACCCGAATGGTTTCGGTAGTCGAAAATTCACTTCCTTCGATTGACTCCATCTCCAGGACCGTATCGATCTCAGCAGTAGTTGGACTTATCCGCGCTACATTAGGAGCTATTAGCGCTGGCTCCGAATTGGCGAACTTAGGAGTGCCCCAATTTACTACATTGGGGTCTAGTGAAGTATCAAAGTTGATCGAACTATTGGCTTTTTGCCAACTGCTCTTTATCCCGCCGGGTTCGAAGAGAGCTCGGCGTTCGATCGAAGCTGAACCGGACGCATTGCGATAACCATATTCACCACTGCTGGGAGGCTTGGTGCCATCCCAGGCCGTATCCACCACCTCGTCGGCCGGATTCCTAAGTTCGATAACAAAACCCTCATTACTGATCGAAATATCGGTTTCTTGAAGATCAACTGCTGTGCCCAGGGCCGAATTGGGATGGTCATCTTTGTAGTTAGCAATCAGCAAAAAGTTACCAACGAGCAACGGCTGAGGGGGTAGATTGATGCTGACATCGATTCCGGCGGTGTTATCAATAACGATCTTCCACCCGGTCAGATTCGAGATATCGGTGCTAATATTTTTTAGCTCGATCCATTCGTCATATTGAGATATAGAGCTACCTGCCCATGCCACCTCGTTGATAATTATTGCGGGTGTCTCCTCCGCTCTCGCTCCCTCCAAATCTGTCCCTGAGTTTAGCAGTAGGTTGATCGGCAACACCAAACCCACACTTATTACCCAAACCAAAACCCCCCTCTTCATCGTCCCCTCCTCTACATATTACGCACTATATAATAGTACTACGGTGTACACCGTAGTACCGAGGTTATTTGCCTCGTCTTAGTCGATTAATAAATATTTGTTCGGTTGAGTCCCATTTGATTTTTGGATCTAGTAAGCGAGCTAGCATCCCGTCGTACATTAGTAAACTTTTTCTTACCAAAGAAACGGTATTTTTAGAACAGCCTGCTCTTTTTTGGATTTCCTCATAAGTGAATCCATGGAGAATTAGATTAGCTACCGCCACTCGGCGTGTGATGTCTGCCAGTTCCTTCTTGGTCAGCAAACTGAGCAACAACGTCTTGTGAGAATTCGGCCCAGCTTTTTTCATCAGCGATACTAGCTCTCCAAACTCTTGTTGATCAAGACGGTATTCATCAATCCCCCCAGTGGTCATTAGCCTGCCGCCGATTCTCATTTTCCGTCTATTTATTGATCGCAAAGAGTCCATTAATTGCAGTATACACGGTGTACACCGTGTATACTATAGAACTGGGTGGCTTAAAAAGTTGTCGTAGTAATAATCTAATTGGGTGGGTTTGACGAGAGGGGTCAAAGGGGGTAGAATTAGGTTAGTGCAAAAGACAGATCGGGTTAATTGGCACTAAGTGACATATCAAGGATTTTCGGGTTCCAGTCTCTAAATTTCCTAATTGAAGCTCTTAAAATCAACCAGAAAAGTAGGTGTACCGCTATTGGCGGTTAAGCTTTAATTAGGGGGCAGTTTGCCTCCACTTTTAGACGATTTGGATACCCTCTGTAATTTAGAGAGGAGTGGTTATGAGTACGTTAATGATAGGGATAATCTGGCTAATTGTCGGTGCCGGTTTGGGCTATCTGTTTCGAACTTTATTTGCTCAAAATAAAGTTAAAAGCGCAGAGCAGGAGGCGGACAAGATTCTAAAAAAAGCCCAGAGCAAGTTAGAAGAAGCCGCCAAAAAAGAAAAAGAAATTGTGCTAGAGGCAAAAGGAGAGATCGCTAAATTACGCGATAAGTTTGAGCACGAAGAACAACAACGTCGCAGTGAGCTAACCGATATCGAAAAGCGGCTTCGTCAAAAAGACGAGATGTTGGACCATCGCACCGAAGAACTGGATCGCAAACAAGAAGCGGTACTTAAGCAAGATACGGAGATTAAAGAGGTTCGTGACGAGATCTTAAAGATTCGCAATCAGCAAGAAGAGAAGTTAGCTTCGATCGCTAAACTCTCTAAAGATGAGGCCAAAGATCTGCTACTAAAACGAACCGAAAAAGAGGCCAAAGACGAGATTCTAAAAGTTATGCGAGATATCGAGGATAAGGCTCGTGAAGAGGCCGACGAAAAGGCTCGCGATATCATCGGCTCTGCCATTCAGCGTTACGCTGGTGAAGTGGCGGCCGAATCGACCACCAACGTAGTGCAGTTGCCGTCCGACGATTTGAAAGGTCGAGTTATCGGCAAGGAAGGTCGCAATATTCAGGCGTTCGAACGGGCTACTGGCATCGATCTTATCGTCGATGATACCCCTGGTGTGGTAGTAATCTCCGGCTTCGATCCGGTCCGGCGAGCTATCGCCAAGAAAGCTTTAGAAAAGCTGGTTTCTGATGGTCGTATTCAACCAGCTCGAATTGAAGAGGTGGTTGAGCGGGCCAAAAAAGATATCAATGACAGCATGAAAAAATCTGGAGAAGAGGCCGTCTTGGAATTAGGCCTGACCGGGCTCCCGGCCGATCTAATTAAGATTATCGGGCGGTTGCAGTATCGTACCAGTTACGGCCAAAACATTCTGCATCACTCTGTCGAAGCGGCTCATTTGGCTGGCATGATGGCCAGCCAGATCGGCGCCGATGTGCGGCTGACTAAATTGGCTACCTTGCTTCACGATGTGGGTAAGGCACTGGACCACGAATTCGAGGGTACCCACATTGATCTATCCCGTGACATTGCGGTTAAGTATGGCATGCCTCAAGAAGTGATTCACGCTATCGAGGTTTCGCACGAAGGTTCGGGTGGCCCTCAGACCGCTATCGATTTTCTATCGATGGCCGCTGATGCTATCTCAGCTTCCCGTCCTGGTGCTCGGCGCGAGAGTTTAGAACAGTACATTAAACGATTAACCGATCTTGAAAATATTGCCACTAACTTCCCCGGCGTAGAGCGAGCCTTTGCCATTCAGGCTGGTCGTGAGGTGCGAGTGATGGTAATTCCAGAAGAGATCGATGACCTTGGCATCGTTCGATTAGCCAAAGACATTGCGGCCAAGATCGAAAACGATATGACCTATCCTGGCACGGTCAAGGTTAACGTTATCCGCGAAACTCGGGCTGAAGATCTCGCTAAATAACCAATATGTTAAACATAAAAAAAACTACTCTATCCAACCGGGTTCGAATTGTAACGGTGCCGATGCGCTCGACCGAAGCTGTTACGGTAATGATAATGGCGCGGGCAGGTTCTCGGCACGAGACCCGGAGTATTAACGGCATCTCGCACTTTTTGGAACATATGTTCTTTAAAGGCGGCAAACGTTATCCCGACCCCCAATCGGTGGCCGAGGCGATCGATAGTATCGGCGGGGTGTTTAATGCCTTTACCGATAACGAATTTGTCGGTTACTACGTCAAGGTTGCCAAAGAACATATCGGCACGGCCTTTGATGTGCTATCGGACATGCTACTCAACGCTCGCTTCGACAAAGACGGCTTAGAGCGAGAACGCGGAGTAATCTTAGAAGAATACAAGATGCTCAATGATGACCCCAAGTTATTGGTGGGTGATGCTTTTGAGCGGTTAATGTTTGGTGATCAGCCATTGGGCTGGTCTGTAATTGGGCTTCCGGCAGTGATCAAAAAAGTAAAACGATCTGATTTTGTTAACTACAAAAACAAGCTCTATACCGCTAGCAACATCGTAGTGGCGGTAGCCGGCAACACCAGTTTGGCCGAAGTAACCAAACTCACCCAACGCCACTTGCCTTTCCCGAAATCGACCAAAAAAAATCAGCCGCTCCCCTACCGTAACGGCAGGCGTAACGCGCGGCTGAATATTATCAACAAAAAAACCGAGCAGGCGCATCTTGCGCTTGGCGTACCCACCTTTGGCTCACGTCATCGCGACAGATATGTCTCTAAAGTGCTATCGGCTATCTTGGGCGGCGGAATGAGTTCACGGCTGTTTACGAGCGTTAGAGAGCGCCAGGGGCTAGCCTACTACGTTTATTCGGACGACACTCATTACGTTGATATCGGATACTTGGCAGTACATGCCGGGGTGGATAAGGAGCGAATCGACTTAGCGATTAAAACTATCTTAGAAGAATTCACCAAGGTTGCTCACGAATTAGTTTCGCCAAAAGAGCTGAAGAAAGCCAAAGATTATTTGATTGGCCATTTTGTTCTATCGATGGAGGATTCCGATGCAGTGGCCATGCGTTTAGGCCTCCAGGAATTATTGGAAAATCCCACAGAGACCCTAACTTACATCAGACAGCAGATCAAATCGGTCACAGCCGAACAGGTTCGTGATCTGGCTCGGCGAATCTTTACCCAAGATGCGCTAACTCTGTTAGTGATTGGTCCTTACAGCGGCCAGAAAAAATTTTCCGATCTGCTCAAGCGCTACAAGGTTTAACTTGTCAGCCTGGACCGACTGGCCAAAGGCCAAGTTCGGATTCAGGATCCAGGCCTGGATTCCGGATCAAGTCCGGAATGACAAAAGAGAGAGGATGCGCCCGGCTCCAACGGGGCTCCTTCGGGGCTGGACTTACCAGAATGACGGTCCGGATTTTCCTAGTTGCCTAATCCCTCGCCTGCCGGCCGGTAGGCGGACTTGCCTTTGTCCGTTAGTGGGGGTTAGGATGGAGATTGAATTAATATTAACCATAATTCAGGTTCACTGACATTCTTAAGGAGGAATGCATGGAAGAAAAAGAGAGAAGTTTCGTGATGGTAAAGCCCGATGGCATGCGGCGAGGGCTCAAAGATGAAATCATCCGGCGGCTTGAGGCCACCGAGGTTGATGGCGTTAGGCTTAGAATCATCGCCAGTAAGGAGATGATGGCAACTCCGGAGATCGTGGCCAAGCACTATCCCCTGGATCCGGCCTATCTGCTTACTATGGGGCACATAGACCCCAGTGGCTGGACAGAGGAGCAGAAGCAAGCGCAGATCAGCAAGATGCATGGCCGGGTGATAGAGATGCATCAACTGATTCAGTCCGGTCCGGTCTTTCCGATGATCGTCGAAGGCCCGATTGGCACGGTGGCCAAGATTCGTGAGATCGTTGGCAAGACTAACCCGGTCGAAGCCGCCCCAGGCACCATCCGAGGAGACTTTGGTGATGATTCGTACGCTGCGGCTGATGCCGAGGGTCGTTCGGTTCGCACCATTGTGCATGCTTCTGGAAACCCCGAAGAAGCTAAGGCTGAGATCGAGAACTGGTTCCCAGAATTTGCTGGTTAGCCTCTCTATCCGTCTTATAGATAGAGAACCAACTCGTCTCCAGTTTTTGTCATGCTGAATTTAGTTCAGCATCTAGATCCTGAAACAAGTTCGGGATGACAGGGACAAAACCGGAGACGGGTTTTATTTATCCACTATATTGGGGATAACCATTTTGTTCCATTTTTGTAAATCAGATTCAAATAACAAAAAAATTGACGCCACTCCCCCACTGCCGGTAATATGTCAGTATGCGCTTGGGCGGTTTAAGTTTTTAACTTGACCCAACAACCCGCCTAAGTGTTTACCCAAGGAGCGATCCTTGACAAGGCCAACTAAACTACGGTTAATCGGGATTGAACTCCTCCCGTTCACAACCGTGGCTATCAACCGGGCGAAGCTCGCCACGAACTACTTTAGGCGCCTTCGCTCGGTTTCACTTTCAATTACTTACTGTACTTGGCAGAAACCTCCCTTACGAATCCGTTAGCAGCCGAAGCTCTTATGTGGGCTGTCCACAACTATCCTTCCAGAAGTCGAGCCGAGGGCTTGGGGTTCGTCAGGGTTTGGTGAGCGGACTCTGCCAGGGTTTCGGGTGGCCATTTTTTCCTTCCTCCTCTTGCGCACCCATCCGGGACTCTGCCCGTCTCTTTATTGGAAACCAGCAACGTGCCCAATCCCCTTTTCGGGGCACGTTGCCGGTCATATCTTTCCTGGGTTGTTTCTGGTGGCACTGATCGCTACCGCTGCCAGAAGGGGCGGGGTAGTGTGGATTCTGTCTGAGATTTAAGATCCACAACCCCCGCCCTACCTGTTTCATCTCCCCTCCCATCTTGAGTGGTGGACAGGAAGTTTGGTGAAGACCTTAACCGGTATTCGCCGCTTTCCTCCTCCGGGCGGCCTCAGTGCCGCCCACCTTTTTGTTTACGACCAACCGGTCGTTTTTTATTATTAACAAATATAGTGATTACAAAACAAAAGCATCAATAAAACAAGATGAAACTATGTGGATAACCACTTAACATGGCATATTAACTCCCCCTTCAAAATCCGCTCTCACATTGTAAAGTAAGGTTAACATGCCATGTTAACCCCCCTATTTTATAGCCGATGAGTAAATATCATAACAACATAAAATAGCCAAAAAGTAAAATATATAAATGGGGTGGGTTCAAACCGGTTTGAACCACCTCAAACCACTTTGAACCTAAGTGATCAAAATGGTGTTGTGCCATGTTAACCCTACCCTCAAACTGGTTCGAAGCTACCTATTATATATAGGAAGCTCCCAAAGCATAAAAAAGACTGCTCGGTGTTGTACCATGCTAACCTTTATTGACTGGGGTTAACATGGCATGTTAACCTAAAAGTAGTTTAGGTTCAAACCACTTTGAGGTACCTCAAACCACTTTGAACCAAAATGGGTCAAAACTGCTAGCAAAATAAAATATATTTCAACATAAAACTTTACATTGTCAATAAGTTAACATGGCATGTGAAGTACACGGCAAAAATCCGCTCTCATAAATATTTTTAGACTTAACACGGCATGTTAACCCTCGACAAAGCCCAAAAAATGGTCAACGAAGCAACCAAGGCGGTTGACGTGTCTCTTCCGGATGGTACTACCTACACTCTTTCCGAGTTAGCTAACTACCTTAAAACGTCCGAAAATCGAGTTCGACACTGGGAGGGCTCATATAGTCAGTTTTTGTCCAAGCACCGGAATCAATACAATCACCGGGTGTTTACTGATACTGATGTGCGCATCTTGGAACGAGTAAAGTTTCTGCAGGACTCCGGCTTATATACTAAGCAGGGGATAATCGCCCGCCTTAAGTCCAAGGTGAAGGACGGCGGGGGAGTCGACGATAAGGAATATAAGCAAAAGCTCCTGGTCGCCCTAAACACCTTAGCCACCGAGATTCGAAGTCTTAGGCGCGAGGTTAGAGAAGACCTTCAAGGCAATATCAAAAATGAGATCGGCCACCTTTCGATGCTGTTATTTCCGCCAGAGAAGCCCAAGAAGTGGTGGCAATTATGGGGAAAATAAACAATACAAATCATATCTTCAGAGAGGCCCCTCGGGGCCTTTTCTGATTTGGATATACATCCCTGTACCCCTTAATAGTTAATTTTTGCCACCCATTTGTCCCGTCAAACGGGTGGCCCCAAACCGGCCGCCCGATCGTCGAAACTACTAATTGGCAAAATCCCTGGGCGCTCTCGGCACAACTCTCCCGGCAGGCCGGGATCAAACAAGTGCCTCCGCCCATCTAGGATTTCGCTCAATTACTAACGTTTCTCCTCCGAGGGCGGTAATCTGGAGGCTCTGACGGCGGACGGGGGAGAGAACCCTGGTAAGATATATTTATGACTACTGGCATTAAGATGAGAAAACTGGCAGGCAAACACCCCTCGAAGAAGGGTTGGCATTGGACGGATTATTTCAAATCCAGCCCGCTTAAATTGAATAAAAACTGGCCCCAGCCGACCATATTTGTGGCGATGAGTGGGGGAGTCGACTCTTCGGTTACCGCCTATTTATTGAAGAAGGCCGGTTATCAGGTGGTGGGGATGTTCATGAAAAACTGGTCTTACCCTATTAAACGCATTAGCGATTGTCCACTGTATCAGGATTATCTCGATATGGTGGCGGTATGTAAGGCGCTTAAGATTCCATACCTGGTAGTCAGCTTTGAAAAGGAATACAAAAAGCGGGTGATTGATGATTTTTTTAAGGGTTACGCCAGGGGTCAAACCCCTAACCCCGATGTGCTTTGCAACCGAGAAATAAAATTTGACCTGTTTTTGAAAGAAGCTATCAGGTTGGGTGCCGATCTGATAGCTACCGGACATCACATCCGTTCTCGGTACGTCAATTCCAAGGGCGTTAAAATAACCCCTCCCTTCCTCCCCTTGGCAAGGGGAGGTGTAGGTGGGGTTGGTGGTCATCATGAGCTGCTAATGGGGAAAGATCCCATCAAGGACCAGACCTACTTTGTCTATCCTATTACCCAGGCCCAGCTTAAAAAATGTATCTTCCCAGTGGGAGAGTATATTAAAGACGATATCAGGAAGCTTGCCCGCGAGGCGAACCTACCCACAGCCGCCAAACGAGACAGTCAAGGTATCTGCTTTATTGGCAGAATCGACGCCAAAGACTTTCTTAAAACCCGGCTTCCAGAGAAAACTGGCGATATCGTCGATACAAAGGGAAATAAATTGGGGGAACACGAGGGGGCTTGGTTCTATACCATCGGTCAACGGAGAATCGCCGGCTTGTCCGGCACCATCAAACCGCTTTACGTGCTTCGGACAGATGTAAAGAAAAACCAGGTGGTAGTCGGTTCCGACAAAGATACCTATGCCAAAGTAGCCAGAATTAAGAATCTCCATCTGATCAGCCCCCAAGCTACCCCAGCGAACCAACTATTAGGCAAAAAACTGTTAGCTAAACCCAGATACACACCAGAGGTCTACAAGGGTGTGCTTAAAAAAGACAAAAGGGGTTATTATTTTGAGTTCTCTAGCCCGGAAAGGGCGATTACCCCCGGCCAGTCACTAGTTTTGTACCAAAAAGACGTTTGTTTGGGTGGGGGAGTCATCACCAGCTCTAAGCTGTAATCAGAACCTCTTCGTCATTGCGAGCGAACGGAGAGAGCGTGGCAATCTCGGAGATTGTCTCGTCGCCTGGGCTTCTCGCAATGACGAGTGGGGCTGTAACAAAAATCTATTACCAGAGATGAAAAAACATAATACCTCTAATTTCTAATGACAGAAAAAGAGATACAAACCTTAATTAGCCGGATTCAAGCTGGTGAAACCGAGCTATTTGGCCGGATATTTGAGCAGTTTTCGGATAAGCTATTCCGCCACGTGGCCTTTCGAGTTAAAGATAGGGAGACAGCCAAAGATATTGTCTCGGAGGTGTTTTTAGGGGCGTGGCAGAGCTTGCCCAGGTATCGCCACCAAGAGAAGGCTAAGTTCTCTACCTGGTTATTCTCCATCGCCCGTCGAATCTTGGCGGACTACTATCGCAAGCACCAAAGAACTGATCGTGGCAAGGTGGCTCTGGAGGATATCGCCGAAATTTTGCCTGATGAACGCGCTTTACCCGAGGAAACAGCCTCAATTCAGCTGGCTTCAGAGCGGGTAATCTCAGCCATTCAACTACTTCCATTGAATATGGCCGAGGCCGTAACACTTCACTACATTGATGAGATGGAATACGTGGAGATGGCCGCCATTACTGGCAAAACCGAAGGAAATCTAAGAGTATTGGTTCACCGAGGCCTACAACAGCTTAAGAAAATTTTAAACCATGACTAATCAACACCTAACAGATCAGGAACTTGCCCAACTGCTCAAGGCTAAGGCGGCCGGGTTTACGCTGTCGACAGGAGAAAAGCAGGTGATGAAGTGTAATTTGATGGAGAAGATAGCTGGCGCGGATGTAACAAAATCCGCCCCCAAGAGATATAACCCATGGATATATAAGATAAGTTTTAGAGGAGTAGTCATGCCATTTTTGCCTATTTTGTTCGCCATTTTGTTAGCCGGGGGAGTGGGAACGGCCGCCTTGGCCGATAACGCCAGCCCGGGCGATCCGCTTTATGCGGTCGATCAGTGGATGGAGCAGGTTCAGCAACGCTGGACCAATCGCGCCGAAACTAAGGCCAATCTGTACGCCAGATTCGCCGATGAGCGGTTACAAGAGCTGTCAGAGCTTCGCAATACTGATCCGAGTAAGTTGGCCGAAAGAGCCAGGGAGATGTGGGAAAAGCATCACCAGGAGGCGGTCGAACGGGTAACTAAGAGTATTGAGCAGGTAACGGCTGTTCAGAATCAATTTAAGGAGAAATTAGCCGCCGCTACAGATTCAGAGCAGAAAGCTGTCTTTCAGAAAATTATCGATCACCTGACTGAGGTCCAACAGCGGCGCGAAGAGCGGTTGACCGAAGTGGAAGATCGGACCTTCCCCGGGTTAGAGAGCCTAGGTCAGCTCAGAGCACAAATACAAGAGATGCGCCAGGAGAACCAGCAGGAGATGCAACAGGTGCGGGAGCGGGTCAGAGAAGAGTTTCAGGGACTGCGCTTAGGCAATGGCTTGGGTCAGGGCGCTAATTCCCAGACACCAGGCACCTCCACATCTGATGTCTCGAGTTCAGATACATCAGATAGTACTCTAGCCGGAGGAACTTCGGGTAACGATACCCCAACTAACGCTGATACGGGCAATGGAGCTCAGTCCGGCAACCCATCAGCTGGGTCCGATGCTGGCAATTCCGCCAGATAGGTCAGCAGTCGGTAGCTATCTCCATTCAATTCAAAGATCCGTTCCGGCTAGCCGGAACGGATTTGGGTTATAATCAAAGGTGTTAGACAACCATTTTCCTAAGGACTCAACCGGAGTTTTTGGGTTCGCCCAGTTTAGAGATAGTGGTTATTTTTGATCGGTAGACGGTTTAGCTAATTTTTAACTGAGTTAATCTCGTCTGTAATCTGGGGAAACACAAAACAAAAATTGTAATACTTTAATATTATATTAAAAGATGAACTCAAATACTCTTAAAACAGGCGCCTGGTGGCTACTTAAAGCGGCTATTTTGGTTAGCCTGTCTTTAGTAGTTATTTTATTGTCGTCGCCCAAGGCAGAAGCGGCCACACTGACTGGTGATCTAATCACCAGCGGGGGAGTGCCGGCGCTTAGATTTGATGATGACTCAATTGTCCAATTCGAGAGCCGAGAAGTAGCCAGTCACTTTTGGGGCAACATTGGCAATCGGGTACAGCTCAATGGCGATGTGCGGCAATCTACGGTCTTTGCGCTCAGGTCTATGGTAGTAGTTGATGGCGACCAGATTTGGGAAGATGCTAACCCCAGTCAAGGTGGTGAGATAATAATAACTCCGCTGAACAAAATTCAGGGTAGGTTAATAGTTCGGCACACCTGCCCAGCGGTCGATACAACGCCCGTTCTTTTCTATGGCGGTTATAACGAGATAAGGTTAGATAATCTCGGCCCAGAACTAAGGGCGGAACTGATCAAGTTAGCGGGCGGTTACGGTGGCGATATTATCGCCGAAGGTGAGCTGGATGGTCTGACAATGTATGTCGACAATCTGTGGGTGAACGGAATTCAACGCAAACAGCTCGGTTTTATCCAGTAGACCCCATTAAACTACCTCTACCCATAGCGATAATCAAGGTAGCCCCGATTCTTCGGGGCTACCTCCGGTTTGAGGCTTGTTTTTAACCTGACTTTTAGATAGAATGGGGAGGCAAATCAGCCACGGATTTGGGGGCTAAACAGGCCAATAAGTCATTGCCATATTTTCCGCTCCCAGAGCTAAATAAACATTGGTTGTGTAACATATTCACGACTGTTTCGTTATATCT
>JAFGPN010000001.1 GCA_016936175.1 Patescibacteria group bacterium | reverse complement strand
GGACAGGTCCCTCTATTGTCTACTTAGCGTATATGTTCAACGATTTGTTCACTTTGGTTGTCCCGATAAGTGATTTCTAACGGGACAAGTTAATGGCCTCGCAGTATCTTATAAAAACGATACCAGAGCGGGGAGAGAGGGAGTTCTAAGGTTCCTACATATTCTACTGCAGAGCCACCAAACCCTTGCTTAAATCGGGTGATGCCGGCCCAGTTGGGGTGTTCACCTCCAAGATCGATACCGCCAAAATCGTAGGTAGCGCAACCCTTGGATTGAGCGGCTTGAATAGCGGCCCATTGGATGGCGTAATTAGCCATTGTTTCGCGATGTTCATTGCTGGAAGCTCCGTGAAGATAGGTAGCCTTGTTGCCGAAGAAAGATACCAAGATGGCGGAGACCGGCGTCTGCCCAAGATAAGCGACTAACAGCTCCAGCCCACCATCTTTGCTTAGCGCCTCCAATTGTTTTTTATAATATCCGTCACTATGCGGGGTAAAACCATCACGGGTAGCCGTGTCCTTGTTCAGCTGATTAAAAATTCGGATATCCTCTAAGTTCTTGGAGATAACCACCTTAACGCCCTTCTTTTCTGCTAAGCGAATATTATAACGGGTCTTGGGTTTCATCGCTGTTAGTAGATTATTGGCGCCAGCGGTGATATCTAACACCCAGTTGGTTTGGGGCTGAATAGATTTTTTGCTGCGGATAAATCCGAAGGCTTTATAGATGGATAGCGCGGTGGTGTCGCCGTTTTTGAGTGGGGGATCAGTCCGCCAGAGGATCGCCTTTTCCGCCTTACCGATCTCTTTCATCTTTTTTACGATCAACTCCATTGCGTCTCGCTGGTGTTGGATAGGGGCGGAGCTATTGATCAGGACTTCCCGCGGTGTATAGATGATAGACTTACCAAAGCCCAAGCTAAGCTTGAGCGCCAAGAGTTGGGCTAACACCTCGTTGTTGCTGGTTACTTGTAATCGCCAGATGGGGTTGCCCAAAGCTTCTTGAAATTCGCCCCAAGCCCAGCTTTGGAGCAGGTTACCCTCGGGGTGACGGAGGGTAAACCGATCCCAGCTCGATCGCTCTAATTCGGAGTTGATCAGTAGCTTCATGCTGACATCATTATACCAAGGATGCTCAATTTTCCGCTACAGGTGTGATATATTTTATTTGATGATAATTTTAGGCATCGAAAGTAGTTGTGATGATACAGCGGTGGCTCTCGTCCAAAATGGGAGAAAGGTTTTGGGTTCTTTGGTATCTTCACAAGTTAAACTGCATCGCAGGTTTGGTGGGGTGGTGCCAGAGGTGGCATCGCGCAAGCACTTGGAGAACATCCTGCCAATAATTGAGCGGCTTTTACGAGAGACTAAAACGAGCCTCAACCGAATTGATGCAATTGCGGTAACCAGCGGGCCAGGACTATCGGGTTCGTTGTTGGTGGGGGTCAATACCGCCAAGGCCTTAGCATACATATGGCAGAAGCCACTAATAGAAGTAGACCATTTGGCGGCCCATATCTATAGTAATTTTATTGAGAAAAAGTTGCCCCTAAAATTCCCGATGTTAGCGCTAATTGTAAGCGGGGGACATACCGAATTAGTGTTGATTAAAAGCCGGACCAACTTAGTAGTAGTTGGCGCCACCTTGGACGATGCCGCGGGCGAGGCTTTTGATAAGGCCGCTAAATTATTAGGCTTAGGTTATCCGGGTGGACCCGCTATAGCCAAAGCCGCTGTTATGGGAAAGGTCGACCCGTTGCCCCGACCAATGTTAGAGCAGGGGTTAAACATGAGCTTCTCTGGGCTTAAAACTGCCTTAGGTCGGGCAGTAGGGTCTGCTAAAAAATCGGCCTTAGCTTACGAATTTCAGGAAGCGGTAACGGATGTGTTGGCCACTAAAGTAACTCGAGCAATCAGGAGGTATCGACCTAAGGCGCTACTATTGGCGGGCGGGGTGGCGGCCAACAAAGTATTGCGCGAAAAACTAAAACAGATAGCCAAAAAGCACAATCTGCCCTACTACATTCCAGAATTTAAGTACTGTATGGACAACGCGGCAATGGTGGCTCTGGCGGCTTATTTTTTAGGTAGAACCGATAAACGCGGGTGGTATAATGTGGAAGTTAAAACCAATAGTTGGAAGCTGAAATATGAAAGCCGAAACACCTAAAACCTTTGATCCCAAAATATGGGAGCAAAAGATCTACCAGCAGTGGGAGAGTTCGGGTGGTTTTAAGCCAGCCATCGATAAGAAAAAACGACCGTACACCATTATTATGCCTCCGCCTAATGCCTACGATAAATTGCACATCGGACACGCTTTGTTTGTAACACTGGAGGATATTATGGTTCGCTATCATCGCTTAAGGGGTGAACCAACTTTGTGGTTGCCAGGAGCGGATCACGCCGCCACCGCTAGTCAGATATTTTATGAGAAAAAGTTACGCCAGGAAGGCAAATCGCGCCATGATTTAGGACGCGAGAGATTTAACGACGAGCTAATGCAATTTATGTTGGAACAACGCAACACGATGGAAGATCAGTTGCGCCGATTGGGTGCAAGTTGTGATTGGACTCGCAAAAAATTTACTTTAGACGAGGATGTTAGCCAAGCTGTTGTCTACACTTTTAAGAAGATGTACAACGAGGGGCTGATTTATCGGGGCAAGCGAGTAATTAACTGGTCGCCGAAGAGCCAGACGGGGCTTTCGGATTTGGAAGTTGTTCATAAAGAAGTTGAGGGTGAGCTAACTTCTATCAGATATCCGATTAAGGGCGGCGGCGAAATTGTAGTGGCTACGACTCGTCCCGAAACAATGTTGGGGGACACTGCTGTGGCGGTTCATCCCAGGGATAAACGCTACAAAGACATAATCGGTAAGGTCGTGGTTTTGCCATTGATGGGCAGAGAGATTCCGGTAATTGGTGACGAAGCAGTGGATATAAAATTTGGTACGGGTGCTGTTAAAATTACCCCAGCACACGACCCAAATGATTTCGAAATGGGGCAGAGACACAATTTAGAAGAGGTCGAAGTTATCGATAAGAATATTAAAATTACTAAAGCTGGTGGCAAGTATGCGGGGATGAAGGCGGCTGAAGCCAGAGACAAGATTATTGAGGATTTGGACAAGCTAGGGCTAATCGCTGGGCGTAAAAAATTTGTGCATAGTGTACCGCATAGCGAAAGAACCGGAGAGCCAGTAGAACAGCTTTTGTCGGAACAGTGGTTTGTAAAGATTGAGCCGCTGGCTAAGCCGGCGATAGAAGCGGTGAAAAAGGGCAAGATCAAAATGATTCCGAAGCGGTTTGAAAAGGTTTACTTTAACTGGATGGAAAACATCCGAGATTGGAATATTAGTCGGCAACTGTGGTGGGGGCATCGAATCCCGGTTTACTATTTGGAGAGTGACAGGAGCAAGTTTGCAGTGGCGTTTGATGTTCAGGAGGCTGAGAAGGAGTTGGGTGGCAAAGTTGTTCAGGATGAAGACACATTAGATACCTGGTTCTCGTCCGGTCTCTGGCCGTTTACAACTCTGGGTTGGCCGGAGAAAACAGAGGACTTTAAGTATTTTTACCCCACGACCGTAATGGAGACGGGGCACGAGATAATCTTTTTTTGGGTGGCGCGGATGATTATGTTGGGGCTGTATTGCACGGGCGAGGCACCATTTGAGCTGGTTTACTTCAACGGCATAGTCCGCGATAAGGAAAATCAGAAAATCTCCCGCTCAAAAGGTAATATTATTGATCCGATGGAGATGGTTGAAAAGTACGGTGCCGATGCCCTGCGGATGGGGATGATGATGGGAACGGCTGCGGGGCAGGATACCCATGTGGACGAGGATAAGATTCGGGCTTATCGGAATTTTGCTAATAAGATCTGGAATGCGGCGAGGTTTATAAATATAAAAAGCCCCGATGCCAAGGATGTTACGGATATAAAATTAGGGGCAGAAGATAAGAAGATGCTGGACGAATTCAGCGGTGTGGCTAAAGACATCACCAAACTGATGGATAAGTATGATATTGGGCAGGCGGGGGATAAGCTGTATCAATATTTTTGGCACCGATTCTGCGACGAATGTATTGAGGAGGCTAAGCTTCGGTTAGAAGATGACAAAACCAAAGATTCTACTGGCGCCGCACTCAACTACATACTCAAAAATAGCCTAAAGTTGTTGCATCCGTTTGTTCCGTTTGTAACGGAAGCGGTCTGGCAGACCCTCTACCAAGAGGAGGGTTTACTGCTGACTCAGAAATGGCCCGCCAGTTGATTTAGCGATTTTTAGAAAGCCGCCAGAAGGGAATTTAACAAAGGCCCAGGTTTGAGTTTCGGCTACCACCTTGCCGTGGTAGTTGTTGAGGTAGTTTTCTAAAGCGTTAGGAGAGTTTATCGGCTCGTAAGTTAATCTATCTTGTTGCCAGTTGGTTTCGGAGCCATCTGATTTTAGAAAACTTCGCAAAGTGCCGTCTGGCATCATTACAATGACGTTATCATTCTCGTCATACCAAGCGTAGCCACCTTTAGCATAAGCTTCGAATAATGGGGTACCAGCGGGGGGGATAACACTGCCAACAAATGGTTGATCTTGGGTGGGTACGGCTGATGGGCTGGCGTAACCAGTACCGGAGTTAACGGTGGTATTGGGCGCGATGTAGTTATAGGAGAGTGAACCAGCAGTGTCGCGCGCTAACGAGCCGAGGTTGGTGGGGATAATTATATCGCCAATAAAATCTTGATCACCAGCAACTACCGCAGTGGTTACGGATTCGGAGTTGTGTTTAAGCCAAGACAGAATTAGCTCGTTTTGGGTCAGGGGCTCGTCTTTAGAGTAGGCAGTGCTATTGTGGGTTGGTCTAAGGGTTGGCAAAAACTCAGCGTAGATAACGCCCAAAATCAGAAAGAAAAATATAAGATGGAGAGGTTTTGGCATACAAAAAAGAAGGTTATAGCTGATTCTGCTAGCCAGCAGAACAGCTTCACCTCCTAACGCCTATATTATAGCAAGATTAAGCAGTTTCTTCTTCCGGACTGGAAGTCTCCCCGGACTGGAAGTCGCCGGTGACCCGTTCGATCTCGCTTAGACTGGTAGTTCCGGCGATAACTTTTGTGATTCCATCCTGTCTTAGGGTAATCATGCCTGATTCGATAGCTAGGCGCTGAATCTCGCTGACGGTAGCTTTAGCTATCACCGCTTTTACAATGGTCTCATTGGGTTGCATAACCTCAAAGATACCAAGCTGGCCTTTATAACCAGTGCCGTTACAGTTAGGACAAGTTTTAAGCTTTTTGGGATTCGGGCGCTTGAGAGTGGTTGGGATAACCGGCTTTTCTATATTACTGGGCCAGGCGGACAACTCTTTGTTGATAATTTTTAGTTCTGCGGCAGTAGGGGTGTAGTCTTCGGCACAGTGAGGGCAGACCCGACGAACTAATCTCTGGGCGATTACACCCAGGATAGCTTCGATAAAGTATTCTGGTTTTAAGCCGAGATCGCCCAAACGGGGGATGGCACCAGCGGCATCGTTGGTGTGTAGAGTGGATAACACTAAGTGGCCGGTTAATGAGGCGTTGATAGCCACTGCCGCTGTATCGTTGTCGCGAATCTCTCCTACCAGCACCACGTCTGGATCTTGGCGAAGAATTGATTTTAATCCGTTAGCAAAGGTATAGCCTTCGTCTGGATCAACCTGGCTTTGGGTGATACCGGATAGTCGGTATTCGATTGGGTCTTCGATGGTGATAATCTTTTTGCCGGGCTGGTTGATCTCTGACAAGATGGCGTAGAGAGTGGTAGTTTTACCGGAACCGGTTGGGCCGGTATTAAGAATAAGTCCGTTGGGTTGGCGAATAACATTATTAATTATTTCGGCATTGTGCCCGGTTAGTCCCAAGTCGGTAAGGCTAATAAAACGACTTCCGGATTGAGGGAGTAACCTTAAAACTGCTGATTCACCATAAGCGGTTGGCAGAATTGAAACGCGCAAATCGTAATCGGCGTCGCCGGCTTTAATGCTAAAGCGGCCGTCTTGAGCAGAGTCGGCAATATTCAATTTTAGCCCGGCCAAAAGCTTGATTCGCGAAATAATATTTCGAAGCAGTTCTTTGGGCAGGTCGACCATATCGCTTAATACGCCATCTACCCTAAAACGTAAACGGACATTGGTTTTGGTTGGTTCGATATGAATATCCGAAGCATTAGTATAAGTAGCGCCGGAGAGCAGAGTATCGAATAAATTACTGATGGCTAACCGTTTGGCTTCGTCTCCCAACGAATTCCAGTTTTTTATAGTATCCAAGGCTTGCTTCTGTTGGTCGGAGGTTAGGTGAATATCCTCGCGAACAACCCGATTGGGGGCAAAGGTATCGTATAGAGCTTTTAAATATTTTAAGCTAGATTCCGAGACTAAGGTTGGGGCAAATTCATATTCGCTCATGGCTTCGAGTTGTTTGAGGGTCTCGAGAGTGGCGTCTCGCCGCGGGTCGGTAATAGCTAAATGAATCTTTTGCCCCTCTTTTTTAAAGGCAAACACCCCACCGTTTTCTACTAACTCTTTAGGGATAATTTCGACCACCCCAGGCTCTGGCTGAAAATTAACTAGATTAAGATAAGGTAGGCCTAGGCTATCGGCCAGCTTTTTGGTCTGCTCCTCTTCCGACTTACGCTGGATATTACCAATAATTTTACCGATCGGGGCGGCATCGGAATCGGGGGCAGGCGATTGATTGGATGAGGATTTAGGCGGAAGCATCCGAGAGTTTATTTAATCAATATGAGTTAATCGTAACAAACGCAATATCTGATTTTTTGTTTTTGCTGATTACATCAAGCGCCCAGGCATAGTTAGTTGCCACTACTATTTGGTTAGTGGTTCTCAGCTCGGCGGTGGCATTAAATCGAATCTCTACTATTTTGGTCTGTCCGGCCGGCACTGTAATAGTATAACCACTCATCCAGCTGGTGCTAGGAAGAGTTTGAGATAAGCCGCCATTAATCTCGACCGTGGCAGTTCCTCCAGGTTTGAGATATTTGGATTCCAACCGGTCGAAGATTTTGGCTTCGTACGCTGTCATACTGCTGGTATTAGTTAGTTCGGCGTGGATGATAAAGGCCAGCTGGTCGCCAGGTTTAGATTCGGTATGAGTTGCCCAGCGGGTAGCTCCGCGGCTTAGATTGCGGACATTAGTGTAAAACGTGCCAATCTTTAGTTCGCCCGACTGTACTACTGGTCCTGGCTGGGGTGGTAGTGGTGGTGTCTCGGTTTTACCCAAGGTTGGATCAGTTGGGTTAGGGTCTCTTCCATCAATTAATCCATCGCCGTCGCTATCCGGGTTTCTGGGATCGGAATCAGTGGCGTTGGGGATGCCATCCTCGTCGAAATCGCTTGGGTTAGAGCTTGCCTGAGTGGCGATGCCAGAGCCATATACCTCGCTATCTTTGATAATGTTGTCGTCGTAAAAGCCATCCTCGATAATTAAATTATCATCCAGGTAGGATTGGTGGTAGGTAGAATCGATTTCAGCCGCCGAACGATTAGTGTACTTATCTTCGATTGAAGTGGTCTCACGCTGATACTGAGATATCAATGCAGCGGTCAGGATAACCGCCACCATAGCAGTCGTAGCAAATATGAATACCGGCGAACCCATGGTGATTTATTTATTAATAGGGCCTAATTGGGTCAACTGATTAAGCTCCTCGGGGTTAGAGGTAGCGAGTTTGTTTTCTACGTAACTGGCCACTACTTTGATGGCGGCGTGGTTAGTACCCGCAAAGAAGAGCCCCTCTCCCACGGCCGATTCTAATAGTAAGAATTTTTCGCCCTCGGTTAGATTAAAGGTATCAGCGATAACATCAATCGAAGCGGGGGATTGGCGGAAGAGCAACTGTAGAGAAGAGTTAGATACCACCGCCTTGCCGTAGTTGGAACTTAGGAAATCTTCTACATCTTGAGTGATGGTGGTCAGCCCCAGCCAGTATTTGCGGGCTCGTTTGGCGATGCTGTATAAGAACTTGGCCGAATCTTCGTACTGCATCATAATCCAGGCCTCGTCGATAACCAGTAGCCGCTTGCGGGGCTCAAATCGAATTCGGTTCCAGATGTAGTTTAGGATGATGTACATTCCGATTGGGCGAAGCGACTCTTCGAGATCGCGAATATTAAATATCACCAACCCGCGATCGAGATCAAAGTTAGTGGGTTTGTTAAAGACACCCGCAAAGGTACCGGTAACGTATTTGTCTAAGCGTTGGGCTAAGCTCTCGGCGCCAGCCATATTTTTTAGCACATTATATAGATCCTCCATAGTTGGGGCTGGATTTTTTTGGCTGGTAACATCGGTAGTAATGTCACGCGAAGCATAGGTTTCGCGAATGGCTCTATCCATTAAGGCATCCTCTTCGGGAGTGAGTTCGCCTAACATTAAGTTCATTAATCCCAATAGAGCGATAATTGCTCCGCGCAGGTTCTTTTCGCCGTCGGCATTGGGGCCGAGATCAGGGAGATCGAACGGGTTGATTCGCTTATCGGAGTTAAGGCTAACTGACAGGTAACTGCCCCCGACTGCCCGAGATAAGGCTTCGTATTCGTTCTCCGGGTCGATTACAAATACATCGGTACCCAGCATTAGGCTACGCATAATCTCTAACTTAACCGCGTAGCTTTTTCCGCCACCAGATTTTGAGAACACTACCATGTTGGCGTTCTCGAGTTTAAATCGATCAAAAAGAATTAGGCTGTTGTTGTGGCGGTTAATGCCGTATAAAATGCCCTCGTTGGTGGTTAGATCGGAAGACACAAATGGAAAGGTGGTGGCTAACGAGGAGCTAGTCATGTTTCGCATTACTTTTAAGCGATCGGTGGCCAGCGGCAAGGTGGAGACGAAGCCATCCTGCATCTGCATTAGGGCTTGCTTGCTGTAAACCAATTGGCCACCTAAGGCAGTTTCGATCCGATCGGCGGCCCGATCTAACTCTTCCGCATTTTTGGCGTAGAGAGTAAAGTAAAGGCCATAGTGAAAGAACCGCTCCATCCCGCGTTGTAACTTATCGCGGAGCTCTTCGGTATCTTGATAGGCAATCTCTAACTCTGGATCGCGAATCGCTCCCTTCTCTTCGTTAATACGCAGGCTCGATTCCATCTCGGTTACCTTGCGGCGGAGCATCTGCATAATGCCGGCGCTGTCCATCGGGTAGATATGCATCGAGACGTCAAAGCTGATATCAAAATTGATGATTGGGCTAAGCCAATTAGTTTCGACGTATTGGGGGTAGGTAAGTACAAACAGAGTTCGAGCGTAGAAACTATTTAGCTGAAGATAGTTTGTTCTAAGGGCCAGAGCGGCCGGAGCGATTAGGTCGCGGACAGAAAATAAGCCCTGCTCAAATACCTCCGCGGCGCGCTTTTCGGCGGCTAACTTCGGATCAATTTTTTTGCGTTTAAACAGTGCCATTTTATTTTTTATCTTCTGCTAATTTGGTAATTACATCAGCATCTACCGCGCTAACATTAAATAGTTTTTGCCGACGGGCAGAATCGGGATTGTAGCTGGAGTAGAGCAGGTCGATTAACTCTTCGGTATTAAGCAGGGCGCTGCTTAATCCCATGGGGGCCAAGCCGTTAGCTACTAAGCCGGCCCGACGCAGAAGTTCTTCTTTATCTTCTTTAAATCTGCCTGTGGCAGTAATTGGTTTTTTGCTAAATAGCCGGGTTAAAAAATTACCAGTGGCGGCTAATGTGGGGGAGTAAGGAATAGTCACATAAAAAGTCTTGCTCATAATGTTGGCTACCCCAATCATTTCGCGGACAAAGGCGATATATTCTTGGCTTTGGAGCTGGAGCAGTTCGTTATTTTGGGCCTTGGTAATATTCTCGAGATGAGTTAGATAATCGTCTAAATCTAAGATGCGAGATTGGATGGTAATTTGGATAGGAAAGCCCAGGGAGTTTAAAAAGCTTTGGTACGAATTGAGTAGGGCGGTTTGTTCGTCCTGAGATTTAAGATTAAAGTTGATCGAATTAACCATTAAGACAGCCCTTAAGCCGCCGTCCTTCATAACGATTACCCCTTCTTTGATGGACTTGAAGGGGAGATATTTTTGAGTGCTGGATGATATTTTTTGTTTTTTAGCCATAACCTTTAACTTTCGGTGTCCGATAGGACATCTTCGACCCCCAAATCGTGCTCTTTAATTTCGGGAGTAGCGGGTTTAGCAATTAAATTATTAATTTCGTGAGTAGCCGCTAACTCTGCCGCTTCCATTTTACCACCCGTATCTAAGATGGTGGCCAACTGTTCGAGCTGACTTTTGTTTACTGCCTTAGTAGCAGTAGTGGAGCGTGGTTTGGCGGAGCGGGAGAGCTTGGTTGTGGTGGTTTCGGCAGTGTTCTCTTTGTGCCAAAGTCTGTGTTTGGGCGTCACAATAAAATTACCGACGTTGGCTAAAAAGGTGATGAACGGACGGCCATTAACCTTGCCAAAAGCCAGCATGGCGGCGAACAGCATCACCACTAAGCTAATTATTACAACTTCGGTAAAGAAGAGATAACCGATAACGTAATACTGATAGACCAAAAAAGTAACTGCACTGCCGCCCAATAAGTACAAAAACTGCTTGAGGGTTAAAGGGCCTACTAGCTTATCTTCTTTGTCGATATTTTGAGGGATTTTAGTAGTCATAGTTTTTATTTAGTGGTGGGGCCTGTTGATGGTGAGGTTCGTGGTGAGCTAGTCTCCCCTAAGTTATCGATTACTTCTCTAGCGATTCTAATCTGGCTTAAGATTTCTCCTGCATCCTTGCTTAGGAACTCTTCTCGAGTAGCTCCCTCGGGCCTAATATTCATCTTTTCTAAGAAAGTGTACACCTGATCGGACAGTGCTTGGTCGACCCTGGGCTGGCTCTCCGGGTTTTTAATTACCTGCTCGCGCACCGAGCCATACACGGTGTTGTAAATGGTGTTGGCTTCACTGGATAGGTTACTAAATACTGTAGCGGGGGAAACGGCTTTTCCGCTATCAACCTGGGCCGTCACGTATTGAGTAACTGCTTCGCCGTAGTGACGCTGGTCTCCAGAGATGCGCGCGGCTACACCTTTTTGGAAGTCACCTTCTAAGGCATCTAAATCTTTTTGCATCCCACGTAATTTTGCAATTAGTTGAGTAAGAGTAAGATTTTGTGACGAGCCATTTCTTTGTAATTGCAACAGAGCCTGAGCATTATCGGGTGGCATCGCCGAGGCTATTTCGACAATCTGTTTAGCCCCTTCTGGTTTAAGACCAGCTGTCTCTAGTTTCTTCTGCGCTGTCTGTCTGATTGCATCGTTAGCGCCGCCCGAGAGATCACCCGTTTGCTCCATGACAACATTCATGACGTCATTAATATTAGCCCCCTCGTTTAGGTTGTTTTGAGCAACATTTTGAATTTGCTCCCCCGCGGCAAATATAGTTTCGCGATTGGTTGGCTTAGAACTGATGGCCTCAAGCTCCGCTGTTTTTAGTATCTTTTGCTGAATTGAAGACCCTTCTTTGCTGTAGTGTGCCGTGGCGATAGCTTTGCCAACCGGATTGGAAGTGTCGAACTGGGTCCCCTCGGGTAATCCACCTTGATCGAGGGTGGTCGGTGGTTGTCCGCCGCTAACCGGATTATCAATTGAGTCATACTGGACTCCACCTGTCCTTGTTCCCCCAGCACTACTAGTTTCTTCCACGTCCGCATCTTCCATTCCGCGGGGCGGCTGAACCTCGTCAGAGTCCCAATAATAGTATGATAATGGTTTAATCCGAGAGCGTATTTCGTCCCATTTTTTCTGTTCGCCGGTGAATTTACCACGTTTACTTCTGACAAAGTCAAATACCTGTTGACGATATTCCCGAGGAACACCGGGGGCACTGATTAGTTTGTTGGCTCGACCCATCTCAATCATAAAAGCGTAGGGGTCGCTAGCAGTCTCAATTGCCCCTCTCAATTTTTCTATACTGGGGATGGAACGGCTACGATCAGCTATTTCTTTGTGGATATATCCTACTTCTCCAGAGAGCAAGCTTTTGCTGATATCCTTTCCCCATTTGCCATAATTTACCAGACGTCCGGCCGTCGCACCCAATTTTTCTCTAGCGGAGGTCTCTCGGTCAGTCTTTCTGGCGCTACCAATAGCGGCAAATCCTTTAGTCCAAGCCTCGGGCACTGCTCCAAATTGAGTCCCTAGGTTTTGTAGTCTGTCCGCTCGAGTGCCTTTGAGCCAGCCGGTAGCAAGATTAAGCATGGAGCCGACAGATCCGCGAACACGTTGTTGGGCCTTGCCAGGTAGGTTTTTACCGGTAAGTGTATCGGCGATGCCTTTGTAGGCTTTTTGCCCTAAGCCGGTAAGTTTGCCGGGGGATTCGACCAGACCAGTTAAGGCACCACCAATCTTAAGCATCTTCGGTATAGTGGCCCCCATATAGATAATGGTTAATCCAATAATGAACATCAGCAGATCCTTAACTGTATTGGCCGGCCCAGCGGCAATCTGAAGTGGCGCGGTCGAAAGTTGGAGGCCGCCTCCATGAACTACGTCAATTGATTTGCCTAGGTTGGTGATGAACTCGCTGATCTGGCCGGGCGTGCCGCTACCGATCTGTTTAAGCACAAACACGCCTAAGGCTAAGATAGCGTAGGTTATAGGCAGGGCCAGTATCCACTTGATTATGTTTTCTATCCACTGGGAGGCCATCTTTTGAGTGGTGGGTAGCACGCTTAAACCAAAAGCGATAGGGGAGATGACCAACATAATAAACAGAAAGATGGTCCGCTCTAACAACAATAACGCAACTCTTATTAAAACCCACGCACTGATTAGTATGGCAGTTAAAACTAAGATGGTCCCAGCCACGTTGCCCCCAATGTCTATGCGCATACTGGCCAGATCCTTTAAGTAGGCTAAGATAATGTCTCGGTCGATACCGATGGTGCCTCCAACAAACAAGAAGTCCACGCTGTTGAATAGGGCGTCACCCACTTCCAATAAGGCTTTAAATAGCGCCAAGCTGGCGTTAGCCAGAATGGCCATTATTACAAAGCTTCCCAAAAACTTTTTGATGTTGTAAGTCCCTGTGCCAACCCGCAGAATTATGGCCACCGAGGCTATAACTAGACCAAGTAACAAAAAGCTGTTTGCCAGGATTAGGGCCGCCTCGTGCGATTTGTCAATTATGCCGGCGAGAGGGGAGTTAGCAGAAAAAACCCAGTCAGGCTCACGTAGCAGGGCATCTAATACTTGCATGACTATCGGCATAATAACTCCAGCTATCGTTTCGCCGATAATCCCGAAGAATTTGGCCAATAGTCCAAGAAATGCGACTCCCAACCCAGCCCAAAAATTATATCCACCGTATCCGGTGCCCCCAGTTGCATCTTGAGCATAAGTGATGCCAACATATGTTATTAAAACTAAGCCGATGGCCAATAGGCCGGCTGTAGACCACTTAAGGATTTTGGCGAGCTTTTGTTTTGCCATTATAAGGAGACGTTCGTTTTTTATCTCGAGTTCAGGCGTTACTTTATTATAGCAGATATTTTTATTTTAGTCAACCCCATTAGGAATCCGGAGAGGCTCTAAGAATAACCCAAAATTTCGATTAGTCGGATGTCGTTTCACTTTCTCTGGACTCCATTAGCAGATCTCATCAGCGACTTCTAACGGGGTCAACCCCTTTTCAGAATGGGAGTATTTAGGTTGGGGAGTGTGTTTTTGGGCGAGCTAACCACGACGGCTATTCTTTACAAAATGGGTAATATGTGATATAATAAAGCTGTAGTGATATAATATTTCCAGATAAGCAAGGTAGATGGTCGACCAAAATTTGGAACCCAACCAGCCAAAAGCAGACAGCAGTTTGTCTGATCAGTTACCCAGCGACCTTAAGGTGGCGGTGTCTGCTGGTGGCGGGTCAAAAATGGCCCCAACCCCCGTGGTCGCCGAATCAGCCGCAGGGGAGCAGGGTGGCTCTCCGGGGTTTGCTACTAAGTGGATAATTATTGCAGTGAGTATTTTTGTGATATTGCTGTTGGCGGGCACAGCCTATTTTTTGTTTAGTAAAGCTGGTATTGGCACTAATCGGGGAACGTTAGATTTGTCGTTAGAGCCAGCTGGGGCAGACATTGTAATTGATGGAAAGTTTAAACGACAAGCGGTTAGTTCTTTGAGTATTAAATTAAAACCGGGTGAGCACACCTTGTTAGCAACCAAGGAGGGGTATTTAGACTGGGAGCAAGAGTTTACCTTATCGGCCAACGAAAGTAAGGAGATTAATCTAAAGCTAAATACCATCCCTAATATCGAGGTGTTGATTGAGGGTAATATTGCTTTTCCAGAGTTGATTCGCAACGGCAGGTCGATAGCGTACATGTCTGCCGAGGGTAGTTTCTCGGTAATTAATTTAGACACCAACGAACAAGCTTCATTGTTTGGCAACCACGTTATTGCGCAGGCCAGATTTATTAATTGGGCTTCAGGCGAACCGATGGCTCTCGCGAAGCTCGACGGCATGCCAAAGCTTAGTAACCTGCGCGATAACCGATCGGTGCGAGGTAGGTTTGTGCCACTAGGGGAGCGGCCGGTGCAGGGAGCGCCTCGAAACACCGGGACGAGCAGTTGGTTTTTAAACGATACAAATCAAACGGCCGCCGGGTGGCAGCCGGTGTTATTAAATGAGAGCATCGGTAGTTTTGATTTTTCGCCCGACAGTAGCCGAATAATTTATTTTTATCACACGGCTGATGGCGAGCAATCGTTGGTGGTTGCTCATCCAGACGGGGGCGAGTGGGAGCGGTTGGCCACCCAAGTTCCGCTTGTCGACCCGGAATTAGTTTGGCTAAACAGTGAGCGCTACATCTTGCTATTGGATGATAAGAACGATGGCACGGACCAGATCTTTGATATGGTAAGCAAAAACTTTAGCGAGGCAATGCCGGATCGCTTGGCCAACACAACGGTAGCTAGCTCGCCAGATGGCACTCGGATTTTGTACGTATCTGAAGAGAATGGTTATAGATTAGCAGTGTGGAATTTGTTAAGTAGCTCGCGCGAAAAATTATTTGAAGAAGCGATTGATAGCCAGACCCAGTTTGTTTGGCAGACAGATGACAAATTTATTTTGAATAAAGATGATGGTAGTTTGTGGTACTGGAATCTTAACGGTAAAGAAAAACCGATGCAGTTTGTTAGTGCCGCAGGGCCATTAGAGCCGATTAAACTGTTCTATTCGATTATTAATCATCAGTTGTTGGTGGTGGAGCAGACTCGCATCCTTAGTCTAAAAGCTTAAAATCGCAGTTTATTATGGCAGATGATATTCGTCAGTGGGATGTCGGAGGCTCCTCTGGTAACCAGGGGGGTGGTGGAGAATCCGGAGACGATTCGGGAGATGATCGAAAAAAACAAGAAGAGAAAAAGAGTCCCGGAGAAAGAGCCAAGGAAGCAAAAGAAAAGTTTGATAAAACTCGCAAGAACTTAAAGCGGGCCAGAGACGAAATTAAAAAAGCTCCCAAGCGAGTTAAGCAGGCCAAAGACGCAATTAGGAAAACGGGTGAAGCAGTCAAAAAGGGTGCGAAGGCGCTTGGGAAAGGAGTCGAGGCAGTTAAGAAAGGTGCGGATGCAGCTCGACCAGCGGTTGAGGCTGGTCGGCGGGCGTCGATGCAGACTGCGGCGCGGATATCCCAGATTGCAGCCAGGGTTGCGGCGGAGGTGGCGGCCAAAGTGGCGGCCAAGGCTGCCCAAGTCGGGAGCAAGGTGGTGCAAGCAGCAGTTAAGTTGCTAACCAATCCGTATGTGCTGGGCGCCGTTATATTAATTTTGTTGATATTTCTGTTGTTTCAGATATTTATGGGGTCGGTAAACGGCATTAGTAGCTTGGCTGGTGGCTCAATATTTGTTCCGGCAGACTATAATAATTTGGCTCATCAGCAGATTATTGATCGGTTACAGCAAAAGATGGGGGGTTGTGACCCAAAATTAGTAGTTTATGAGGGGGGAGCTCAAGATTTAGATTGGCGGGTTGGGTCAAACGGTGAGCATACTCACTTACTGGACATTCGATTATTAAAGACCTTAGACTATCTGACTGATAGGCATCGGATTCGGATTGACCTATTAAAAACCGGCGCACCGGATATCGTTCGGGATAGTTTTCTAAAGAAACAGGGGCAGTATAGCCCAACTGGTCAGGATGAGACGGAGCAGAAAGAAACCCTGTCGGCCTTCACAACTGGCCAGGCGATGGCGATAACAGAGATTGATCGGACCAAAATCCCAGAATTACAGCAAGCTGATGTCGCCTGCGGCGTGCCGGTACCAGCGCCGATTGAGGTTAGGTGGCAGAGGACGGTTAGCGAAAAAACCCTTCGTCCCATCTGGGAAGAGCTGACGTATAACGCCGGATTTTTAGACAAGAATGTCTCTATCTATCAGGGGGTTACGGATCGAAACGATGAGGTGGCAATTAGGCGAGTGGCACAGGCATACAAGCTGAGTGAGCCGGTTGATGGCGCCTATGATCTGTATAAGGAGACTTTTCGCAAACTGCCGCGAATTGTGCAACTGATTGATCGGGCGTTGGCCTATGGTCGGCAGAATTTTGAAGGTGAACAAGCCATAGACCCACGAGCGTTAGCCTACTTGCAAAAAGCCAGAGAAAACTACGAACCGTTGGTGGCAATAGTTGAAGGTGTAAATGCCGAGACATCCGAGACGCTGTTGGCGGCCAAAATAAAACTACTAGGCGAACCAGAAAATATCGATAAGCTTCGAACTGGGGCTAGATTTGCTTACAAAGCCACCCAGGTTAAAAATAGTGTGAACTGGGATAAGAAGCGGGACGATGGCGATTTAACTTGGCTTAAGGCTGACGAATCTCGTAATAAGCAACGCCAGGTAATCAAGGAGCTGTTGGAGATGCCCCGGGAGACCTCGTTAGACGGTACACCGGTTTTGTTTGACAATAATTTGGTGATTAAGCAGATTATCGTTTTCTCACCGGAAGATGATCTGGATAACGGGTTGGAGAATCTGGATGTATTCCCGCGCGGAATTGTGGCGGTAGATACTGGTGGAGTGGCAATGGACACGTTAACTATGGATGCTGACACTAACAATGCGGTGGGTGATGGTGAGGTTGATTATGCCGATAGCCACTTTAGCCATGCCCCAATAGATAACGGCGTGTTTAGCAAGCTCGGTACCAACTATGTCTACAAACAGGTTCGTCCCGAAGACTCGGGTTGGGAAAAGGCGGGGGCATTTATCTGGACTTATCTAACTACGCCGGGACAGTTAATGTCTGCCACCGACAAACTACATGATTTGATGGTCGGGGGATGCGTGGCCAATACAAACGAAACCTGCAGAAAGGTTAGCTACCACGATTTTTTGCAGGTAGCTTTTTAGAGTCTTGGTGGGTTAGGGGCTCCAGTATATAATATGGTAGTCCTACATTGAAAAATCCTATGGTGAGGTACCCAAGTGGCTGAAGGGGCTGGTTTGCTAAACCGGTAGAGGGGAGTAATCCCCTGCGAGGGTTCGAATCCCTCCCTCACCGCCACTCGACTCATTTCGAACAAAAGTTCGAAATTCGCTCGTGGTCTCCATTGCAAACCAGGTTTGCAATTCCGACCGAGTAGCTGAATGAGTCGAGTGCCTCGAGCAAGGTCGAGAGGCCACATAATGAACAATTGGTATTTTTACATTCTCCGCTGTGCCGATGGGAGCCTGTATGTTGGGGTGACCCAAAACTTAAGTCAGAGACTAGGCCGACATAATAAGGGCCAGGGCGCAGCCTGGGTTAAGCAACATGGGGCAGCCCAGGTAGTTTACTCTGAGGCATACAATGATTATCTTTTGGCTCGGAGACGTGAAGCGCAAGTTAAGCGGTGGTCTCGAGCCAAAAAAGAAAGTCTAGTGATTGGCATGAAACCTTAATATGTATAGGGGTGAGGTGGCCGAGCGGCTGAAGGCGACGGTCTTGAAAACCGTTATACCCTTTGCGGGGTATCGTGGGTTCGAATCCCACCCTCACCGCCATTCGACTCCGGTCGCTTCGGGCGACCTCCGCTCATGATCTGCGCTTTGCCCTGTGAGGCAAAGCTCCGACCACAATGAAGAAGTCGAATGTCTCGAGTGAGCGGAGCGAATCGAGAGGCAAATGTTAAATCATTAAATATTTATAGCCATGGAAGAGCAAGAAGTTAAGAAGCCAGTTCAGATAGAGCCGATTGAATGGGAGTCTGCCAATTTTGAAACTCATCGGCGAGGTTGGAGTTGGTATTTAATTGTAGCAATAGTACTGCTGTTGGTATTGATTTATACCATATATATCGGACGTTGGTTATTGGTTGGGGTGGTAGTGATGGTTGGGGTGGCGTTGTATCTATCTGGCAGGATGTCGCCCGAAAAGGTCAGTTGTCGCATAGACAATGATGGAATGACTATCGGTAATCGGACATTCGTTTATGATCAGTTAAAAACATTTTGGATATCTAAGTCCAAGGAAGCGACTAAATTGAATATAATATCCATTCAAAGATTTATGCCGGTGATATCTTTGGGGATTACCGATGAATTAGGGGAGAGGATAAGGGGGGCGTTGGGTAATCGGTTGCCTGAATCTAAAAATCAGCAAGAAGATTTGATTGACAGGATTAATCGATTCCTGAAAATATAATACTTATGTGCGCCCGTAGCTTCCCACTTCGTCCAGTCTCATTGGAAGTAGGAAATTATCCTCTTCCAATATAGATTGGACTACGAGGGACGAGACGAGGTAAACTTAACGGCAGTCCTTACGCCAGAGAATCAGATAGATATTGGATACTTTTATATGCGCCCGTAGCTCAGGGGATCAGAGCGGTCGGCTACGGACCGACAGGTCGGGGGTTCGAATCCCTCCGGGCGCGCCAAAAACTAACACCCATTACGTAATGGGTGGTGGTTTTTAGTTGGCTGATGGATTCGAACCGTGTGAAGGGGGTCGGGGAAACGGGAGTTTCCCCGCAGTGGAAGAATCGAAACCGCAAGGTGTCGGGAGCCCCCTTGTCTGATGGAAGAAACTAAAAATCCCGTTCTGCTCAGAACGGGATTTTTAGGTTGTAACTGAGATCGGATGCTGTTAAGCGCCCAGGGTCTTAACAACCAGGCGGGCAATTAACGAGGCGAGAGCAATAATTACCAAACCGGTGATGGCGTTGATAATCATCGTCTTGGCCTTTTCGGCGCCTTTTTCTCCGCCGACGATGTACATAATGCCACCGTAGATGAGGTAAACAACCGCCAGAGCGCCAGCGATAGTTAAGAGCCAGTTACCAACCTTTATCAAAATGTCTTTAATGTTGGTGCCGGCTGGAACTTGTCCAACGCTGGGCGCAGTTATCTGAGCTAGAGCTAAACCGGCTTGAGCGACGGTGGCCACACTAGCGATTACTACGCTACTGACTTGCTGAAACATTCTCATATTGTACCCCTTTCTTAATAAGTTAAATTAAGTCAAAGCCATTATAGCAAAAAGAACGGACAGTATAAACTCTCGCGGTGGTTCTAACCGGTTGGTAGCTGTTGTAATACGGCTTGATTGGCTAGACTTACTAACAGCGAGGCCACTGCTATTATTACCAGACCGATAATGGCTGCGGTGATAGTTTTTTTGCCGGCTTCCGCATTGCCCTGGGCATATTGAACACCTCCCCAGAGTAAGGCTAACACCACGATGGCTCCACCGACAGGCAACAAAATAGTATTGCCGATTTTGATTGCGGTATCTGTAAGTCTGTTAACCAATCCTAGTACGACTGACATTTTACGGAGACAGTTGGTTAATATCTCGGGCGGCTGTATCGATTGCGGTGGAGATAGCTACGCCGCTATGTAACACACTGTTGACCATCCGGGCAAAGATATCTTCCACGGCTGGGGAGTTGTGGCGATACCAAGATTTGCTACTGTTGGCCTGCTCGGCTACTGGGCCGTAGTATTGTCGGTCGACGTATGATTCGCGGCTGTCTTTGGTAGCTGGGATACGCTGACTGGCCCAAGCGTAGTTGTACTGATTTTTGGCCACGAAGTTAATAAAGTCCCAAGCCTCATTGGGGTGCTCAGAATTTTTGGAGACGGTCTCGCCCCAGTAATTGGCTATTGTTAAGGGCTCTCCGGGGCGAAGCTGTGGCAAGGGGGCGGTCTCAAAGGTTAGGTTAGGGGCAAACTTTTTGATGTTAGCTACCTGATAAGCATAGCCGATCATCATAGCGGCTTTTTCTTCCATAAAGGCTTGAACATCGATAGGAAATTTAAACGACCCATCGCTATTTTTAGCATCTGTATAGGTGTACACCGCCGATGCCGGGTTGGCGAAATCGGTATAGAACTTCAGTGCTTCTCGACCAGAAAAGTACGGGGGTTCGGAATTGGGGGCTGGCAGGTCGAAGGTAGCCTTAGTGTGGTCGGTCGTGGTCATCTCTCCGCCGTACTGCAGAATCAGGGCCGCCAGAATCTCGGCAAAGCGGGGGATGCTCTCGGCCACACCCAAGGGGATGGCAGATTTCTTAATTGTATCGCCCGGTCCGTATTGGGTTAATTTTGGCACCATATCTACCAGCTCCTTCCAAGTTTGGGGTGGGCGTCTGATGCCGACCTCTTCTAATATGTTGGTGTTATAAAACAACATCAGGTTATCGATGTAGTAGGGAACAGCGTAGATTTGGTTAGCGTCGATAAAATCTCCCGTTACCACTGGGTAAAAAGTCTCAGAATAGGTCTGAGCACTCATTGTTCTGGGATCCATTGGGCTGATAAGATTTTTGGTATAGGGAAGCCAGTCGTTGTGAATCATAAACATATCTGGCCCGTTGCCGTCGGCAATCTGTTTGATCAAATCCTTTTGATAGTCGTAGATGGTTTCACCCGGTTTAAGATTAACCTTTCTTACCACGATAGTAATATTTGGATGATCCTCTTGATATCGCTTGATGGTCTCATCCAAAACCGTACTCTCATCAAATAGCCGATCATATTGCAATACGATTGGGGTGGTAGTATCGATATCGACCCGGCCGCCTCCAGGGGAGGTCCCACAACCAGCGGCAGACAGGATTAAAACAGTAATTAATGAGAGCGACAGATACGAAACCAGCTTTTTCATAGTTTTTTTGTGAACTCTTTTAACACCCGTTTTAGATCTGGTTGATCAATACTGTAGGTGAGCAGGGCACGGAAGTAATTAACCGGATCACCTGTAGTATACCATTGACCACCTTCGATCTGGCGTGCTCGCACTGGATATTTCTTTAACATGGCTGCGATACCATCTACTAACCAGATTTCTCCATTTTTCCCGGCGACGGTTTTTTTAAGATAATCGAAAATCTCTGGAGTAAATAAATAACGACCAAAACTGGCCAGGGTTGATTTGGTCTGCTGAGGGGTGGGTTTTTCGATCAACCTGGCAACCAAATCACCGCTAGAATCGGTTTCGATAATTCCGTACTTATGTGCCTGATCGGGGGTAACGGACTGGGCTCCTAAAACAGATGTGCCGTGCTGGTAGTAGTCCTCGACCAGTTGTTTGCTGAATGAGGGGTAGCCGGGCTCGATTTTAACCAAGTCGTCTCCGAAGGCAACTAAAAAGGGCTCATTGCCAACTGCGCTTTGGGCAGAGAGAATGGCCGCCCCATTGCCGTGTCCACCTTTTTGACGAACATAGATAAAGTTAGCCAGTGTATCAATCCGGCGAAGTTCGGTAAGTAAATCGGTTTTGCCGTTATCCTCCAGGTGCTCTTCGATTGCGTAGACTCGATCAAAGTAATCTTCTACTGCTCGTTTCTGCCAGCTGGTGACCAAGATAATATCTGTGATTCCGGCCTCTACCATTTCCTCAACAATGTACTGAATGACCGGCTTGTTGATAATCGGCAACATCTCCTTGGGGATAGTTTTAGTGGCCGGCAAAAATCGGGTTCCAAATCCAGCAATAGCGATAATCCCCTTGGTAATTTTTTTCATCGTATCTTGATTACTTTAGTTCGACTAGTTGATTTAATTATAGGCAAAGTTATGGTTAGTATCCCATCTTTGAGGGTGGCCTGAATGTTGTCGGCATCGACTGGTAGGGGCAGGTGAACCTCTCTTGCAATCGGTCCCCAGTGGCACTCTTTAATATAGTGAGTGTCCATTCGACCGGAGATCGGGGTGGCGCTTTTGTGAATAAACAGAATATCCTGATTCACGGTGATACTGATGTCTTCGGTAGATGCCCCCACGATGGGTGTCGCAATAATTAGGTTTTGCCCGCGGCGGGCTAGGTCGATAGGCAGTTCGAGGTCTTCTTCTATTTCTGATTGTTCGATGTTCTGTTCGTCTAAGCTAGTCGGTAGTCGACGCTTGGTTGAGCGGGTAAAGACTTGTATGGAATTGCCGATCTTCATCTGCATTACCATTATATATAAGGGGTAATATTTTGGTAATTTGAGCGGATTAATCTATGATGGATTACAGAGGAAAAATTAGATCATCAATGATGAGATACGCGCAACTTTTGGGGATATTTTTAGTGGCCTTAGTGGTTGGGGGAGGAGCTACCCGGTCGGTTTTGGCTACCTCCGAGTATGCCGCCCAATGGGTGGCTCAAGCAGAAAAGGTTAGCCTGAAGACTGGGGAGACCAAGCAGGTTTGGATAGAGCTTAAAAACACTGGTTTAAGCACCTGGAAAAACTCTGGCGATAATGCGGTTAAGATCGGCACTGTTCGAAAAAGAGACAGAAATAGCAATTTGCGCGCCACCAATTGGCTAAGTGACAACAGGCTGGCTAGTACAGCCGAAACTGAAATTGCTCCTGGTGAAGTGGGTAAGTTTGTGTTTGATATTACATCAGGAACGTTGGCCCAAGGCAACTATCGTGAATATTTTGGTTTAGTAGCGGAGGGAGTAACTTGGTTTGAGGGGTTTGAATTTTATATCGACGTTGATGCCAAGCCCGCTGTTATTACCGGTGAATTAGTATCTACACCACCTCCAATCATCCTAAAAACCGGAGAAACCCAAGTAGTTAATCTCAACCTTAAAAATACTGGTGACATTACCTGGGCTAATGGTGGCCCCAACGCGATTAAGATAGGCACGGCCAAGCCACTGGACAGAAGAAGTTTGTTTAGATCGAGTAGTTGGCTGAGTGATAATCGAGCGGCGATGGCCAGCATGGCAACGGCTCCGGGAGGTATAGCGGAGTTTAATTTTACAATCAGCGCCCCTAGTAAACCGGGTAAATATGTAGAAAATTTTGCGGTGGTGGCAGAAGGGCTAGCCTGGTTACCCCAATCTGACTTTGGGATTGAGGTAACTGTTCAGCCAGCAATCTATTCAGCTAGCTTTGCACGCCAGTCTGAACCGGTATCACTTACCCCCGGAACAACGGCCACTCTTTGGGTGGAGCTGATTAATAAGGGCAATACGATTTGGAAGGCCACCGGAGATAATGCTACCAAATTGGGTACAGCCCGAGCGCTAGATCGCGAGAGCTTATTTTATGATTCCAGTTGGCTGAGCAATAATCGAGTAGCCACAGTAGATAAAGATGTTGCTCCGGGCGAGACTGGCCGGTTTAGTTTTACAGTTCGGGCGCCGGAGCAGATTGGCACCTACAAGGAGTACTTTAGGCCGGTGATAGAGAATGTTGCTTGGATGGAAGACATGGGTATCTATTGGGAGATTACGGTTAACGAAGAACTTAAGTTGTTACGACCAATTCGGGTAGGGCTAAATTCTACTACCAACAGCATGACCATTAGCAGTAGCAATGGGATGGTAATTAGGCGGGGAGATGGTCGCGGTTTGGTCGAAAGAATTACTAATAGTCAGCTGGTGGTGGTTACTGCAATTAGTGGCGGTTATTCGATTAATATCGGTGGATCGGCCCGCTCGATTGATGATTATTTAAGATTTATTCCACTGAAAAATTCTGTAATTACAGTAAGTAATGATGGGGTAAGCAGCAGCTATAATCGTTTTAGGGGGATTATCGCTATCCGCCGTTCGAGCTATAGCGGCAACGTTTGGTTAGTTAACGAGTTGGAGTTAGAGGACTATCTAAGGGGATTGGCAGAGGTGCCGGATAGTTGGCCCATGGAGGCACGCAAGGCGCAGGTAATTGCGGCGCGCACATTTGCAGTTCGCCGGATTAACGACCCCAAAGCAGATATCTTTGATATCTATGATGATACTAGAGACCAGGTTTACTATGGCTTTAATTATGAAACTAATCGACCGGGCATCTCTCAGGCAGTTGATGCAACCCTTGGCTTGTTAGTGCTGTACAACGGTCAGCCAGCCTTGACCTACTATCATTCTGACAGTGGCGGAGCAACGGAAAACGTGGAGAATGTTTGGAGTAGTGGCAACCCTGCCAAAGCCATTCCGTATTTAAAGGGCGTAGCGGATTCGTACGCTAAGCCGGTAACGTGGGAGGCGACCTTATCTCAGGGCTATGTCCAAAATCGGTTTAGTGATCAATTGGCAAAAGTTGGGGCGGGCGCCGGCGAGACGGTGGTGGGGATGATGGTCGATGATAGATATCCCTCGGGTCGACTAAAAAGCGTTACCTTAACTACCAGCACGGGCAAGCGGGCCACGATGGATTTGAATACCTTCGACTACTTAACCGACAGCAACTACATTAAGAGCATGAACCTTACTATTATTACGACTGGACCAGACAATGGACCGGACTTTGTTTTAAGCGGTAAGGGTAATGGCCACGGAATAGGATTATCTCAGTGGAGCTCTTACAATATGGCGGCCGCTGGTCAGACTGCCGAGCAGATTCTTAAATATTTCTATTCGGGCATAAGTGTGGGGGTGGCTTAGCCAAAAGTTGCTCGATGTAATCTTTCCGCCGCGGTGTAGCGGTTGTCAAAAGTTGGGCGAGTGGTTATGCCAAGACTGTTGGCAGATCTTGGCGTTAGTAAAAACGCCGCTTTGTTATCGTTGCGGTCGATTAACGCCTGGTTTTAGAATCTGTTCTGGTTGTCGACAAACTGGTGGACTCTCGCGATTGATTTTTTGTGGCTATTGGCAAGACCCGCTACGAAGATTAATTTTGAATCTAAAATATCGGCGGTTGCGAATTTTGGCAGATTATTTGATTGAATTAATGGTGTCTTCGGTGGTATTGGTGGGGGAGCCAGTTGATTTGGTTGTTCCGGTACCACTGCATTGGCAGCGTGGTTGGCAGCGCGGGTTTAATCAAGCTGATATATTGGCCCGGGGGGTAGCGAAGCAGTTGGGGGTAGACGTGGCTAATCCGTTGACTCGTAAAAAACCAACCCAACCTCAGTTTGGTTTAGCTAAAGCGGTTAGGCAAAAAAATGTTTTGGGGGTCTTTGGATTTAAGGAGCGACAACAGGGCCTGGTTCGCGGTAAGATCGTGTTGGTGGTAGACGATGTGGTAGCCACTGGTTCAACTATCGAAGAGTGCGCTAAAATATTAAGGCAGAAAGGAGCCAAACAAGTATGGGGATTAGTAGTCGCCCGGGCTTAGACTCATCGATTTTTCGGGCTTACGACATTCGAGGAATTTATCCAGCCGAACTAAACGAGGCGGGAGCGTACGTAGTGGCCAAGGCCATTCAGCGTTACACGGGTTGCAAAAAAGTGGCAATCGGTCGTGATGCTCGGTTGTCGGCTCCTGCCATCCATCAAGCGATCTGTCATGGATTTAGCGATGTGGGATGTGAGGTATTTGATTGTGGGATGGCCGGAACGGATATGATGAGTTGGGCGGCCGGGGCCAAAGATTTTGACGTTACGATTAGTGTTACAGCTTCACATAATCCCAAAGAATGGATTGGGATGAAGATCTACAGCCGAGGGGGCAATCAGATCGGTGGAGATGGAGAAGTAATGGCCATCGGTGAGCTAACGACGGCGGTTGCCGGTGAGTATGTGCCGGCGGAGGTGGTGACCACTCGGGTTGATCTTTTGCCGGATTGGATTAGGCATGTGTTGTCGTTTATCGATCCAGCTCAGATTAAACCACTCAAGATAGTAGTTGATGCAGGCAATGGAGTAGCTGGTCCGATAGTCCGGGAACTGTTTCGACATCTACCAGTGGAGATGGTGGAGATGTATTTCGAACCCGATGGTAATTTTCCGCACCACTTGCCCAGCCCAATCGAACCTAAGAATGTGGCCGATCTGCGACAGAGAGTAGTAGCCGAAAAAGCAGATTTGGGGATGGCGTTTGATGGCGATGCTGACCGGATGTTCTTGATCGACGAGCAGGGTAAGATTGTGACAGGCAATGAGACGACCGCTATGGTGATGGATCAGCTACTAGACGAGGACCCTAGCCGTATTATGTTATATGGCGCTATCGCTGGCTGGAATATCCGAGACGTGATTAGCAAGCATCAAGCCACTGCCTATCGAACTAAGGTGGGGACTGGTTACATTAAAAAAGACATGAAGGCTCGGGGGGTATACTTTGCGGGCGAGCACTCTGGTCATTACTATTTCCAGCGTAACTACAATGGTGATTCTGGGTTAATCGCCGCGGTATTGGTGTTGGCGCTTATCTCCCAGAAGGGTCAGCCGCTTAGCGAGATACTAAAGCCGCATCGGCGATATTACCAGATTCCCGAAACCAATTCGCGAGTTAATGATCCCAATGTGGTAATGAGAAAATTGTCGGGGCAGTACGCAGATGGCCAGGTAGATTGGCTTGATGGGCTAACCGTAACCTATCCCGATTGGTGGTTTAATGTGCGGCCGAGTTCTAACGAGCCATTGTTGCGACTAAATGTAGAAGCGGTATCGCCAGGGCTTTTGGAAAGCAAAAGCGCCGAACTGTCGGCCTCGATTAGAAAGTCGGCCTAAATATTGTTGCCCAATCCGATTTTGACCTTAACTACCACGGGTGGTATGTTTTAGGGTCGAACGTTTGCGGCTTTAGCCGAAACGTGCCTTGAAATCATGAATACATTCAAGCGAGGGCAGAGATGGATCACGAACTTAAGTTGTTGGCAGGCAATTCCAATGTTCCGCTGGGTCAAAATGTCAGCCAACATCTCGGCGTTAAACTAACCCCGGCCTTAATCTCCCGGTTTAATAATGGGGAGATTCAGGTCCAGGTTCAGGAGAGCGTGCGGGATGCTCATTGTTTCATCGTCCAGTCCATTAGTGCTAGCCAGTTTCGGGGTAAGCCGACGAGCGTTAACGATAATCTAATGGAGCTGTTGGTCCTGACCGATGCCTTGGTTAGGGCAGGGGCCTATCGGATAGTGGCGGTTACCCCGCACTATGGCTATGCGCGCCAGGACAAAAAAACCAAACCCAGGGAGCCGATTACGGCTAGCCTGGTGGCGCGGCTAATGGAGGAGACGGGGATACAGCGTCTGATGGCGTTTGATTTCCACAACCCCTCCATCCAGGGATTCTTTAAGATCCCAGTCGACAATCTCACTGGCGACATCGCGCTGTGCAACCAGTTGGTGATCGATGGCTGGTCGGGTGACGATGTGGTAGTTGCCAGCACTGACTTTGGCGGGGTGGGCCGAGCTGATCGTTCTCGGGTGCGACTGGGGGTCAAAAGGGCGGTGGCGATCATTGAGAAACATCGCTCAGAACCGGGTAAGGCTGAAGCTGTTCGTTTAATCGGACGTGTCCATGGCAAGCGAACGGTGGTGTTTGACGACATGTTCGATACCTGTGGTAGTATCGTGGCGGCCGCAGGGCTATTAAAGCAAAGGGGGGCCACTCAGGTTTGTGTGGCGGCTACCCATCCGATCTTTAGCGGCCCAGCGATTGAACGTCTGTTCACCTGTCAGGAGATCGACCAGGTGTATACTACTGACACCATCCAGCTACCCGCTAGTGTGAAGCGAGTCTCCAAGCGTTATCAGCGACCGGGTTTGATCCGAGTGGCGAGCATCGCCAAAATCCTGGCCGAGGCCATCAGGTGTAACTATAACGGGGGAAGCCTTCACGAACTTTTCGCCTGATGATTAAGTACGCCAACTAGCCCCAAGTCCTTAACCGGATGCGGGGCTCATTTTTTATTTAGGTGATCAGACCAATTTTTTTCTTAGCTTCAGCCAGAGTTTTTTGGGCGATCTTGTCAGCTCTTTGGGCGCCATCATTGAGGATGCGTTCGAGCAGTTTTTTATTTTTCATATATTTATCTATCTGTTTTTGGATGGGGGAGAGTTTAGCTATAACTAATTCTGATAGTTCCCGTTTTAAATCGCCGTAACCACTTTTTGCAAAATGTTTTTCAATCTGCGCTTCGGTCTTGCCGGATAGCACTTTATAGATGGTTAGCAGGTTGTGTACACCCTCCCGATCGATTACCGGATTGAATTTAATATCATGGCCAGAATCAGTTTCTGCTCGCATAATCTTTTTGCGAATAATTTCTGGCGAATCGGTTAGCAGGATGCAACCGTTGTCGTTATCGCTCTTGCTCATTTTTTTAGCCGGGTCCAATAGATCCATGATCCTGGCCCCTTCTTTGCGTAGCAAGGGTTCGGGTACGACAAAGGTTTCGCCAAAGCGTTTATTAAATCTCTCAGCTAAGTCACGAGCCAGTTCGACGTGTTGTTTTTGGTCTTCGCCAACTGGCACCACGTTAGCTTGGTATAGCAAAATATCCGCCGCCATAAGTACGGGATAAGTAAATAAGCCAGCACCCATTCTATCTCGGCGCCGCTCCTCTAACAGTTTTAATAAGAGCATATACCTTTGGAGTTTTGGAAGGTCAGATTTTGCCTTTAATTGTGCCTGAATTTTGACCAGTGCAGCCGCCATATCATCCACATTGGACGTGTTTGTGTCGATCTGGGCGTGAGCAATTTTGTAGGCCTCCCGGAGCTCTTCAGACAACGCCTTCTCTACGCTATCTAATTGAGCCGTACCGGATTTATCTTTGTATTGAGTCATCCGGCCGAGTTCGCCCATCGTCGCCACGGTGGTTAGTAGCCACATTAATTCGCTGTGGGCGGGTACGTCCGATTGGACAAACACAATCGATTTTTTTGGATTGATGCCGGAGGCCAGGATAATCGCGGTGGTTAGATATGTCTGATGGGATAGCACTTTTGGATCTTGTGGCACGGTAATAGCATGTAGGTCTACCACCGGAAAGATGGCGTGATCGTATTTATTTTGTAGTTCTGCCCAATAGCTAATTGCCCCCACGTAGTTGCCTAACTGGGGAATGCCGGATGGTTTGATACCAGATAGTACGGTCTTGCCCATATAAGCTAAAACTATCATAGTTTATCAGTTTAGATAAGGCCGCTATACCCCATTGGAAGTTTTACCATCTCGTCATTCTGGTAAGTCCAGCAGGACGCATCCAGAATCGTATTATACGATCCTAGACAAGCCAGGATGACGCATCAAACCGTAAGTTCGGCGGACTTTTAACGGGGTATACTATAATGTAGCTGTAAATAAGACGGATGGATGAGCTCAAAAAATCAGTTCTGGTGCCAATAATTTTCTTTAGCTGGTTTAGATTTCCCCTGAAGTTAAAGGAGCTACGCAGATATCTGTGGCAGAACGAACTTTCGGAAGAAGAACTAAAAAAAGTTATTCGGCTTCTGCCAGGAATAAACTATGAGCAAGATCTAATTTGGTATGGAGAGATAGCGGATGAGCGCTTAAGTAAAGCTGAGCTGGCTAATAGTTTTTGGCAGAAAACCAGGCGCTACCGATGGCTGTTTGCAAATGTGCCATTTTTGCGCGAGGTATTTGTAACCAACACCTTGGCTTACGATAACGTAAAACAGGGCAGTGATATTGATCTGCTGATTATAGGTAAATCTGGCAGGTTATGGACCTGCCGGGCGATTTTGTTATTGAGTTTAAATTTGTTAAGGCTGAGAGTTCGAGGAGTTGATAAACATGGCAAGTTTTCGCCCGAGTTGTGGTTGGGGGATAGTACGTTAGATCTTAGGTCGATAGCCTTAGATAATGATTATTACCTATCGTTTTGGTTAGCTGATGTTACCCAAATCTGGCCAGGTAATGAACCCAAAAAACTATGGCAGGCTAATCCCTGGCTTAAACAACATCTGCCTATCGCTTGGCGCAGTCCGCGAGCTAAGGATTGGCCAGCGATTAGACCATCTTACGGTTGTAAGTTAATTGAGCGTTGGCTGTCGGGTAGATATGGAGATCGATTAGAGCAGAGGTTAAAATTGGCTCAGCAGAAAATTATCCACAAAAATCTACTTCGCCTTGGTGTTAATCCGTCGGTTGTGATAGAGGATAATGTAATTAAGCTACATTTTAATGATCGCAGGTCTGCTGTGCGCGATGCGATCGAGGGAGCGCTAAGTGAAATTTTGGCAGAAGGCTAATCAGTGGTGGTTGTGGGCAACCCTCTTTGCTATACCTTTATCTGCCCGGAAGGTGTTAATTCCGGTTTTTTACCAAAACGCATTTGTTGATTACGCCTCAACCAGTTTATTTTTAAGCGATCTACTCATTATCGGCTTACTACTGCTCTGGTTAATCGATTTTAAGCGAATCGGTAGATTTAATTGGGGGCCCAAATGGTTGACGTTGCCATTGTTGCTATTGGCGGGCTGGATGTGGGTCTCGTTACTCTGGGCGCAACCCAATTTATTAATCGGCGCACAGTCGGCCTTAAGATTTTTGTTATATGTTGGATTATATTTTTATTTACTTAATCGCGTTAAGAATATTGTTACCATTGTTTATCCCTTAGCGGCTGGGGTAATTGGGCAAAGCCTACTCGCTATGGGGCAGTATTTTAACAATCACTCATTAGGACTTACTTGGCTGGGTGAATCGGTGTTGGAGCCGGCTAAATCCGGTATCCCCGTAGTGTTAATTGATGGGGCGAGGCAACTTCGAGCACATGGGACGTTACCTCATGCTAATGTTTTGGGCGGATATTTGACTGTAAGTTTGGCCATAATGTGGCCACTATTATTCGGTACAGGAAAAAAGATTAGCCAAGTGGCTTGGTGGCTAATAGCGGGGGTTGGTCTAATCGGGCTAATCCTGTCTCTCTCGCGTAGCGCTTGGGTGATGTTGATTGTGGGGGGTGTGGCAGTTTGTGCCTGGTTGGTCTGGAAACATTGCGCCAGATTTTGGTCCGGACTAAAGAGTGGCTGGCCAGTTATTTTAGCGGTAATAGTTATAATTTTGACCCAGTGGCAAGCGATTGTACCGCGTTGGAGCTCCGACCCCGATTTAGTTGAACAGATATCGGTTAACTCACGAATTGTGCAATGGGAGGAGTTTAAAAAAATCTACGGTCTTCATACCATAACCGGCGTGGGGGTTGGCCAATATTTTTTGAACGTTTGGCAGCCCGAGGCAACAGCTAATTGGCAGTACCGCTCGGATTTGGGGGGGTGGAGTTATTCTTCTGCTAAAAGTCTCAACTATTATCAACCAGTTCATGATGTCTATTTGTTGGCTTTGGCCGAGTTGGGGCCAATCGGGTTGGGTTTACTGCTTTGGATTATTGGGGCGGCAGTCTATTTGACAATCAGGTTATGGTGGCGTGCTTCGGTGTGGGGGTTGGCGGGGTTGTGGGGGGTAGCTACAATAGCAGGCATCGGCCTGACGGACCATTACTGGTGGACCTTGCCAGGTGGCCGATTAATGTTTATGTTAGTGCTTAGCCTGATAGCTGTTTTATGGGTTAATCCGAGCTATAATGGAAAACATGGAGGAACAAAATCGGCCTCAATTAGTTAACGGTTTAGAATTGGACACCAGAGTGTTTGCGGCTCTGAGCTATCTCTCAATTCTGTTTGTGGTGCCCTGGATAGCCAAACGGGAGGATAAATTTGTGATGTTTCATGTCCGCCAAGGTGCCGTATTGTTTTTGGCTGAGGTGGTGGCTGGAGTAGTTCTGTTACTACTGGGTAATTTTTTAACCGCTATCTTCTCATTTGGGGTCTTCACTTTTACCCAATGGTTAAGTAAGATAGCCTGGCTATTGTTTGTAGCGGTTAGCGTAATGGGAGTATATTTTGCAGTGAAGGGGCAGGAGAAGCAACTGCCGGGGATCTGGCTCTTTGCGAAAAATCTGAAACTTTAATTTATGGGCCTGTGGCTCAGTTGGTAGAGCGCCTCCATGGCATGGAGGAGGTCAGGGGTTCGAATCCCCTCAGGTCCACCAGTCTTCGCTACCTGCGGTAGCTACGCCTGGCTTCGCCAATATAATGAAAAGCGAAGACTGCCCTGCGTAGTTTGCAGAACGAAGCATGGGCATATAATAAATTTATGTATTACGTTTATGCCATCAAAAGCCAGGTCAATGGCAGAGTTTATGTTGGGTTTAGTAATGAGCTAAAGCAGAGAATTAAAGCCCATAACGCAGGACAGTCAAAATATACCGCCAAACACAAGCCCTGGGATCTGATCTTTTATTCCGCTTTCGAGAAACAAAAAACTGCTAAAGGATTTGAGCAATATCTAAAATCACATTCCGGCAAGGCCTTCGCCAACAAACACTTGTTCTAAAATCTCCTTTGTGGGACTGCTTTTTATTTGACAGCAAAGTGTGGTTGGAACTGTTAAGATGAGGTTGTAATGGATAAATCCAAATCATCAGTTGCCGTCTATAACCAAATTGCTACCCAGTATGCCAAGCAATTTAATCGTCCCTCAGAACACTTGGGTGAGTTTTTGCGTAAACTCCCAAAAGGAGGAATGGTGTTAGATGTCGGCTGCGGCACAGGCAGAGACACAGGGTTCATCCATAGCAAAGGTTTCAAAGTAGTTGGTTTCGATCTATCTCGCGAGATGCTCAATGTCGCCAAGCGTGACTATCCAGCAATAGATTTTCGTCTGGAGGATATGCGTAAAATCAAATTGCCTGCTCAAAGCGCCGATGGTATTGTGGCTTCTTGCTCTCTAATTCATATCCCAAAGAAAAATGTCCCTGCATTGTTACGCCAATTTCATAAACTTCTAAAACCCAACGGAGTACTCTATATTGGTTTCCAAGCTGGGAGGTCGCGGGAGATGTTTGTTGATGAACCCTTTAAGCCAGGGGAGAAGCTGTTTCTCAATGTTATATCTTTGCCGGAGATCACGAGATTGCTGAAAGGCACTGGGTTCAAGGTGGTCAAATCATACAGCCGTCAGCCATCCTCTAATCAAGAACTAAACTTCACTAAGCTGTATCTGATAGCCCAGCGCCCCTAACCTGTTCTCTCTCATCCAGGTTCCCACTTTCCGACTGCGTTCTGCTGGACAGCAGAACTACGACAGGCCTTCGCATCCAGAATGCACCACCATAAATTATCATCCCGCTACAGGGGGTTTTGGCGTATAATGTAAATGCCTGTTGAACTGCTACCCAGCTATCCACCATGTTCTTTGACAAAAGGAACTGAAGGGGATAAACAGGTGTTTTTGTAGTGTAGTCTAGTCGATGAGGAGGTGATTAGCATGCCTAGGCTGTCTAATACTCCCGACAAACCTGTTCGACTGATTTTTCCCTCTGCCAACTGCAAACGCCGAGTGATTACTCTCGGAGCCATCTTTGTGGATGGTTGTTATACGCAATCGGAGATTCGACAGATGGCCGGGGAGTTTGTGCGTCTGACCGACGATGAGGCTAATCGATTGACCAACAAAGTCAGGGATCTCGAGAGCCGATTTCGGTCTAGCCGAAAGCGTAAGGGGCGAAACCAAGTTGAGGGTAATCAACTATCACAACGCGAGGTGGTTGAATTAGCCATGAACGAGGTTTTTGCCGGAGTGTCGGTTGTTCAAAAGAAAAAGTAGTCGTAGGAGGAACAATGACAGGAAGAAGCGGACACGTTATCAATAGCTGGGTAGCACCCCATTTTCCATAGCCGGGCCTCTACCTTGAGATTTCAAGGATATGCCCGGCCTTACTTATCCCAGCACTAAACAGGCCAAAGGACTCCTTTTGTTATTTTGTGGCCTGTTAGCGCGGGATGTTTTTCCCATTGGGCCGTGGCAGACCATTTAGTGAGTTAGGGGCTCCATGTTAAAATTAAGCTACTGGACAGATAAAAAACGTCGGCATGAAGGTAGTAATAAAAAAATATAGTCATCAGAAAATAGAGCGAAAGTGGCAGAAGTTTTGGGCTACGCAGCAGATTTTTAAGGCTACTGCCGACAACCATCACCCCAAGTACTATGCCTTGGATATGTTTGCTTATCCCTCGGGAGATGGTCTACATGTTGGTCATCCCAGGGGCTATACCGCCACTGATATATTAGCTCGATATCACCGGATGCTGGGCCATAATGTTATGCGACCAGTGGGCTGGGATGCCTTTGGCTTACCCGCAGAAAATTATGCCATTAAGATAGGGCAACCTCCAGCGAAACTGACCAAGGCTAACATCGTCCGATTTAGCAAACAGGTTAAGTCGCTGGGATTTGCTTACGATTGGAACAGGGAGTTAAATACCGCCGACCCCAGTTACTATAAGTGGACCCAATGGATTTTTAAGATACTTTACGATAATGGTTACGCCTACCAAAAAGAGGCGTGTGTAAATTGGTGCCCCAAAGATAAAACCGTATTAGCCAACGAACAGGTGGTTGATGGTTGTTGCTATCGTTGTGGTGCTGTGGTAGAGCAGAAAAATCTAAAACAGTGGTTTTTTAAGATCACTGATTTTGCTGATGAATTGGCCTGCCATCCGGATAAATTAGATTGGCCCGAATCGACCAAAACCGGACAAAAAAACTGGGTTGGCAAAAGCGAAGGAGCAGAAATTGAATTTAAAATTAAGAGTGAAAAATCAAGAATCAAAGTGTTTACCACGCGTCCAGATACGCTGTTTGGTGCAACATATTTGGTCTTAGCTCCAGAGCATCCGTTGATTAAACGGATTGTAACCAAAGAGCAAAAGCATAAAATCGAGAAGTATATTAAAGATGCTCGTTTAAAGAGTGTCTTAGATCGGACGGTCGCCAAAGAAAAAACGGGTGTTTTTACTGGCGCCTGTGCGATCAATCCGGCGACTGAATCTGAGATCCCAATTTGGGTAGCCGACTATGTCGTAACCGATTATGGCACTGGTGCAATTATGGCGGTACCGGCTCACGATGATAGGGATTTTGAATTTGCAACGAAGCATAAGTTGCCGATAACGGAAGTTGTAGAATCAGATCAATCTAAGTTGCCATATGTTGGCCACGGCAAATTAATAAATTCTGGTAGATTTACTGGACAATCATCACAGATAGCGGGGGCAGATATGGCTGAGACCTTTGGTGGCAAGATAACGGTGCAGTATAAGCTACATGATTGGTTGGTATCCCGTCAGCGCTACTGGGGAGCGCCGATTCCAATTATCCATCTGGCCGATGGTGGGGTTAGAAGCGTTGATGTCGAGGAGTTGCCAATTAAACTACCCACCGATGTAGATTTTAAACCAACCGGCGAATCACCGCTGGCACTATCTAAAAAATTCCAATCTGGGGTGGCAAAAAAATACGGCAAGGGCGCGCGCAGGGAATTAGATACGATGGATACCTTTGTCTGCTCGTCCTGGTATTTTTTGCGCTATTGCGACCCACATAACGCAACGGAATTTGCTGGTGCGGAATCATTAAAACACTGGATGCCGGTGGACCTATATATTGGCGGGTCCGAGCATACTAACGGGCATCTACTCTATGCTCGATTTATCGTAAAAGTTTTGCATAAACTTGGTTACATTAATTTTAACGAGCCTTTTTTGAAACTTCGGCATCAGGGTCTGATTTTGGGAACGGATGGAGAGAAGATGAGCAAATCCAAAGGCAATGTAATAAACCCAGATGAGGTAATCGAAGTGTTTGGAGCCGACGCCTTAAGGATGTATGAGATGTTTATGGGTCCCTTTGACCAACCTTTGCCGTGGAATACCGCCGGGATAGAAGGTGTTCGCCGGTTCTTAAATCGAGTCTGGAGTTTAAAACCGGTTGCTAAGGCTCCCGAAACCGATCGGGCAATCCACAAACTGATTAAAAAAGTTACCGACGATATCGAACAGATGAAATTTAATACCATCGTTAGCTCTTGCATGGAGTTTGTTAATTTGGCAATTGATCGGGGAATTACCAAATCGGCACTCGAGAGGTTAGTGATGCTGTTGGCGCCAATGACGCCACATATCGCAGAGGAGATTTACCAAAAGCTTGGTCATAAGCAGAGCATCTTTGTTTCTGATTGGCCCAAGTTTGATCCTAAGCTACTGCTCGAGGATTCGGTAACCGTAGCAGTTCAGGTTAACGGCAGATTGCGCGGCACTTTATCTGTTTCACCAACTGCTGACGAAGCAGAGGTGGAGAAGCTAGCGATAGCCTTGCCCAGCTTGGCTACCCACATAGAAGGCAAAAAAGTTGTTAAGCGCCACTACGTTCCGGGTCGAATTATTAATTTGATAGTGAAATAGCATGGAAGAACAAGAGCCAACTAAGGCGATGGATCAAGAAGAAATAATCATCGAAAAAGAATGGGAGCGAGTTGAGCGCCTGTTAGCGATGAAGCATCACCTGGCCTATGGTATGGCTCTAATCGAAGCTGACAAGTTGTTTAGGGAGGTCTTAGGAATCGTTAGCTTTGGTGAGACTATGCATGAGGCTATCCAAAATGTGGCTGGACAGCTATCTAACCTCAAAGGCGTTTTAGAATCACACAAAGTGTACGAGGATATTGTAGAGGTGCCGGGATTTACGATTGACCGCAAAACAGCCGAACATGCCACAGCCGTTTATCTCCAAGCCATTCTAGATTTAATGGGCCGTGATTTTGAAGACAGAAGCTGGTGGCAACGATTTATAAATGAGTGGGTTTATTTCGGCGAATCACACCCTCAATTGTTGCGGGGGTTGCTGGTTGGCATTCTGATATTTTTGGTCGGAGTTTGGTTTTTGGCAGATACCACCCCGGGTCAATGGTTAGTTAACTTAGCCGTAGGCTTTACCCATTTTGTTTTGAGCTGGGTGTGGTGGCTGATTCTTTTGCTGGCAGTTGTTTTAGGAATCGTTGCCCTGAGTTGGTTTTTCTTTGAGCGGCGTAGGCGTTAGGAGCATCTGCTACAATAGAGGGTGCCCCTGGGTTTTTAATTAGGAGAAAAAAGTGAAATTTGTTCATCTGCATGTCCATAGCCACTACAGTCTGCTGGATGGTTTAAGCAAGATTCCCGATTTGATAGCTAAAGCCAAGGAACAAGGAAGTAACGCATTGGCGCTGACTGATCATGGCGTGATGTATGGCGTGATTGAGTTTTACGAAGGATGTCTCAAAGCGGGGATAAAGCCAATCGTTGGGTGTGAGGTATATGTCGTTAGTGGCAGTTTATCTGACAAAGCCCCTACTGCCACCGGGAAAAAGGATTACTTTCACCTTACATTGCTGGCCTATAACTATGCGGGGTATCTTAATCTAATGAAGATTAGCACCAAGGCTCATGTAGACGGATACTACTATCGGCCGCGGATTGATCATGATTTTTTGGAACAGCACGCAGAAGGTTTGATAGCCATGTCCGGGTGCCTGAGAGGGGAACTACCCGCGGCTATTTTGGCAGACGACGAAAGGCAAATTGCCAAGTTGTTAGATTGGCACCAGAAGGTCTTTCCCAATAACTACTACTTAGAGCTACAACACCATCCCAACATTGCCAATCAGCAGAGAGTTAACGAGCGATTAAAATCGATCGCCCGCGAAAGGGGTTTGCCGTTAGTGGCCACCTGTGATTCTCATTATCTCTGTGCCGATGATGTTGAAGCGCATGATGTTTTATTATGTGTTCAGACTGGTGCTAAAGTAACTGATGAAACACGTTTTAGTATGAGGAACGAGGTCTTTGACCTAACCGACCCCGAGGAGTTGATTAAAGCCTTTAATGATGTGCCGGAAGCCATCAGTAATACCCAAAAAATTGCCGATCAGTGTGAGGTAAAAATAGATTTGGGCAAGATAGTTCTGCCAAAATTTGATCTGCCAGAGGGGGAAACCCTTCGGGGTAGATTGCTGGCTATGGTAGAGGTCGGAACTAAGAGGCGGTTTGGTGATAACCCCTCCGAGGCGGTTAAGCAAAGATTGGACTACGAGTTGTCAGTAATCTGCCAGATGAACTATGAGTCTTATTTTTTGGTAGTGGCCGATTTTATCCATTGGGCCAAAGACCAGGGGATAGTGGTTGGCCCCGGGAGGGGGAGCGGTGCCGCCAGTATGGTTTCTTATGTGTTAGATATTACTGATCTCAATCCTCTCGAATATGATTTAATCTTTGAGCGGTTTTTAAATCCAGAACGTATTTCGATGCCCGATTTTGATATTGATTTTGCCGATGATCGCCGAGGAGAGGTGATTGAGTATGTGGTGGGGAAGTACGGTAAGAATAGGGTAGCGCAGATCGTAACGTTTGGGACGATGGCCGCCAGGGCATCGGTTCGTGATACCGGTCGAGCTTTAGGTTTTAGCTACGCTGAGGTTGACCGAATCGCTAAGCTAATTCCATTTGGGGCATCTTTAAGTGAGGCGATTAAGAGCGTTGACGAATTGAAAGGTCTCTATGAGCGGGATGCCAAGGTTAAAAAATTAATTGATTTGGCCAAAAAATTAGAGGGCGTTGTGCGTCACACCTCAGTCCACGCCGCTGGGGTGGTTATTGCCGACAAAGACTTGGTTAACTACACGCCACTTCAAACGGCGAGCAAAGGAGATATTTCGCTGGTGACTCAGTATTCGATGTTCCCAATCGAAAAATTAGGTCTGCTCAAAATTGATTTCTTGGGGCTTAAAAACTTAACTATTATTAAAAATGCCTTGCGAATTATCCGAAAAACTAAGGGGGTGGAACTTGATATTGCCAAACTTCCCTTAGATGATAAACCAACCTACCAGTTGTTAAGCAAGGGGCTAACCACGGGGGTGTTCCAATTAGAAAGTGATGGGATGAAGCGCAATCTCCAGTTGCTTAAGCCGATGGCGCTCTCGGATATTATTGCCATGGTGGCTTTATATCGTCCTGGCCCGATTGAACTAATACCAGAATTTATCGATCGGAAAAACGGCAAGCATAAAATAGAATATCTTCACCCTAAGTTGGAACCGATTCTCAAAGAGACTTATGGAATTGCTGTCTATCAAGAGCAGGTCTTAAGGATTGCCCGCGATCTGTGCGGCTTTACCATGGGTGAAGCAGATGTGCTGAGAAAAGCTATTGGTAAGAAGATAGGGTCTTTGCTTTTAGAACAAAAGAAAAAATTTATCGAAGGCGGGGTTGCTAATGGTGTGACTAGGTCTGTTGCCGAGAAATTGTTCGAATTTGTGGAACCTTTTGCTCGGTATGGTTTTAATAAAGCCCATGCTAGTTGTTATGGCATGATAGCTTATCAGACAGCTTACCTAAAAACTCATTACCCCAACGAGTTTTTGGCTGCCTTAATGACGTCGGACCAGGGTGATTTAGACAAGGTAGCTAAAAATATTGCCGAAGCAGAGCACATGAAGATAAAAGTTTTGCCCCCCTCGGTTAACGAAAGCTTTACCGATTTTGCGGTAGTTAAAGATACCGGTAACATTAGGTTTGGTCTTAATGTAATAAAAAATGTTGGGCGGAAGGTATCAGACTTAGTTGTAGAAGAACGAAAGACAAACGGCATCTATGTTAATTTGGAGGATTTTCTCAAGCGGGTACCCAAAGACGCCTTAAATAAAAAAACTCTTGAATCGTTGGCTAAGGCGGGAGCGTTAGATGATTTTGGAGATCGTCGGCAACTGTTTGATAATGTCGAAAGCATGGTTGAATTTGTTAACCGGCTGTATCGTACAGGCGATATTGATCAGTTGGGCATTTTTGGAGCCGATGTAGCGCCAGCCACTGTCTGGCAACTTAAGCCGGGGCCGCTTTCTACTGAGAAAGAGCGATTAGCTTGGGAAAAAGAGTTGTTGGGAACGTTTGTCTCTAAACATCCGCTCAAAGAGCTGGGGCCAAAGTTGGCCGAATTCGTCACGCCGATAAACAGTCTCCACGAAGATAGTGACAACAAGCAAGTGAAGGTTGGGGGGATTATTGCATCAATCCAAAAAGTTAAGACTCGCACCAATGACGAGATGATGTTTATGAGGTTAGAGGATTTAACCGGTAGCTTGGAAGTAATAGTTTTTCCGAAGGTGTTGCAGGCGGTACGCAATCTGCTGACAACTGATCGGGTGGTTGTAATCGAGGGCAGAGTTAATGTAAAGGATCGGGTGAGCGATGAGGACGGTGAGATTATTATCCGGAGCGAAGCTAAGATTATAGCTGAGACCATTAAAGAGGTCACCGAGCTATCTTTAGCCGAGCTAAAACAGGCTCTGCCTCAGCGGCAATCCAATGGAGGAGCGATTCCGGCACCGGCGCCAGTTAACGCTAATAGATACTTTCGGTATCGGGCTGGTAATCTGATAGTTAGACTGCCAAGAGAGTTTGGGGCAGAGAAATTGAAATCACTTAAGCAATTATTAGAACAGCACCCGGGTGAGGTAGGGGTGGAGATCGAGGTGTTTGCAAAAAATATTTGGCAGCGGCTAAAGACCACTACCAAGATAACTCAAACCCGGGAATTAGAACGGGATTTGATAAGAGAGCTTACTAACTAAGGTCGGGCACGTTGAAATTTAGGCTGTGCGTCAAAGGAGGTGATAACCATGTGGCGCGCTTTGTGGTTTGTGCTGGTCTGTGGTTTAGTTGGTTGCACCGGCGGCCAGCCGTCGATAGTCAGTCCGGGCACCGGGAGACTGGTTCGCTGGTCAGAACAGAAGGTCGACTCGCCATACAAGTTGGTACTATTGCCAGGTTGTGTCGATACCGCTGACCCCAATGGAATGAACCCCCGCGAGGTAGAAGATTATTTTGATCAGCTGATCAAGAATCTTAACCTACTGGGGGTCGAATTGTTGAACGAGCTTACCTTTGACCTAGTGGAGCTGTGGTTGGGCAGTTACTATCCCAATCAGCCGATCGATAAGATAGCCAGAGACGTTGCTGATGCGATTGCGAACAATCGACATTTCGATAATAGTTGTGTAGCAATCGTCGGACACAGTGAAGGAGGAGTGGTGGTGTGGCTGATAGACCAACGACACGATGTGATAGCCGGGGGCGTCTTGTTGGGAGCGCCAATCCTATCCACGCCGGTCGCGATCAAGCCGATACGGGATGCGGCTGTAACGAAAGTGTTTCCCGTTGCACACTCCCGATTAATACCGATCTTCGATCAGATCGCATTGGGTACCGAGCAGTTGACGACCAGTTATCCGGAGACTGGTCAACCACACAGTCGGTTAATGTTTTTTGCGGGTGCGATTAAGGCCCCGTTGGCCACTTTCTGGCAACGAAATCTCACTCTGCTTGATGTGTTGGCGGGGCGTGGCGATACTCTGCTAAACGGAATGCGAGATAATCGTCAGCTAGCGGAGCTTGGGGCTCTGATTATTGCCAACTCGGATTGGCAGGGCAACGAAAGGTTAGCTCTGGTTAGTGACGGGTTTGTGACGGTACCATCTGCCACTCTTGATGGAGTGGTGGCTAATTATTGTGTTTGGCAGGGCTACGATCACTGGGACATGATTTCTGGCAAAGGCGAGCTGGCGCTTCATCGTGCCATTCTCGAATGGCTGATCAAGGTTTGGGGGTTGAGAAAAATATGGGTTGAGACAGACCTACCAGCGACACCAGACATTATCGAGCTTCCCAACGAGACAAATGGAGCCCTCACTTGGGTGCGATTTGCCTACATCGACGCTGACGATCGGTTGACCCTGACAGACGATAACTGGGACAGATCATACGTTGTGCCGATACTCGGGGTTCATGGCCATCCTCAATTTGACGACGTCGGGACGAGCCTGGTGTTTGATGTTGATGACAACGGCGCTTGCAACATCTATGTTTTGTCGGATGGGGTCATTCGACAGATTAGTTTCGACGGGAGAAGCCGATGTCCTGCATGGTCACCAAACGAGCGTTGGCTAACCTACCAAAACTCGGGGGACCTGCTAATCCATAACTTGACCCGCGATGAACGTTGTGTGGTAGTTACTGGGGTGGAGTTGCTTGCTCCTCCTGTTTGGACAGCAAGTCGACTTCGAGGTCGACTCTACTTTGTTAACACCGCCAACGAACTACGCTGGACAAGTCCTCGTCAGCGAGAAGGGGTTGCAACTACTTTGGTGCAAGCTAATTGTTCGCAGCCATTTCTCGCAGAAGGTGTAGTTGGCGGGATAGTCGTTATAAGCCCGGGTAGCATTGATCAAAGCCAGCAGATAACGGTAGTGACAGGATTATTAGCTACCCATCTGTCGGCGGAGATTCGATATGACCCTGAGCAGTGGGGTATCCAGCAGGACGGAACTGAAGTGGTGTTGACACTAGATCACCACTTCAACTTTGTCGAGGCCGCTTACGATTCGGAATATAATCACCTGTACCTGGTAGGTGAGTGGAATGATGTGCAGGGTATTTATCTGTTAGATGTTCAGGCGTTTCTGGACTGCGCCAAACCAAACCCAGGTCTAAGTGAGTTTTTCTTGCTAATTTGTGAGGGTGCCTCCCAGTTAGCGATTAAGCCGTCCCGGTAGCCCGGGGCGGTTTTTCTTTACAGGAGAGCAGATTTACGATATTTTAAAACCGGTTAGCGGTGGGATGAGTCTTAACTTATCTCAATGCGCGCTTGAAAATCCACAACAATATTCTTTGGAGGAACCAAATTGATGGGAAAGAAGGATAAACAGGGCTGCAATAATCGTAGTTTCAGGATGAAGCTCTATGACTGGACTAAGGCCAACCGGAGCAGGGCATTCACCGTTGTCAGCAACGAGCCGGACCCGGCCACAATCATGGAGATGGCCAAGACAAAAGTCTTGGCCGATCTCACAGCCGTGGCAGAAAAAGATGAGTGGTTGCCGGAATGGCGGGAGCTAATCCCTGGTTGCATGGCCTCGGTGTTAAGCTTCTCCATCTCGCCCAAGCCCAGCAAGCAGAAGGCGAAGGAGCCGGTCCGGTACCGGGTGCGGGTATCGTTGCCCACAGGCTATCGAACCCCTCTCAAGCTGATCTCTGCCCGCTCATCGAGTACCCCCCAAACCGATGAGCTGGTTTCGCCCTGCGATGTGGTGGCCTCCGCGGCCCAATTGACTGCCGCCACCGCGGCCCAGTAAGAAATGTTGTGGCATGAATCGGGGCGGCCCTTGGGCCGCCCCCTATTTTTACCCCTTGCTTCCCAGATTTTTTTCTGCTACCATAGCGAGGTAATTACACCTATGGCTAAGAGCTTAGTTCAATCTAAATCCAAATTGCCCGAGGTTCATCCTGGGGATATCGTTCGGGTTCACCAGAAGATTAAAGAAGGTGACAAGGAACGAATCCAGGTATTTGAGGGCATCGTTATCAAGACGCACGGACATGTTGGTCCAAACGCCAGTTTTACGGTGCGAAAGATAGCCTCTGGTGTTGGTGTGGAGCGAATCTACTTATTGCAATCACCCAACATCGTGAAGATCGAATTTAAGAAAAGTTCGCAGGTTAGACGTTCCAAGCTTTACTATCTGCGAGATTTGTCCGGTAAGGCTCTAAAGATGAAAGATAAAAAGGTCGATCGGGAGATGTGGGAGTTGGTAGCTACTAAGGACGAAGAGCAGGTCCCGACCGAAGAGGAGTTAGCCGAAGCGGTAGAAGCGGCTAAAGAACAGACAGAGGACACTGCCGCAGTTTCCGATACGCCTTCGACCCCGCCTGCTACTGATGATACAGTAGTAGCGGAGGTGCCGAGTAATGATTCGACAGAAGAAGACCAGGCCTAATTTTCGGTTTGAACGGGAGCTTAAATCCCGAGGTCATTTGTTGGTGGCTGGGGTTGATGAGGCGGGGAGAGGAGCGTGGGCCGGTCCAGTGGTTGCAGCAGCGGTGATGCTGCCTTTTTTAAGTCGATCTTATGGAATAAACGATTCAAAGCTGTTAACCCCTCTGCAACGAGAGAAGGTTTTGCTAAAGATTTATCGAGTGGCGATTGATATAGGGATTGGGATAGTAGAAAACCACGAATTAGACGAGATGGGGGTGGGTCAGGCCAGCTATTTGGCCATGCGGCGAGCGGTGGCGAATTTATCGGTTAAGCCAAACTTTATTTTGGTGGATGGTTTTTTAGTCGGTTTTTCTGGGGTGCCATCGATGGGGGTCATTGATGGTGACCAGAAGTCGTTATCGATTGCGGCGGCTTCGATCGTGGCCAAGGTTGCTCGTGACCGGATGATGGATGAGATTGACCTGGTCAATCCTGGCTACGGGTTGTCGGCCAATAAGGGCTATGGCACTGCTTTTCATCAAATAAAACTGCGAGAGCTGGGGGCATCGGATTGGCATCGTCAAAGTTTTCGGCCGGTCAAGGCCAATGTCTCGGCTACTGCCAATCTGCAGTTATCGTAATGGGCGAAGACATCAACTTAGGACAAGCCGGTGAGATAGTGGCTGGCAAACTGCTAGTAGCATTAGGTTTTAGCATTTTGGAGCGCAATTTTACTTGTCCGTTGGGCGAGATCGATATCATCGCCCAGCATCCGAGCGCTCGATATTTTATAGAAGTTAAAACGCGCTCGGGAGTATCTTTTGGTCAGCCCAGCGAGGCAGTTACCATTAATAAGCAACAGCGTCTGCGAAGGTTAGCCGACTACTATATAGTAACTACTAACTATCAAGGTCCGGTCGATTTTGGGGTGGTAGAGGTAATCTATCGACCGTTTGACCGATGCTATAGGGCTACCCTTCTTGATCATGCTTTTTAGCCCACCGGTTGACTTTTCCTCGAGCTATGATAAATTAACCTTGTTGGATGAAGTGGGTGCAGCCCACTTTTTTAAGAGCTAAAGGAGTGTTATGGAATCATCCCAGTTTATGTCCGCTATCAATCAGATTGCCGAAGAAAAAGGCATCCCAATGGATGTGGTGTTAGAGACGGTCGAGGCTGCCTTAGCGGCGGCTTATCGGAAGGATTTTGGTCAAAAAGAACAGACGATTGTGGCCAAGATTGACCCCGAGACCGAAAAGACCCGCATCTTTGTGGTTCACAAAATTGTTGAGACGGTCGAGGACCCGCTAAAAGAAATTTCACTCAAAGATGCCAAGAAGATCGATAAAAAGGCCAAACTGGAAGGCGAGATAAAGGAAGAGGTTTTTCCGCCGGCCGAATATGGCCGAGTAGCCGCCCAAACCGCAAAGCAAGTTATCTTGCAACGATTGCGGGAGGCCGAGCGCGACATCATATTTAATGAATATCAGTCCAAGGTCGGTCAACTGGTCCAGGGTGTGGTTCAGCGAATCGAAGGCGATGTAGTAATGATCGATATTGGTCGTACGTCTGGGATTCTATTTCCATCAGAGCAATCCAGAGCCGATCGTTATTACGTTGGTCAGCGATTTAAGGTTTACGTAGTCGAAGTTCAGTCCGGTGGTCGCGATCCACAAGTAATCGTATCTCGAGCCCACCCGGATATGATTAAGCGGTTGTTTGAGATGGAAGTACCCGAGATTACTGCGGGTACGGTGGAGATTAAGGGCATCGCTCGCGAGGCCGGGGTAAGATCAAAGGTGGCAGTATTATCCAACCAGGAGGCAATCGATCCAGTTGGGTCTTTGGTGGGGCGGCGCGGAGTGCGTGTCCAAGCGGTAATGGCAGAGATCGGCGAAGAAAAGATCGATATAGTGCTTTGGGATGCCGATGTAAAACAGTTTATTACCAATGCCTTAGCTCCAGCCAAGATCGACGAGGTAGAGCTACACGAAGATGCCAAAACCGCTAAAATTAAAGTGCCTAGTGATCAACTGTCTTTGGCTATCGGTAAGGCTGGTCAAAATGTCAGATTGGCCAGTAAATTAACGGGCTGGCAGATAGAGGTTGATAAAGAAGGCATGCCCCTGCCTGGAACGGCACCAGAAGAAGCGTCGAGTGAAGAGGTGACCCCAACTGAGGAAGCGGCCTCTCCGCCGGAGGCGAGCGAAGAATCAGCTCAATCAGAATAAAATGGACGGATACAACTATTTAGACAAATTTACCACTAACGCAAAAAAGGTGCTTACCAACGCCCAGAAAGTGGCGCGAGATTTGAGTGCGGCTCATTTAGGCACGGAACATTTATTGTTAGCGATGTTAAATATACGGGGAGGTTCGGCCTACGAGATTCTGCATAGTTTTGGGGTAAGTGCCGAACGGGCTAATATGATTATCGGATTAGCCCAGCAAAACTCGGGGACCAAGGTTGGCTTAACCCCCGGCGCTCGTCGATTAGTAGAGACGGCAGTTTTAATGGCGGCCCAACATGGCAGTTACTACATCGGAACAGAGCATCTGTTAATGGCAATGGTCCAGGACAAAAATAGCGAGGCTTATCGTCTGATCAAAGAACTGGGGGCCGACCCGGTTGAGCTCGCTAAACTAGCCTTAGAAACCATCCGAGCCAGTGCCAGCGAGATGGCTGGAACGGCGGCTGGACGAGCTGGCAAGGCCAAAACCGGCAAACAATCCGACACCCCGATTTTAGATAACTACAGTATTGATTTAACGAGCATGGCGAAAGAGGCCAAGATTGACCCGATTGTTGGTCGGGATAATGAAATCCAACGAGTAATTCAAATTCTTAATCGTCGGACTAAAAATAACCCGGTACTAATCGGAGATCCAGGCATCGGCAAGACAGCTATCGTTGAAGGATTGGCGATTAAAATAGTTAATCACGAAGTTCCCGAGAATTTGGCCAATAAAAGATTAATGGTGCTAAATCCATCCGCTATGGTGGCCGGAACCAAATATCGCGGAGAATTTGAAGAACGAATTAACCAGATTGTTGATGAGGTACGTAAAACCAAAGATGTAATTTTATTTGTGGATGAACTACATACTCTAGTCGGGGCCGGTAGTGCTGAGGGTAGTTTGGATGCGGCCAATATTTTAAAGCCCGCTTTAGCTCGCGGTGAACTACAGATGATTGGTGCCACTACCACCGACGAGTACCGAAAGCATATCGAGAAAGACCCGGCGTTAGAGCGACGTTTCCAACCCATCTTAGTTAAAGAGCCCAGTCCGCAGGAGACGGTGGGTATTTTAATGGGAATCAAAGAAAAATACGAAGAGCATCATAAGGTGCTTATACCGGCGGAGGGAATCGAGGCGGCGGTAGGATTATCTGTCCGTTATATCAACGATCGTTATCTGCCGGATAAGGCAATTGACCTAATTGATGAGGCGGCTTCGGCTGTTAGAATCGCGGCTGGGTTAGCTCACCCTAAAACAGCTGGTGAGCGGGCCGAGTTAGACCAAATAATCAAAGAGAAAGAGACAGCGGTCGAGCAGCAGGATTACGAAAAGGCTGCCAAGCTTCGGGCCCAGGAGCTACGGCTACAAAAAAAGATCGACGCGGCCCAAAAAGAGAAAGCAGATGATAATAAAGATACTTGGCCGAAAGTAACTGCCGAAGAGATTGCCAAGGTGGTTTCGTTGTGGACCAATATTCCAGTTGGGGAGCTGGCCAGCGAAGAGATTAAAAACCTCAGTGATTTAGAGAGCGCTTTAAAGGGTCGCATTATCGGTCAGGATGAGGCGGTGGCGGCAGTGGCTTCGGCCATCCGTCGCTCCAGGGTTCAGATTGGCAACCCTAATCGGCCGATGGGTTCGTTTATGTTCTTAGGCCCAACTGGGGTTGGTAAAACCGAGTTGGCCAAGGTGTTAGCCGAGGAGGTGTTTCAGGATAAAGAAGCGCTGGTTCGAATCGACATGAGCGAATTTATGGAAAAGCATAATGTAGCTCGGTTGGTTGGAGCTCCGGCTGGCTATGTTGGCTATGACGAGGGTGGTAAGTTAACCGAAGCGATTCGGCGCAAACCTTACGCTGTAGTTTTGTTGGATGAGATTGAGAAAGCCCACCCGGATGTGATGAATATATTGTTACAGATATTAGAAGATGGATTTTTAACGGATGCCAAGGGCCGGAAGGTGTCTTTTCGAAACACATCTATTATTTTGACCTCCAATGTGGGTACCGGCTTGCTAAATCGCCAAGCTGCTATCGGTTTTAGAGAAGAGAACGAGGCGGCCAGTCAGGGTGATTACGAGAGGTTGCGAGACCAGGTGATGGACGAGTTAAAAAAGACGTTTCGACCGGAGCTTTTAAATCGAATCGACAAAATCGTGGTATTTCATCCTCTAAACCAAAAAGATATTCGACGCATAGTCGATCTGCAGATTAAACAGTTAGCCGATCGGTTAGAGAATCAGCGAATTGCTTTAGAGGTGAGTAAACCAGCTCGAGACCTAATTGCCTCTCAGGGGTTTGAGCCAGAGAGCGGGGCTAGGCCGATACGACGAGTAATCCAAAACCTAATTGAGGACCAACTAGCAGAAGCAATCCTAAGAGGTGAGTTTAGCAAGGGAGCTAAGGTTCAAGTAGACAAGCGGGGTAGCAAATTAGTGCTATCTGGGGGTAAAATAAAGACTGTCCGTAAAGCTGCCCAGCCGGAGAGCGTTGGTCGCTCGGGCAAGTAGTTCCTCGACAATCTTAGTAAAAGGGATTTATCTAATTATTTTTATCTAATGTTGATTTCACAGGTATTTGGAATTATTGTTTTGTTATTAGTGGTGGCCTACTTCTTGTTTGCGAGAAAGTCGCTCGAGATTAAGGCCGCCGATTTTGTGATAGCCACTTTGGGGGTAGTAGTGGGGCTATCAATCGGAGCGCTAATCTCGGTTCCTCTGAACCGAATTGATGGACTGTTTGGTCAGTGGCTACCATTGCTGGTAAATGTGTTTAGCGTAGCGGTAGTTACCACCTACGCTTATAAGCAACGGACGGTTTTAATCAAATCGGTTAGCCGGTTCTTTGACACATTAGTTAGCGCTACCATCCGGCGAGAAGCGCCTCCAGCTCATGATGGAACTGATGTAATCATTGATACGTCGGTGATTATTGATGGAAGGATATTAGAAGTTGTACGAACGGGATTTTTAAGCGCCCGCCTAATTCTACCTAAGTTTGTTTTAGAAGAATTGCAAGGTATTGCTGATTCGGCAGATGATCTTAGGCGGAGTCGTGGTCGCCGAGGCTTGGACATCTTGAGCGAACTCAAAAAAGATAAGAATATTGCTATCAAAATAATTGACGAGGATTTTCCCTCGGAGGTAGATGTTGATGCTAAGATCCTTAAGTTAGCCCGCAAACTAAAAGCCCGCTTAATGACCGTGGATTATAACCTTAATCGAGTGGCACAGATTCAGAATGTGGCTGTGTTGAATATCAACGAACTAAATAATGCTCTACGACCGGTAGTATTACCGGGAGAGAAACTACACATCAAACTAGTCCAAGAGGGGAAGGACAGAACTCAGGGCGTGGGGTATCTCGACGATGGCACGATGGTAGTGGTTGAGGGTGGTAGCCGGCTAATCGGCAAAGAAGTGGAGGTGTCAGTCACCCGAGTATTTCAGACTGTTGCGGGTAAGATGATCTTTGCCGTGCCCGAGGGAGAGCGAGAGCGCTATGCCGTTAACGGCCGTCGCCGGTAGAAGTAACCCCGCACTAATTTCCATAGATTATGTGAGCGTTGACCCGGTCAGTGAGTGGCTGGTAGTTGTCGTGTGCTGACCTGACTTAACTTAGCGTGGGGTTGACTTAGAGGTGATTTTATGATATAATAGAAAAACATCATAATCGGGTAACTATATCTGATAGATGCGAAAACAAATACAAAAATTTATCTGGAAACTACTAGAGCGCGAGCTAATGGTGGTGCTGGCAGTTTCTTTTGTGGGCCTGACCATGGTATTTACCAAGGCCGGGACATCCACAGAAGCCCTGGTAAGCTTTACTATCGTCCCGGCGGCGGGAGCTATTACAGTAACCGCTCCCAACGGTGGGGAGAGGTGGACGATTGGAACCGGCCACAATATTACTTGGGATACGATGGGGGAGGTGGCG
>JAFGPN010000008.1 GCA_016936175.1 Patescibacteria group bacterium | reverse complement strand
GTCCGTGCTTCGCCCTAAAGGGCTACGCAGGACAGTCTTCGCTTTTATATATTAACTGGCAAAGCCAGGCGTAGCTACCGTTAGGTAGCGAAGACTGGTGGGCGAGGTGGGAGTCGAACCCACAAGCCTTGCGGCAAAGGATTTTAAGTCCTTCGTGTATACCATTCCACCACTCGCCCATAGCCTGGTGGACATGACAGGATTCGAACCTGTGACCTTTCGGATGTAAGCCGAATGCTCTAACCAACTGAGCTACATGTCCATTTTGGTAACCAGAGCGTAAACCCCAGTAGCAATCCCTATGGGGGGCCCTAAATATTAAGCTATCGACAGCTTATACTTTTTGCCCACAGTTCGTCGAGTAACTGCCCCTCGAGCTCAAACTGATACTGCCGCCCAATTACTATCACCTGTCTGCCAACATAGGCGCTCAAATCCTGGGATATCGGTGCTAACGGCTGTCCGCTTACAGCATATCTGGAATATCTCTGAAGGGTGGTGGCTACACCACTGTCGTTAGGACCGTTATCTTCTAATATGCCAACAAATTGCTTTTCGGGAATAGCCAGCTGATTATAAGATTCCAGATTTTCGGCCACTTCGATAGTGCCGCACTCGGCGGCCGGATTGTTTGCTAACTGAGAGCTGAGTTTCGAGCACCCACCCGACAAAAGCCCGCCTGCCAAAATAATGATTAGTGCCCACCTATTCATAAGAAATTTTTGGTGGGCGAGAGAGGACTCGAACCTCCACGGGTTGCCCCACTAGGCCCTTAACCTAGCGTGTCTGCCAGTTCCACCACTCGCCCCGTTAGAAATCTACTAAACAGGATTCAATATTGTAAATAAGCTTGGTTGTACCAATTCTCAATCCGTTAGAGACCAACCTACGTGGAAAGATTTCTAACGGGGCGAGCCCTATTGCGTTGGAGCATCTGTTAAACCAGTCTCTATTATACCCTGGGCTGACCGTCGAGACTTAATGTACCATTCGGTCACGTTCAAGAACCGGTCCGAGGGATTACTTAAGTTAATTTCCGAGGTAACTCCTCGGACTTTTGCATCAACCAAGTAGGTAAAATTCGGTTGATAGAGCAATACTGCCGGAACTAGATTGGCAAAGGCGTTTTGGAATTTATGATAGTAACTAATAGATTTGTTAATGTCCGAGGATAAACGAGCCATCTCCAAATTATTATCAATATCTTTGTCGGCAATGACCGAGAGGGACAAGCCGGGGTCCTGCACCTGGCTACTGTGCCAGTACACATATGGATCGGAATCGGAACCTAGGTTCTGACCAAACATTAGTGCCTCGTAGTTGCGCGGACGGATAACTTCGTCCACTAATTTTTCGTTAGCGACTGGATTTAAGGTAACCTCCACTCCGATAGCACTCCAGTTGGATTTTAATATATCCGCAATCTGGCTTTGAGCGGCATCGTTCTTAAAACTTAGAGTAAATGCCAGCCGATTGTTATCCTTTTCCATCACCCCGTCCTTATCTACATCCTTCCAGCCAGCGCGATTTAACACCTCTCGGGCAGCCACAAAATCGAGCGGATACTTTTTAATGTCCGGTAGATGCCCCCAAAATCCGGGCAAAATTGGGCTATCTACCACCTCGGCATTCCCGTTAGCAACCTGCTGAACAATCTTTTGCTTATCGGTGGCGGAGGCCAAGGCTTGACGGACAGCTTTATCGGACAAAGCGGGGTTGCCACCTAAAGCATTAAAGAACACCGCCTTATACTGCGGCAGTTGATAACTGTAGGTTCTGGTGTTGGGTAGCCCTAGATTATTTACATCATTCAACGATGAGAAGCTAGCGCTGGTAACCGTTCCGCTCCCCAGCGCTCCCAGCAGGGATTTTTCGCTATCAAAAAAGTAAACAACAATTTTATCGATAAACGGTCTGTTGGCATAGTAGTTATCATTGGCAACTAAATTTAAGGCATCTTTAGACGCAATGGTGTCTAAAATTTGGTACGGACCAGTGCCGACTGGTTGTCGATTATTTTCGGGATTCCCGATATTGGCAACGGGGAGATGAGCAAACAGATGAGTAGGAATAATTCCAACAGTGGCTTGGGATAAAAAGAAAGTCGATGGATTGGGCAGGGCAAACCTTACGGTTCGGGAATCCATAGCCGTTACCTCAACCCCCTGCCAGGCGTTTTTAAGTGGACCCGTATAGCCTTCGTTTTGAATAACTTGAATGGTAAAAACTACGTCGTCAGCGTCCACTTCTTCGCCATCATGCCACTTAATGTTATCTCGCAATTTAAACAGGTATGTTTTACCACTGTCCAGTACCTCCCAAGAAACTGCTAGATCGGGTAGAAACTCTCTTCCCCTGCCCAGCTTAACCAGGCCCGAGAAAACTAACTGGCTAATATCTCTATCCGCCGGATTATTGCCGGAGTAGAGCGGATTAATAACTTGCGTCCGACCGACTATGCCTTCGATAATGCTACCGCCCCGAACCGGCTGAATATCGCTCGAACGACTAATCGTTACCAATAAACTAACACTAGCGATAAATATTACTCCGACTAAACCAGCTATCACAAATTTTTCTAAGCGGGATAGGTGGCTAACAAAATAACGCAAAAATCCGCCCAAAGCGTTGGCTAGTACCTGTAACCTATATAACCAGCGCATTAAGCCATGCGACTGGCTGAGTTGATCAGGGCTAAGCCGTTTTTGAATGCGAAAAATATTCACTCTGAAATGGCCGGTTTAAACCAGCAGACTAATCAACGCTACCACCACAAAGGCGGTAGCGATCACAATAGTGATAGTAAACAATGTCCGTTCTGACCCCCTTCGAGTACCGTAAAAGGCGCTACTGCCACCAAAGGCTTCACCCAAAGATGCGCCTCGCGCCTGAACCAGAATAGCTGCCATCAACAGAATTCCCAATATCACTTGAATAATGACGAGGATTTTATCGAGAGTCATAGCTAAAAGTTACCTTATAATCCTAACTCGCTACCCCCTAAAAGTAAACCCCGTTAGAAGTTGCCCGGACGAGTAATAAACTGAACAAAATCTAAGCAGAGCGCTGTTCGCCCATATCGGCCAAAGGTGCAAATACATAACTCTGTCGGACTTCTAACGGGGTAAACCCTATTCGTAACGCAAAGCGGCGATAGGGTCTAACCGTGAAGCCCGAACTGCTGGATACATACCAAACACTACCCCAAAGAAGGCTGTCATCAACATTGGCAATACAATAGCCTGCCAACTGATATGAAAACTCCAGTTGCCGATTACTGCGGTCAGCGCCGCTCCGCTAATCCCAAAGATAAAGCCAACTAATCCACCAATGCCAGTTAATAACACCGCTTCCAGCAGAAATTGAATTAGGATGTCCTTACGCTTGGCACCGATGGCTTTGCGTAAACCAATCTCCCGAGTTCGCTCGGTTACCGATACTAGCATAATATTCATAATTCCAATTCCACCAACCAGCAAGGAGATGGCAGCGATGGCCGCCAAAAATAGAGTTAGAGCCCCCATCACCATTTGAATTGTGGCGAGAGCATCTTTGATGGTGCGAATAGTAAAGTCATCGTTCTTTGAATCGGTAATACGATGGCGCTCACGCAATAGATTTTGTACGTCTGCTCGGGCGGCTTCAATTCGATCTTCGCTAGTTACCCGAATCATAATTTCAGACACATAATCTACCCCCAACAATAATTTTTGGGCCGTGGTAACTGGGACGTAAACCATCTTGCCCATATCGATTCCAAAGGTTGTCCCGCCCTCTAACACACCTACTATCCGATAGCGGTGATTGCCAAGCTTAATCTTTTGACCGACCGCATCTTCATCACCAAATAGCTTGGTCTTAACCGTATCGCCGATTACTGCTACCGTACTAATCTCCTTGACGTCATCTTCGGTAAAAGCATCGCCTTCGACGAGATCCATATTTGAGATAGAAAAATATGAGGGGCTAACACCGTATAGCGCAACAAATATATCATCTTCTATCCCCGGGATTACCACCTGGGTGGCCGCGGAGGCCGCTCCCACATCTAACACATCAGGAACATTACGAGGGTCACCAATGGCATACATATCATCCATGGTTAGCGTAGTAACGGTAACTCCCATCACGGCCGCTGGTGGCCCCATCCGATCGTCGTCTGATCCTCCCGGCATTACCGTCATCACGTTAGTGCCAAATGATTGGATTTGGTTTAGCACAAAATTCTGCACCCCTTCGCCCGAAGCGATAATTACTACTACGGCCGAGATGCCGATTACAATACCTAACAACGTCAAAATTGATCTAACTTTGTTAATCCAGAGCGCTGTTAAAGCCATCTTTAGTGTAGAAAACTGGTTCATTGCACGTCACCTCTTAGTTCGTCAGCTACCACTACCCCATCTTTTAATCTAATAATCCTTTTAGCAAAACTGGCGATATCATCCTCGTGGGTAACCAAGACAACGGTATGACCTTCCTGATTTAACCGTTTAAACACCTCCATAATCTCTAAACTATTCTTAGTATCTAGATTGCCCGTTGGTTCATCGGCAAAGACAATCTCTGGGTTGCAGACTAACGCTCGGGCAATCGCCACCCGTTGTTGCTCACCGCCAGAAAGTTGGCTGGGGGCATTATGTATCCGGTGGGCCAAGCCGATTCGTTCTAACACCTGCGTAGCCCGTGTCCGCCGTTCGCTGGCTGATATACCAGCGTAGATTAATGGGAGCTCTACATTTTCTAACGCTGATGTGCGAGGAAGCAGATTAAACGATTGAAACACAAACCCCATCCTTTGATTACGCAAACTGGCCAACGCATCTTCACTTAGGCTATCAACCCTATCACCGGCCAAGTAATAGGCGCCGTCGGTTGGTCGATCAAGCAACCCCAAAATATGCATCAGGGTTGATTTACCAGAGCCAGAGGGCCCCATAATCGCCACAAACTCGCCCCGATCAATATTTAAATTTAGGCCCCGAAGAACCTTTGTCTCGGTACTCCCAGTGCCGTAACTTTTGTTTAGATCGGCTAGCTTAACTAAGGTTGTGGCTGTCACGATTTAAGATTGTTTGAGAATAACCTGCTCGTTTTCAGCGAGACCACTAACAATCTCGGCGTCGGTATCGCCCATTAATCCGATCTCTACCTCTTTTTCGACTACCTGTTTATTCTGGAGCACTTTAACGTGGTAAACGCCATCCGTTTTGGTCAAAGTCCGACGCGGTACCACTATTACATCCGAACGATTGTCGGTAATAATTTCTAAATCCGCCGTTAGCGAGGAAAATAGATCGGCTATGGGTTGATTCATCACGATGGTGGCCTTATAACTAACCACGCCCAATATAATGGTGGCGGCCGGATCGATGGTAGCCAAACTGCCTTCGACAGCTACATTGGGTAGGGCATCAAACGCGATTCGAACGGTCTGTCCTACCCTAACCTTGCTCAACTCGGTTTCTGAGATATTAGCCTCGATCTTAAACTCACCGGCGGTCTCTAATACCACTACCGGCTGTCCTATTGGGCTAAGTTCGGCTGGCTTGGCGTTAACGGTAACTACCCGCCCATCAATGGGTGCCTTAAGCACCGCCTGGGCCATCTGAGCCTGAACGATCTGCAATGCGGCAACACTGGCCGCCACCTGCGCTGAGGCAGATTGAATATCAGCCGACGAGGCCGGCGCTAAAGATTGAGACCGTTGGGCCTCAGCCAAGCGATAAGCGGCCTCGGCACTATTAAGAGCAGCCCGAGCGGAATCAAGCTGAGCTCGAGAATTAACTCGTTCGGCATCAGATTGGCGCAAAGCAGTTTGATACTGAGCCTGCGCCATTTCGTAAGCCGCCGAGGCACTAGTGAGCGCGGCTGATGCCTGCTGAACCATGGCTAAGGTAGCCTGGCCAACGTTGTAATCAGACAGCACCCGATTATAGCTAGACTGCGCATTAGTAAAAGCCGCCTGTGCATTATTAAGAGATACTCGAGCGACTTCGGCCGATCCACTAATCAGCCCCTGGCCAGCATTGTAGGCATTGAGTGCATTTTGATACGAACGTTGCGCATTCTCTAATGCTACCCGAGCGTTGTTCAGGCCAAAATTTAACACATTAACATCAACTGATCGAAGTTGATTTTGGGCTTTAGTCACCATGGCTTGGGCCGCTTGAATGGATGCGCGAGCTTGGGCCGCCTGCCGATTTAAAATATCCGTGTTAAGCGCTACCAATAAGTCGCCCTTTTTTACCTCACTGCCAATCTCAACCGCTACAGTTTTGACGATACCAGGCGAAAGGAACCCCAGCTCCAGGCTTTGGCCGTTAACCACCGAACCGGTAACCGATATAGTGCTGGTAACCTCACCGCGTGTGACCGAATACAAGTCATAGACTGGGGCCTTGGCGAACGGTTTCCATACCCCAAACACAATCGTGGGAATCACCACCAAAACTGCTATGCCGATTATCCAAAAACGTGCTTTCATATTGATTAATTAACCGTATTCACCATTCTAAGCCTAACCCGATTTTTGGTCAACTGTCCCCAAAATCATCTTTACCCCGTTAGAAGTCCAACGGAGTTACGACAATCTCCTCAGGCCGTGATAAGCGAATAGCGCTCCACTCGATTTGGCTTAATTTATAAACTTTTTGGGCAACCTCTAACGGGGTTTACTAATTCGATCCATTGCCATACAATAGGACCATCGCTTACTCTCTTATTTATGGCTAAAGACAGAAAAGACTTTGCCGATTTTAATCAACCGGATACCTTAATCGGCAAGGAGGTGGTAGTCGAAGGTTCCCTCAGCAGTGAGGGTGATATCCAGATTAACGGTCGGTTTACTGGATCTATCGAGGCCGTTTCCGATATCATTATTGGAGAACACGCCGAGGTAAAGGCCAACATCTCCGCCGCCAATGTGTACGTAGCCGGTGAGGTAGAGGGCGACATCCAGGCTACTAAACGGCTAGAGATCTTAGAGACCGGCAGAGTCAATGGTAATGTTACCAGCCAAGCGATGTCGATCGAGCCAGGCGGCATTCTGAAAGGGAGCAGTACCATGCAAGAAACGGCCGAACAGGCTCCTACCGCTCAACCCACTTACGAGGTGGAAGAAGAGAAAGAATAATGTATCTTTTGCTGGTCAACCCCAAAGCTGGCAATAAATTATATCGGCGCATCGAGCGCCGGTTTATAGGCTTGCTTAATCGTTACAAGATTAAACACAAGATTGTAGTGATTGGAGATCTTTCCAACACCCCGGACCTGCTAAAAGACAATGTTAAGGATAACACTCGGGCGGCGGTTGCGGTCGGCGGCAACGGCACAGTTACCGCGGTAATCGATGCTCTCGCTAACTACAATCTGCCATTGGCGATTATCCCTACTACTAAGACCAACCACTTGGCTCGCCTCCTTGGCATCCCCAATTGGCAGGCTGGCGTTCGAACATTGGCCCGTCATCATACCCATGAAAAAAGATTAGGAAAGATTGGCCAACGTTATTTTATGGGCGAACTGACCATCGCCCCAAAACGCAATCTAATTAAAAACATTTTGATTCCCAATAACCGACTTAAGCGGTTTTTTGGCACCAATCGTCCCCTACTGCCCAAAAATCAGCATAGCGTCGCCTGTCAGCTTAAATTAGACAACGAGTTAGAGGTTAGCGGACAGCTGGCTCGTTTAGATATTCACTTAGTGGAAGAAGGTAAAAAGAAGATGCTCATTCGGTTTTATACCGTGGCCGAAACAGGCACCGAAATGAGCGTGCTTTGGGCCAATAAATTAGAGGTAGAGAGCAGTTTAAATATGCCTATCGTATCTGGCAATGAAACCTTGGCCAATACTCCGGCCACAATTCAGGCTATTACTAAGACAATCGAGGTAATTCAACCGAGCCCTAAAACTAAACCTAAGCGAGACTAGAGTTACCAACCTTGCCTGAGACTCGCCAATATGTTAGTGTCATTCTATAATTAAGTCGATGCCTCAACAACGAGCCCGAATCAACCATCAGATCCGCGTGCCCCAGGTGTTACTCATCGACGAGAACGGCGTTCGCGTTGGGGTAATCCCTACTTCCGAGGCGTTACAGCGAGCGTTTAGCGCCGAGCTCGATCTAGTCGAGGTCGCCGCTAACCTACGCCCGCCGGTCTGCAAGATTATGGATTTTGGCAAGTATCAGTACGAGTTGTCTAAATCTCTTTCCTCTCAGCGTAAAAATCAAAAAAGTCGAGAAGACAAAGAGATGCGCCTGGGCCTAAAGATTGACGATCACGATTTACAAACCAAGGCTAAGCGAGTAGATTTATTTGTTAGCAAAGGGCACAAGGTAAAGATTACTGTGGCATTTCGTGGGCGAGAGATCACCCACAAGGAGTTGGGCCACGAGGTGATGGAGCGTTTTCTAAAAACTCTTGCCGCCCCTTATCGTATCGACAAAGCTCCTCTGCTTCAGGGTAAGCAATTAATTACTATTATTATTCCCAAATAATATGCCTAAGATAAAAACTCATAAAACTGCCGCTAAACGGTTTAAAGCAACCAAAACCGGTAAGATTCGCCGGCGGCGGGCGATGCAGGCGCATAAATTATCAAAAAAATCTAGCAATCGGAAGCGGTCTTTCCGCAAATCACAGAATGTAACTGGCGCGGACTTAAATAGAGTACGTAAAATGATTGGAGTATAAGATGGTAAGGATTAAACGAGGCACCCTCGCTCAAAAAAAGCATAAGAAACTGAAGAAATCCGTTAAAGGTTTTCGAACTGGCCGACGTAAATCGGTAAAGTTAGCGCGCCAGGCACTAATGAAGTCGATGAGCTACGCTTACCGCGATCGCAGAAAAAAGAAAACGGCAATGCGCTCGCTCTGGATTATTCGTATTAATGCCGCCCTCCAACCACTGGGCTTAAGTTACAGCAAATTTATAGCTCAACTTAAATCCAACAAGGTTGAGGTAGATCGAAAAATCTTGGCCCAGCTAGCCCATCAGTATCCGGCGGCGTTTAGCGCGTTGGTAGCTAAACTTAAGTAGCGTTTGAGCATAAAAAATTATAAAAAGAGCCCCGCGCAATGCGCGGGGACCTCGTATTTGATGGGCGGTAATTGGACTTAGTTCGATGGCATCAACTGCTAGCGCTTTTTCGTCGTCGACTTACCCGAAGAGGCCGTAGCGGTAGCAGTGGCGGGTGATGATGGCCGGGCCCCAAATTGGGCCTCGATCAGCCGCGTATCTGATGGGAACTCCTTGTACGCAGTGGCTGGACGGAGATGCTTTCTGGCCCTGGGGTCGATGAGGTAACGTTCTGCCCGCTCGGCGTCAACGACAAATAGTTCTGTCAGCCGATAGTGCTCTTCAGCGGCTCGCGATTCAATCATCGCCCAGTGGACAGGATGTTCAATGCAGGTTACAACCCGCTGATCCAGGTCAATCATCCGCTCAGCCCACTGATTATCCTCCCTGACCTGAGTGTTGATTTGAGTGGGAGAGCCTGGTTTCAGCTTATATACTCCCACCAACACCTCGTTCGGCGCCAGCAGCTGACGATTCTTCTGCCTTTCTGGCCCGCCGTTGACTATCTCCTTAAACACGGCAATCAGCATGTCGCTGATCGCTTGGCCACTAGTCCGACTGTGATATCGGTCGGGAATGCCCAATCTCCGACCGATTCTCTCAAGGTTGTCAAAGGCGATGTGATCGCCGCGCATGGCGATACTCCTTGATTAATTTCCTAACTACTTAGTTTACTGGCGGTAAAGCTGTTTGGTCAACACCAGGTCCTGTTCAAAATCGCCGGAGAACCAGGTGATATACCGATCCGAGCCCTGGGTCTGAAAACTTAGCTCGTCACTCAAATTAACTCGGCTAATGAAGTTAGTATCGGCCAAGCCGGGTTGTTTCTGCACTAATAACCGGTATTGGGGTTGATTAGCCGATACATCCAAGCGGAACGGCAGAACATAATCTAATTCAACTGTGCTACTATCCCCTGGTTCGGTGGTTAGCCAAAATCCCACAACCGTTTTACCGTCAGATACACTGGTATCAATCTGGGTGTCCTGATTGTAGCCGGCCAGCTTGGTTACTCTAGTGCCGGCTGGTAGATAAATTCGAATATAGTTTTTGTTAGTCCCGTCCGGAAATTTATTACTGCCATTGTGTTGATAGGTCAGTTGTAAACTATCAACTACCGCACCGTTGTTGCTGATGGTTGTAGATAGCGCAAACTCTCGTGTTAACGATTCACTGCTTTTATTTCCACCCAAATTAGATTCGACCACATATAAATAATCGTCTGCGGGGCCGGTTTCCCATATTTCACCGCTAAACCCGGCAGTATGTAGCACCCCCTCTAACTGCGAATCGGTCAGATATAACATTACATCCTTGCTAACCATCCGCTGAAGCAGTGCTTGGCCAACCTCGCTCAGCTGTTTTTCGTTAGCATTAAATAATCGATCCATAAACAAGGGGGCAAAATCCACTAATAACTGTTTAGGGTTATAACTGCCCTGGGCATCTATCTCGATGTGTTTCTGTACTTTATCAACAAAATTGTCGGCATCTAAATTGATGCCAAACTCTGGCACGTAGATCGCCCCCACCACTTTTAGAATATCGGTGATAACTCCGGGATTGACGGTAATCATCCCGTCAACCGTTCCGCCACCAGCCTGTTCGTAAAGTCGCTGAATAGTCCTGGCCGCAGTTGGGAGGTTGGGCTCCCAGTTCGCATCACGCATACCGTAGTAGTAGGTTACAGCTTGGAGTGGGGCTGGTAGTTCGATATCACTCCGCATGTTCTGCCCATCCAATCGTTGGGTCGTATCCACAAACACACTCTCTAATTTGCCTTGGTATAGTTCAACCAAAACATAACTACCGATAAAACCACCGGTCGGTCGTATCTCATTAGGGTTTTGATTAAGCAACAAATAATACCTCGGGTGGTTAAAACCCAAGGCATCAGGTAGTCTTTGAGCCACCACCGAGGCCAGCTCCACCCCTTGTTTAAATTTTTGGGTGTCAGTTGCCGCTTGAGATATCAGCTGAGCATATTTAGGCTCTAATCCGGCCACACTAATTCGATTCAGAATATCTGTGGCCGACTCGACATCCGCTACCGCCTGGTCGATTAGCTTGGAGTTGCTCAACAAGAGTTTTCCAACCTGATAGCCAACATCCTGAGCCACGTTTCCGTCTTTGCCTAAATTCTGCCAGTACTGAGTCAGTGGCAACATCGCCGTGGTTACGTTAGTTCCCGCCCGAGCTAAATACTGCCCACTCAACAACACCTCTTGCCCCTGAAGCAACTCTGATCGCGGAAAAGATAGCCCCGCCATCAACAGATGCTGTTGGCCCAGGTCTTCGAATTCGTTTAAGCCGACGGTAAAGTTTTTATCAGCTAATCTAAAATTACGAATTGCCCCCTCTAAATCCAACTGCTTAAGCGATTCTGCCCCTTTTTGCAACTGACCAGCGGCTGCTTCGCCTCGACGAGTAATGCTGGATTTAAGATATTCGCCGTTAATTTGTAGCGCCGACCCTAACGCATAGATCAGCAGGGCGGTAATAACTAACAGCGCCCAGCGCAGTAACCCGATCCAGATCTTGGGTTGAGGAGTAGCCTTAAACTCTAAATCCAACACTCTTTCTGCGGTTGAGTTGCCGGGATTAGCGGTCCAATCCTGGTGCCAAATAATTTGAGGACGAGCAACTTTAAACCCACTACCGCTAGCGGCGCGAGATTTACGTTTAATGTGATAATACCGTTTAGCGTCCCCCATCCCGTTAAAAATCCTCGGCGCAAAAATACGAAATCTTTTTGCGCGCACTAAGTGATATGTGTTGGCGTACTGTGTTGTACATCTTTAGTTGAACATTAGACGGACTTAGCGACAGATTTTTAATGGGACCCATTGAGAAAAACGTTGAGAGTTTGATTAGCGGCTTTTGCCCAGCTGAACTTTTTGGCTTGGAGTTTGCCCTTGGTAATTAAGTTATTGGGGTACGAGGCGTGAGTTAGTATCTTTTCTAAGGCCTGATTAAAACTGGCCTGTTCTTTGGGGTCGATTAATGCCGCCGCACCGCCGGCCACCTCTGGCAACGCCGAGACGTTAGAGGTAATCACCGGACAACCAGTGGCAAAGGCCTCGATTACCGGTAGCCCAAAACCCTCGTAGAGCGAAGGAAAAGCAAACACTTTAGCCCGATACAATAAAGCAATCTTCTCCATCTCTGTTACTTGCCCAGTAAAGATAACCGATTTTTTTAGTTTTAAATTGTTAACTTCTTCGTAGATGCTCTCGGCTAACCAGCTTTTCCCGCCAGAAATCACCAGCTTCATCTTATCAAACTTAGGCTGTGCTTTAATGTGAGCGAGGCCTCTGATCACCATCGGTAGATTTTTTCTTGGCTCGATACTGCCAACATAATAAATAAAATCTTGATCAATCTTAAATTTCTTCTGGACACTTCGCTGTAATCTTAGGGATGGCGGGCTAAAATAAATGTCGTCCACACCTTCGTAGACCACCTGTATTTTTTTAGCATCCACGCCGTAAATTTGGACTAGATCCTTTGCCGTACTCTCCGATACAGCAATAATTTTTTCGGCCCGGCGAGCAAGATACGGATAGCTCATCTGCCACTGCCATAGCCTAGATTGCCAGGTATAGAACTGCGGAAATATCTCCGGAATTAGATCGTGGAAGGTAATTATCAATTTGCATCTCCGACTTAGGGGTAGTAATCGCGGGAACGGCAACCACATTAGGTCGAGACCATTACAGATCTTGTCTACCTTTGGCCAATCTAATGGTTTCCAAACTGCGTGCAACAATAGCGGAAAATTAACCCATTTTAGGGTTTTAACCTCAACGTTAGATTGCTTTAAAAAGGGAGCTTCGACTAATAATTTTTCAAACCGTTTATCTAAATCACGATACGATACATAAAACAACACATAGGTATTGTGGTGGTCCAGGCTCAGCAGATTCTCTAATATTTTTAGGGTGTACTGCTCTACCCCACTGCGTTTACCGGTGAGCAGTCCCCGCATATCAATGCCGATGCGCATACGCTTGACGATAGTAGTTAATAAATAAAGTTATTAAGAGACTGAACATTAAAGTAATTAGCCCAGCCAGAAAACCGTTAACATCGGGATGAGGATTAATCTGTTTTTGGGTAATTTCCCCGCTGTAAACCGAATATTGGGTCATTTGACCAGATTGATTATAACGAGCTACTTCTTGTTGTAACCAACTATCAAGCCAAACTAATCCTTGTATGGCAGTATCGGCGGTGGAACCAATTACCTGCAGATCAAAGGTCTGCATCGAACGATGAGGCATGTTCCCTACTCTACTCCCTAAAAAATTCTGGCTTAGCTCTAGCCGAACCGAATTACTAAGCAACCACGAACGAACGACATCGATAAATAAATTAGAAGCCTGAATATCGGTATAGGCCAAATCATCCCCACTAGTCTTTGGCGCTATGGTATAAACAGCACTGGCTTCCCACTGGTCCGACCTGTCCGTAAACAGATAGGCAGTCAACCCGATAATCAAACTTAACGGAATTATCCACCACCACGCTCGTCTCATCTCTTACCCCCCTGAAGTTTTAGATGTTCTTCGTAGTATTGGTTAACAAAACTTTTAATCTTGCGACGAAACACTGACGTATCGAATGACAGCGCATGTTCTCGGATAACACTGGGTCGCCAAGTGATTTGGCTATGCTTTTTGACTGCTGTTCCTAAAGCAACTGCAGTCTGTTCGTTAAAAAACAAACCAGTCTTATTCTCTAAAATCGTTTCGGTGGCTCCACCCCTGCCGTAGGCTATCACCGGTCTCCCTGTGGCCATCACCTCGAGTGGCACGATGCCAGCATCTTCCTCCCCGGGGAATATTAACGCCTGACACTGAGACATTAGCTTGGCCACCTCTTCGTCTCCGACCCTACCCAGGAACTCGATATTACGCTTGGCTCGCATCATCCATTTCTTTAATGCCGGACCGGTTCCGACAACCTTAAGCGGCCACCCCAGCCGATTGAAGGCATCGATAGCAATATCGGTTCGCTTGTAACCAGTCTGCCGCCCTACTACCAAGTAGTAGTCGCCTACCTCACGACTGATATTAAATCGGTGTGCATCCACCGGCGGATAGATTACGGTGGAGTTTGCCTCATAGTATTTGCGAATCCGAGCCGCAGTGGTCTTAGAGTTGGCAATAAATAAATCTACTCGATCAGCCGCCACTCTATCCCATAGTCGCAACTTATGAATTAGTTTAGGCATAATCCATCTAACCAACCCATTAAGCGGACCATATTCCGGATGTTCGAGATAGTAGTGATAGTGGCTCCAGTAGTAACGAGTGGGAGTGTGACAGTAGCAGATGTGCAGGGTCTCGGGTTTAGTAATTACCCCCTTAGCTTCGGCCGAGGCAGAGCTAATTACAATATCGTAATCATCTAAGTTGAACTCTTCAAAGGCCCGCGGACGCAGAGTAGGCCAAAGCTGATGCCGTCTTCCCAGTGGCATAGTCTGCAAAAAACTAGTAAAAACGTTTCTGTCTCGTAGTTCCGGAAAAACTTTTGATTTAAATACTGAGGTGTAGATATCGGCATTTGGAAACAGATCGGCTAAAGTTACCACCACCCGCTCTGCTCCCCCCCGATTGGTTAACCAATCGGCCACTATCGCAATTTTTAAATCTTCTAACTTCTTGGCCATATTTAATATGCTCCTTTTCCGGTAATCGCCACCCAAATAGTTTTTAATATTAGTTGAATGTCGAGCCATAACGACCAGTGTTCGATATAGTACATATCCAATTTGAGGTAGTCCTCAAACAAAGCATCGCTTCGCCCAGAGATCTGCCACGGCCCAGTAACACCAGGCTTAACTAACAATCTTTTAAACTGCTGCTGATTATACTGGGCTACCTCATCTGGCAAAGGTGGTCGAGGTCCAACCAAGCTCATCTCACCATTTAAAACATTAAATAATTGAGGTAATTCATCTAAACTGGTCCGCCGGATAAATCTGCCAAAACGGGTAACTCGAGGATCATTTTTAATTTTAAATAATAACCCCGAACCTTCATTACGGGTTCGTTTGAGTTCGTCCCGCAACCGTTCGGCTTGTTCTCCGCCATATTTACCGCCAGGAGAGAGGTGAGTGTACATCGAACGGAACTTATAAAAATTGAATTCTTTACCGAATTGGCCCGGTCGTTTGTGAATATACAAAGCTGGTCCGCGCGAATCTAACCTCACCCAGAGAGCAATAATCCACATGATTGGCGCCAATATAACTAAGCCTAATAAAGATAAAACAATATCAAAAACGCGCTTGATAATTCTACCCCAACCGTCTAAGGGTGTCGGTCGTAGTTCGATTAGCGGATGACCCATAACGGTATCGGTAATAGCATTGGCAGAATAGAGCTCGGCTAAGCTGGGAACGTAGCGGAATCGGATGCCGTGACGCTCACAAAAATTGATTAGCGATAGATTGTCTTCCAAGCTTAACTCCACCGCCACAATTACCTCGTCAGTATTACGCACCGGAATTAGTTCGGCCAACCGCTCCACTGCCAGTTCTTTTTCTGGCAACGATCGGACGGCTGATAGTTTACGAATATAAAAGTTTTTAATCTCTTCGCCAGCACGGCTTTGTCCGATAATCACGACTTGGTGCCGAATCAACTTTAACCGAGTTAACCACCGTTGGAGCCAAAGCAAGAGCACCCGACCGCACCACACCAGCACAATGGCAAATCCCCAGACATAAGCGGCAATTAATCGAGAGAAAAAAGCCTCCTTCAAGCCAAATAGAATAATGATAAGCACCGCTAAGCTAACCGATACCCCCACAAAGGTTCGGTTCCATATCTGCAGGGGGGTGTAATAAGACCCTAAACTGTACATTCCGGTAAAAGCAAACACCACCAACCAGGCGATAGCTACGGCTAAAATCAAATAAAAATAGGTTGAAAACGGCATCATATAGCCAACCGGGGGCGAGAACCAGGCTATCTGCCTAACCCAATACGATAAGGTAAACGCCAATACCACCATCACCAGATCGATGGGTAGCTGAAGGAAGGTAAATAAAAGCTGAAACTTTCTCAAAAGTTGAAATTAATCCCGTTAGAGATCACCTAACGGTGACCTCATTTCGGGTATAAATATACACCTTATCAATAATATCTCTGTCTATATCTCTAAGAGCAATGGGTTAACGCTAGGTTGCCTATCTCTAACGGGATTAAACGCTGAATACATTATAGCTGAATCCCCCCAACTAAAAAATCCCTCACTGGGAGAGGTTTTTTATGCTGTCTGTAAGTTATAAGCCGAGTTCTGTCCCCTGATAAATCAGGGAGACGACTATCTATCTAGATTCTCTGTTGCCAGAGAACTCAAGCGTTGGGATCCCGGTCAGCCCACCTTAACCTTCGGCGTTAGTAGCTGACATCAGGCCCACCCCAACTTGCACCGGATAGGGTTTACCAAGGATATCCGTTCACACGGAACCTAAGCGGGCAGCACGGACGCAAATTATCAGATTTAACCTGATTTTCCACGACTATTAGCCTTGCCCCGCAACTTTTCACCTTTGGCCAATGCGTAGCATGGGAGAGAGAATCAACCAATCTGTTAAAAAACAAACTGGCGGGATTCTCTCCCTAATGCTACGCACTGGTTAGTATTGTCTCTGTGGCACTTTCCCTAGGGTTGCCCCTGGTTTCTGTTAGAAACTATCCAGGTTAATTTAAGGTGCTCGGACTTTCCTCCCCGCTGTTTTACCAGCAGAGCAGTCGCCCACTTACAGACAGCGCTGACAGTGTACACCAAAATCACCGGTCTGACAAGGGTATTCCAGATATAACCGATTGATTAAATTGTGATTTTATGCTATAATAAAAGAGCCTGTCCCATTAGAAGTCTGCCCTCGTTCCAGTCCAGGCTCAATAAGAACGTGAATATGTTTTACAATAGTCTTACTAATAACTGCACGCAAAAAGACTACGTATTTTTGCGCCAAGGACTTCTAACGGGATGAAAAATGAGAACATCAAACCGTTTTTAGTGGCGATTGCCGGGGGAACAGGCTCCGGCAAAACTTATATCGCTAAAAAACTTCAGGCGATTGACCCGAAGCGGATTTCGATTGTGTCGCACGATAACTACTATAAGGATCGAAGCAATGTTCCGATCGCTGACCGAAAAAAATTAAACTACGATGAACCTTCGGCGTTAGATAATCAGCTGTTTATCGAACAACTCAAACAGCTTAAAAAAGGTGTCGGAGTGGATATGCCACAGTATGATTTTTCTACTCATACTCGCAAAACCGATACCATCCCCTTCTCTCCCACACCGATTATTTTAATTGAGGGTATTTTGATATTAGAAAATTCAGACATCCGAGAGCTATTTGATCTTAAAATATTTGTTGATGTTGATGCGGATATTAGATTAGCCCGTCGGTTAAAACGCGATGTCGGCGAACGCGACCGCACTTTTCAGGAGTCCATTAATCAATATCTCGTCTCTGCTCAACCGATGTACGACTTGTATGTGGAGCCGGGCAAAGACTACGCCGACCTGATTGTACAGAACAACGGTACAGTGGATGATTTAGCAGATGCCATTACCACGATCGAATCGCGAATTAGAGAAGTACTTGGCAGCTGCCGATAACCTCAGTAATATCATAATTGCTACTGGGGCCCGTAGCTCAGTTGGTTAGAGCGATCGCTTGACGTGCGATAGGTCTGCAGTTCGAATCTGCACGGGCCCACCACAAAATAATCGGCGCTTGACATGGTCAAGCGTCTGTTGTAGCATGAGCACTGTCATCTATGGGACTATCCGGCTGATAAGCCCATGGAGGTAGCAAATTGTCCTTTGATTCTACCCGTCAGATGCCGCTTCAGCGCTCTATCTCGAATATTCGCACTTATTCTTCCTGTATGCCCCGAGCGCTAGGGAGAAGCGGTGGCCAGCACAAACCAACGGAGACAAACCGCCGCCCGTGACGGGTCGCCCAGTCTCTGGTGTTGGCAAGCGAGTTCGACGGGTTACAGTTACGGTACTGATGATAGAGAGGTGCCAAATGGCTCGGAAGATCATCTGTACTATTGCTTCGAGTGTTTGAGGTCTTAACTCAGTCGCGTCCCACTACTTTTCTGGCAGTCCCACCAAGAGGGGTTGTCTGTTATTAGTAACGGCGACGTGTAATCTGGGACCGAAGGATGGTCGCTGTGGTGGGCTATTAATCCTACGGGATTGCTCGGGGAGCAGTCCTGCCACCGCGTAGACTCATCCAGATCAACGGACTCGAAGCACTCCAACGAAACAGACAATGCCGGTCTTGGTCCGGGAAATTGAGACTTGTTATGCCGTTGGAGATTAGCCCCCCAAAGCTAAGCAACCTGTGTGTCACAGCTTAAACCTGGTACCCTCAAAAGTATCAAGCAAAAGCCATTCGTCACAGACGAAGTATCACTCCGGTTGTCGCGCCCACGGGGGGCGCTTTTTATATTTTTGCAAAAATCACCTATAATACAGATACTTGTCCTGTTAGAAATCACTTATCGGGACAACCGAGGTAGATAAACAGTCAAACATATACGCTAAGCAGATTTCTAACGGGATGGCAAAAACTCAACGCGCTAAAAAAACCGACAAACACTCCAATCTCTCGACTATCCGTCACTCGGCTAGCCATATTATGGCCGAAGCAGTTCTAAATCTACATCCCGAGACTAAATTGGGTTTTGGTCCGGC
>JAFGPN010000007.1 GCA_016936175.1 Patescibacteria group bacterium | reverse complement strand
TCAAAATCAAAACCAAATCGACTCAGTTTAACATTGGCAAAGATATTTTTGCCAGCTCTCTGCTCAAACAGTTTAAAACCACACTGAGTATCATAGATACCGGGCACTGCCAAAATTCTGATCAGGAGATTACTGGTCCGGGACAGAAAAATCCGGTGCCTGGCTTGAGGAATATGGACATGACCTCCAGCACAATAACGTGAGCCAACCACGATCGGATATTGATCAACATAAGGCAGTAGCTTATCCACCTGTTCGATCGGAGTAGCGTTATCAGCATCCGCAAAAAGAATATACTGACCACGAGCTGCTAACACCCCTTGTTTAACTACGGCTCCCTTGCCCCGATTAATCCGATTATCTATCAATTTAAGTTCTGGCCATCCGTCCGCAATGATCGAGACGATAGCGTTAGTGGTATCATTGCTACCGTCATCAACTACCAACACCTCGTAAGCGTAGGTTTGTTTATCCAAAAATTGACGCACAGCCGCCAAGGTTTTACCGATGCGGCGTTCTTCGTTATAGGCCGGGATTACTACCGATAGATAGATATCTTTAGTCACGTTGTCGAAAGATAATAAATTTATAGGTGAGATAACTGAAGATGGTAAAGATGGCGGCCGAAACTATCTTGGCTAAATTATACTGCCACCAGTACGGCCACTCGGGAAACCAACCAATTAGCAGTTGGGTGCCAAAATGTATCAACACATCATATACAGCTATCCCGATCAGGTTAACCATTATAAACAAGGGTAGCTGTCTTAAGTGATCGGGTCGCTTATCGCCAAAGGTCCAGTATTTGTGCCAGATATAGCTATTGGTGATCGCCAGGGAAGCCGAGAGTGTGTTGGCCGGTATCAACGGCCAATGAAAGATCTGTACTAAGAGATTAAGCACCCCGATATCAATCGCGGCATTACCAGTTCCCACCACAATATATTTAAATAGTTGGTAGATCATATCTTACGAGCCAAGATAAACACACTACTGCCAAACGGTAATTTAATAGATTTGATTAGCATCGCTTCCAACCTGCCTAAACCGATCAGTATCTGGTTAATGATCGGTGGCGCCGAGTTGTAGCCCGCGCCCCGGTTTAGACTCTTGGTTAGCAGTCTTTGAACTAAAAATACAGGAAAAGTAAACATAAACACATACGAAGCGAAGATTGTCTGAAATCCAGCCCGAGAAAGTTTTAAGGATAGTTCCCCTAAAGTATAACGGCGTTTATGCAATAAGATCTTATCGTGTGGGCCGTACAACCATTGATAGGCTGGAACAGAGATGGCCACATACCCACCACTCTTTAGTACTCGATACCACTCTCTAAGTGCCTTACCATCGTCTGGCAGATGTTCCAGCACATCAAAAGCTGTTATCAAATCAATCACCTCATCCGGTCGAGGCAAATTAAGCGCATCACCTTTCTCCACCGCACCATACTGTCTGGCTAATGAGAGAGCCACCTCGCTCTGATCGATACCGACCACATCCCCCCATCGCTTTAGAAAATCCATATTTAAACCGGCGCCACAACCGATATCCATGATTTGCCTATAAGTTGATCGAGGTAACCAGCAATCTAAAATCGTTTGCCAAACCAACCGCCTACAGACATGCCACCAGTAGGACCGGTCTTGCTCCCCCATTAAGGTAACTTCTGTATCTTGCACAGCGTTAGATGGTAGTGAGAGTAAGTACACCACCAGTATAATCCCCTGTAGCCGGAGTGTTATAAATTCTAACGGTGGGCAACATCGTAAAACCGCCTAAACCCTGATAACCACTACCCGAGACAGTAATCACGGTTACGGCGCTACCCATCGCTTCACCGGCGTTCCCGGACATTCCGGTAGTTGGTGCATCATACAGCGGCATAATATCGGTAGTATACGATATCCAATACATATTGGCGGAGTCAATATCATACGTTCCGTTATTAAGCAGAGAGGTAACCTCTACCGAGCAGGTCCAACCGCCACTATCACCACCACCCCCCAACCCTCGGTTGTCTCGATTAGTAATCTCTTCTCCGCCCACAAAAGTATAAGAATGATACCCACCTGAGCCCAAATCCCAAGTGCCTAAAAATACTGCGGAAGGCGAACTAACCGTCAAAGCGAATGTCCCCATTCTAAGACTGGGATTGACCTCACCATCCTCGGGCGAGATAGCAGCCGCCAAAACCTGATCATATAATCTAAATGTGTATTCTGCGGTGGCCGTGGCCTTATACGCCTCGATACAGTACTCGAATTCAACCACTTTATCAGCCGGGTGATCAGAATTACTGGGACTGTCCGAACTGCTCTCATTATGGATGCCCTTATCCGTACTATCAGAATCGGTCAGCACCACAGCAGAAAGCACGCCGTTATCATCACCACCACCATTATAGTAGCGCCATTCGCTGGCAGTATCAGTGGTAAAACTAACATCCAGCCAGCCAGCGGCATCAGTGGTATACTGCAGTTTTTTTCGGCTGTCATTTTCTTCCACTCCATCAGTGTTGCTAATGTTTATGCGCAGTTTTAATCGGGTACTATTACCCATCTCGTCTTGGGGTGGAGCAGTATTCTCGGCCGCATAAGGTGTGCCAACCGCCTCATCATCTTCGTCGGCATACCAGCGCCAGTTTCTGGTAGCCGGGGAATACACAGGGTCGGCATCTTTTTTGCCAATTATCACATCTATGTAGGGGGGCAGGTTATTCGCTTTACCAAAACTAACCGTTATTATGTGGGTGTGCTGTTCGCCCCTGGAATCATCAAAAGGAACCTCGACTGGCTCTCCCATTGGCATATCAATATTGATCAATGCGCTGGGGTTACCAGTTACTATTGCCAAATTGGAGTGAGTGTGAGTAGCGTTACCGCCACCACTAGCGGTATATGCATCTTTGGCCTCCATAAATTTTTGGTAAAAGGTTTCGCCGCTGTCCGAGATCGCATCCCAACCATCTCCAGGGGCGCCAGTAAACATTCCAACCATCCCGCCCGGAACCGACTGCGCATCACCAGCAGTATTTTGGTATAACAAAATATCTACGTTAACCGGAGTATGATCCCCAGCCGCGGTGGTACTGCTACCCGAGTGAGTGTGGGAGGCTGAGGCAGATTCACCTACCGGTGCCCCCGCCAATCCCTCGGTGGCACTGGGCCCTCCAGTAGTGATCGCCACATTGGTATGGGTATGGGTGGCTGAACCGCCAGTTGGGGGCGAGACAGCATACGGCCCACAACGAATAAATTTGTCGTCTTGAGCGCTGTAGCGCGTCCAGGTGCCCGAGGTTGGGGAGGTATCAAAGATAGCGATTCCATCGTCTGGGACGGTACAGGTAGTGCCGGCATCGCAAGAGATAACCTGTATCTCCCGATAGGACGGCAGACTGGTATCCGCATCCATCGAGCTTGAACCAAGACTATTGTGCTCATGTGTTGTCGTGCTACCATCTGAGCCCGAATCGGTGATCGTTGTCATCGGAACATTGCCTACCGAGCTCACCCAGGTAATCGTGTGGCTATGAGTCGCCGAACCATCCGCGCCGGCAGAATAAGCATCAGAGCCCCGAACAAATTTTTGATAAAAGATATCATAAGCAGTGTCCGCTACACCGGTCCAGCCAGCTGGCACCAAGGCGCCATCATAAAATAACATCATTCGAACATCGGCAATATTTAGAGCTGTGGTATCGGTGTAGTTAACGGCTAACATACCCAAATTAGTAACATCATTCCAGGCCACATGAATTTTGTGGAGCGAGGTAATGTTGGCGTAGATCCCCTGATAGTTACCAGTGGAGCTACTAACCGCAGATGATTCGCTCCCCCAACTGCCACCTTGGTTAGCAGACTTTTTATAATAAACTGCCATGGCGCTACCGACGGTACCACGCAGATAAAAAGCGTAGAGGTCACCGTTATGCTGATCGATGGCTACGGTGGCGTGTAGACCGGCCGTACCGATATTGGTATATACATTGGTCCGATCGGTCCAAGTAACGGTGCTGGTGCCATCGTAGCTAACCACTGCGCAGACTATATCAGCCCCCGAGTTAGTAGGATAGTTGTTACCGACAAAATAAACCTGCCCGGTTAGTTTATTAACCGCCGCCCCAAACTCCGCCTCGTAAGAGTTAGTAGTGCTTTCGATCATGGTGTTGTTCAGTCGGATAGTTAAGGCGCTGGTCCAGCTGTTGCTGTCCTCATCGTAAACGGCAGTGCGCATATCATTACCGGAAACATCTTGGTTAAGCAGCAACACACCACCTCCGGAAATGCCGATTGGGAGGAGCTGGTTATAATCTGTAGCAGAATCAAGCCCGGAGCTGGTGGCGCTCCAGTTAGCTCCACTGTTGACCGATTTGTACACATCCAAGGTGCCAGTACAGGCGCTAACTGCAAACAGATTCCCTTCGGTTGATTTGGTAATCGAAACGGGTCCGTTGGTAGCGGCAACATAGTTAGCCGTGCCATCTCCGATTTTTGTCCAGGTGGTGCCTGTGGGAGTCAGGGTACCAGTGCTGGTATCAAGCTTTTTAAAATATAGGTCGTCGTCGTTGGTGCCCGAAGCCTCATGAGCAACAATGTAGATATAAGTGCCGGTAGTATCTCCCGGTGTCCATTGGTCGTACCAAACAGCAATAGCGGCCCAGTTTTCATCATCACCCAAATCAACTTCGTTGCCCCAACTGGCACCACCGTCAGTAGTTTTTTTATATCTTGGTTCGTCACCAGTTTCATCAATATAAAAAGCGTAGCCGATTAAATCGGTAGTAAATACCACCCGCGGGCTGGGACTGTAGTGTTGGCTGGTAGCAAATAGATCGCTGTTAATGGCTACCTGCGCCGCCTGAGCTTGCGGCACATTATCAAATTTAGGCGGCGCCCAACTCGACCACCCCATCACCAGGGCGATAGTAAGCAGTAAACCAATTGTCTGACGCCATCTCATCGCAAACTTCATCACCCTTAACGCTTCCGCTTAGTTGATCGGTTATGAGACTTTTTGCTAACGGATGGTTTTTTGGTCCGGCGTTTGCGTTTGACTAAATTAGCCGATTTGCGCTTAAGCGGCACAACTATCTCCTGCCCCGCCCTAATCCGATACGGCGGACGTAACCGATTAAGCTGGGCTATCTCCTCGATGCTAACGCCCGAAAATTCGGAGATATCGTAGATGGTATCGCCTTTTTCGGCAATTAGTATCTCTGTTGCCACCACCATCGGCTGTCCAACCCCTTTTGTCATTCCGGGCTTGCCTGCTCGGCCAGGGCCTCGGAATCCAGGCCTGGATCCTGAATCCGAACTTGGCCTTTGGCCAGTCGGTTCAGGATGACGTGGGGGAACAACCTCACCACGACGACGGAAGCGCAGTCTGCCCAACCACCTGCCAATAAATTTGATGTCCGAAGACCAGATCTTGCGCTGTTCAGTGCGATAGTACTCGTTCCACTCTTTGCCCATGGCCGCCCGCTCCCGTTTATTCATCTGGCCCTGTGGTATCAGCAAGATATCACCAACGTTTAGTTGGTACGGCCACTTAAGTAGATTAAACTGAGCCAGCTTCTTAGGATGCACACCATAAAGTTGAGATATAGTCAGTAATGTCTCTCCTTTTTTGACCTTGTGTTTCTTGGTGCGAGTATTTAATCGATTTTGGATTAATAACCACAGCCACAGATTACGAATTAATAGCAGTAGAATAACAAACCCAATAAACCACAAGAGTTTCAGCCAAGGGATTATCCAAAAAACATATCGCACATCAATATATTCGTCTTTAACGTACTCGCCTTTAAAATCTTTTTCGCCATAATGTAATCTAAAATCTGCCACGTATCGGCCAAACGTTGGTGGCCGGCTCTGCCACGGCAACTTAGCCGAGATCTCGGTGCCACGCAGTAGCAGGCCGATCTGCGAACCGTTCTGAACTCCGACCCGACCAAAGATGCCCCTTAAGGCAATGTCGGCTATCGTTTCAAACTGAACATTGCCGTCATTCCTTAGCCGTAAAAAGAAGTACAGCACTCCGCCACTCAACGAGTGGCGTATCTGCTTAACCTCTAACCTCCGTTGGATCTCTCCCGGCACAGTTAAATACATTCGGGCCGCTACTCGCGTAACCACCGAGAGTGTAGAACCCGACTTGTTTTTAGAAGCGGTGGCTTCTGCTGGTTTTTCCCAGGTTACTAATCCCCCTGGGTGACTACCAACATCAACTTCGGTGGGCACCGTAACAGTAAAATTTAATGTTCGGCTCGAGCGGGGCGGCAAGGTTACCTCGGTTGCTTCTAACTCAACCCAGTTACCGATATCTTTATTATCGTTCAGTCCTCTCACTAAGGTGTAACCACCGTTACTAGTTATGGCGCCATCCAAACTGGCAACGATTAGAGTTACCGATTTGTTGCCGTTATTTAACAGGTCCACTTTGTCTTTAATCACCGTACCCGGCTCGGCCTCGTAGATAAACCACGACCTTAGCTCGGGATAATCAGCAGTCCGGCTTGGCAAGATGCTGATGCCCTTAGTCTCAACGGCATATGTTGGTAAAGCCGCCGACAGTACCGTGGCTAACGATAACCATAGACAGCTGAGCATAAAAAGAGTTTTTGTTTTTTTCATCACAAAATCTGTCTCACTGTGTTTTATTATATCATTTGGACACCTGGTTTGCGACTAGCCGGTTGTACCTAAAACTGGCTTATACGTCTAAACAACACGGACAGCTCATCTATATAAACAAGTTGCCATGTATCGCCATGACGCAAAAAATACTGTTCTAAAGGACGTTGGCGATAAATTAAAGCCAGCCCCACCCCATATCTATCTAAGATCGTAGTGGTAGGTTCATCTTCGGTGGAAAGCGATTGATACTCACCAAACAGATTCTGGTTCGGAGTCTGCCAAATCGCCATTCTCCCATCGATAAATACCTGTTTCTCTGGTAACTGCCAAATCAAATAGCCACCCCAGTTATATTCGTTAAATAGCTTGCCAGGCAACTGATGCTCCTTAATATACTGCACGGCTCCAGCTGGGTTCTTAGATATTTTGGCCAGCACTGCCAAATCCAGCGATGGTGGCAACACAGTATGATACTGGTCATAACCAAAATAGCCGATTCCGATCAGCAATACTAAGATTACCCAAATAGATTTAGTGTAGTAACTAATACCGGCTGGCAATAGCACGGCGATGGCATCGGCCAATAACGGCAAGGTCACTAATGGAAACAACGGAACATTGCGCCAACTACTAATAGCGATGGCAAAAAAGGCCACTCCAATAAATATCTTGGTAATATCCATTCGCCGCCAACTGATCAGTACAAATACTAATAACAATATGAGATATATCAACAGATTAAATCCATTGGAGTTACTAAAATTGACCGGTAGCCATTCTAAGATGCCGGTTCTAACCGATTGATTAAAAACGGTATTAAAAAACTCTTGGTATACTCGCCAGGTGTAAGGATTTATCAAGGTAACCAATACAGATAAACAACCCACACCAATTAATTGCCAGAGCTGTCCCGGCGACAAAGTGCTCAAATTTAATTTTGGCCAGTATCGCCGAACTACTATCTTTCCTAATTCACCTATTCCAAAGGTGCCTATTAAAATTAGCCCAGCCATAAACCCGCCGTGCAGATTAACCCACAACAACATTAGTGGAACCAGCCAATAGATTAATTTATTAGCCGGCGCTATTCGCCAGCGAAACAACAGCCATAGAGCTATAGCCAATCCTAATAATGTTAGTAACTGGGGCCGTACCCCTACTACCGGGTATGCTACCAATACGGCTATAAAGGTGGCTAAAATGGTTGCCCCCCAATTAACCGAAGACACTCTGGCCGCCAACAGATAGGCCGTAACGGCGATCAAGGCGAACATAACCACCAAGGCCAACAGACCGAGGTGGTGCTGGGTAAGATACATTAACACATCTGTTAGCCACTCGTGCGATATCCACGGATAACCTGCCATTGTGTGCGAGTAGATATCCCCCCGGGGCACACCAAATTTTAAAATATCTCCGCCGTTTCTCAAGTGCCAACCCAAATCTGGATCCCATGGTGGCCGGATGGTTAATAAGAAAGCCAACCCCAGAGTTAATCCCATAAACAATCGGCCCCGCCAATCGATTGTCTGGGGTAGCTTTTTATTCATTATCGGTTGGGGTTACAAATTTAACGTAATCGATTTTGGCGATCGAATCGCGGATGGATGGCTCGGTTAGGTCATAGTAGGTAATACCGCCGATATTATTTGGCAGTTGAACGACCTGCAACCCATTAGTTACCATCCCGCGCCAGGCAATCTTGACCAATATTAATTTGGTGTCGCTCGGCCAGATCTGCAGGTTATCTACTAACTTGTACTTTTGATCGTATGCCTGATACCATGTTTTACCCTCTGGGTTATAGACCCCCCAGGCAATTCTTTGATAGGTAAGATAACGCGGCAGATAGTATTGAAAATGTTCTAACCCCCAAGCTAAAAACGGCTGGTCAATCACTACCACTGTATTCTGTGGATTAAATTCCCGCTTAAGAGTGGGAATAAGTTTAGACCAGAATCTATTCATGCTCCGAATGGTGTAATGAGTGGGCTCATTCGATTCGACCACGTTTGGGCCAGGGCGCCAGTAGACCCACAGATTGCCGGCCATTAATAGAATTATCGCCCCAATTAACCAGGTGGTCGATAACAACGAACGAGCAGATTGCTTAAACAGCAATGATGTTACGGTATCGATTAAAATAGTGGTGGCTTTAGCGATGAGAATAGTTAACCCTGGAATTATCACTAAAAGATATCCCGGCAAGGTATAGACACCGGCTAAGTAAAATAAACTGGCAGGCAAAATTAACACTAACCAAAAATACAGATTAAATAGACGGATTCGGCTTTCATTGATTCGCGGTATCGCTAACAGAGACAAGAACAATACCACCACCGCCCCACTAAAATTAAAATTGATTAGTAGCCCTTTCAACATCATGTTAAAGTGATCCCAGACCCTACTCAGACCGTGGGTAATGGCAACTGCACCCTGCATAGCGGTAGGGTCAAAGACTAAAGCATAAATCGCCTGCCAAAATTTTTGCCAACCGCCGCTTAAAATCGCCGCCGGCCAGACCCAACTAAAAGTAACAACCAGCCCAACCGCTCCGCTAATTAGCGCTGTTCGCCAATTGCGTTGCCGCCAGATCATCCAACACCACAGCGGCAACATAAATAGTATAAGCGTAGGGCGAAACCCCCCACCGATAGCCAACACTATGCTCGCCCAAACTACTGATCGTGGTTCAGACGATTGGCTAATCAACACCCGGTAAGCTAAATAGCCAAACCAGGCCGAAAACAAAGCATCAGATATATAACTAAGCGCTACTTGCCCATGAAACCAAACCACCGGAGCAGACGCAAACAACAACACCGCCACCCAGGCGGTGGGTTGGCCATAAACTGTTTTGGCTAAATAATAGACCGCATACAGCGCTCCGATAGATAAGATAATGCCAACCATGATTAGTGACAGATTAGCATCGTGAGTTAACAGATAGATTAATTTACCCAAGAGCACATAAAGCGCATAACCAGGCGGGTGGGGCTGGTGGATAGTAATATCGTAGTTGTCTAACGCCAAGCCGTATTTGACCGAGTCGGCTAAGTAAAGAAACTGGCTGTGGTCAAACCAGCGAGACACTACCACCACTAAAGCTAAAACCACCAGCCAGAGTTGGTCTGATTGATCAGCTACCCAGCGGTAGGCCAATGCCACCATTGAGTGGTTTTTTTTAAGCCGCCGCCCCATCTCTTTCATATATACATTCTATAGATAACTGGTAACTAAAAAAAGCACCTCCCAACAGAAGGAGGTAATTTAAGCTAAAAGTTCTGAGTTGTTTTTAAAAACGCAGTGACGATTAACTTAGCGTGTAAGTAACGATAGCGCCGTATGCGCCAGCCGCTTCGGTACCTTCTATATTAAGGGTTAAGGCGGCGTTATCACAACCAGTAATACCAGAGGCTTGAGTAGAGCCGTTAACCAGCGTGGTACCGGCACCATCAAGAGTGCCGTTGGAGCCGACAGCGACATAGTTGGTGTCTAAGTTTTCAATATTTTGGACATCGCCATTTGCGATACTAATCATGGCAGAAGATATCTCATCAGTGCCAGAAACCAAGTTGTTAGCAGTTACCGCCACCGACCAAGCTGTAGCATTACCACGATAGTCTGTAATCGCCATCCCATCCATTTCGGGAGCGGCGACGTGAGCAGAGTTAGACTCACCAAAGTTCATTAAGGGAAAGGTCATAGCGGTAGGTACATTATCAATAGAAAAGGAGCCGGCATTTACATTAAAAGTAATGTTGGTCACGTCGGTCTCCGCCCTCACTAACCCAGAGATGTTGGCCACCATTAAGGCCGCCACCAGCAAGGCCAGGCCGCCAAAAAGCTGTTGCCTGACTTGATTTTCCGCCTTTTTGAGAATAGTCTTGTCCATCGATTTTTGGGGATAATTTTTAACCTGTTATCTCATTATGGCACCATAAAAACAATCTGTCAAGAGTAATATTCTACCCTCTCGACAGGCTCAGATGCTGACAAAAAAATCCCTCCTTGGTAATATTCACAATAATGCCCACCCATGACATTTAAACTATTATTATTAAAACACAAAGTGTTTCTAATCGTCAAAGGTTTTATGTAAAATAATGTGGATAATGATTAACTTTGGTTAACACATTTAATCAATGATTCGGTTATACTTGATAGAGAATAAGTTGATAACTCACCTGCGGGGCGTGGCCTAGCCCCAAAGGGACCCCTTCGGGGTAGCAATAGAATAGATAGAGGATTATGGTCGGGGCGTAGCGCAGTGGTAGCGTGCCGCGTTTGGGACGCGGAGGCCGCAGGTTCGACTCCTGTCGCCCCGACCATAATCCTTTCATTTGGCGAGCCGGAAAGCCGACTAGATCGGAGGTGCAAGTCCTCTCGCCCCGACCATTAGACTTCTTTGCTCGTCATTCTGGCTTGTCTGCCCATCCGTAGCCCTTGGCGAAGGAGGGTCTAGAATCGTATTATAAAGATCCCTCATTGCTCGTCATTCTGGCTTGTCCAGAATCGTATTATAAAGATCCCTCATTGCTCGTCATTCTGGCTTGTCCAGAATCGTATTATAAAGATCCCTCATTGTGGGGTTGGTCTTTCTAATTAATCTGAGCTTCTCTTCTCGATTGAGATATTTGATCTGTTTTTCTGCGATGATGGCTTGCTCGATTGTGTCACAGACTTTGTAGTAAACTAATTTATGACATAAGTATCTGGCGGTAAAGCCAGGGACAAGATTGTTCTTGTGTTCGTAAACCCGTCTGACGAGATTATTTGTTACGCCAACATAGAGAGTGGGTCGATTGTTGGCCATGATGTAGGTGTATCCTCCTTTGGTCATAGATTAATTATACGATCCTGGGCGGAGCCAGGATGACGATGCGAGGTAAACATCGTCAATTATACGATCCTGGGCGGAGCCAGGATGACGATGCGAGGTAAACATCGTCAATTATCACTTGTGAGTGTGGGTTTTTGGTATAAAAAGGTTTACGTTACCCACCTATGCTCCTATACTTTTTTTGTTAATAAGATTTTATTTTTTGAAGGAAACTAATCATTATGGAATCAGCAAACTCTCCGGCAAATAATAAGAAAAAATTTTTGTTTGTTTCGTATGATGCGTTAATTACCGATATCGTTTGGCAGATAGCTAAAGAAGGACATGAGGTTAAATATTATATCGATAACAAAGACGAAGCCGATATCGGTGATGGTTTTGTGGATAAAAGCACGGACTGGAAAACCGACACAGATTGGGCAGATGTGGTTGTGTTCGATGATGTATTGGGATTTGGCACCGAGGCGGCTAAACTGCGCGAGTCCGGCAAATCGGTGGTAGGCGGCACACCTTACACCGATAGATTGGAAGATGATCGCAGTTTCGGCCAGGAGGAGCTAAAGAGTCACGGAGTAAACATTATCCCCTACAAGGAGTTCACCGATTTTGATGAGGGCATCGAATACATCAAACAGAACCCAGATGAATACGTAATCAAACCAAGCGGCGAGGCCCAGAACCACAAAGGCTTGCTGTTTGTAGGGATAGAGAGAGATGGCAGTGATGTAATTAGAATGTTGGAGGCCTACAAACGGGTATGGTCGGATGTAATCAAGGTCTACCAACTTCAGCGCAAGATGAACGGTGTTGAGGTGGCAGTCGGCGCCTTTTTTAACGGACATAAGTTTATCTACCCCATCAATGTTAACTTCGAGCATAAAAAGCTATTCCCGGGCAACATTGGCCCCTCCACTGGAGAGATGGGCACCTCGATGTTTTGGAGCGACCCCAATAAACTGTTTAACAGCACCCTCAAAAAAATGGAGGAGACGCTGGCTCGCGAGCGCTATGTCGGCTACATCGATCTAAACTGCATCGTTAACGGCTACGGCATCTATCCGTTGGAGTTTACTTCGCGGTTCGGTTATCCTACCATCAGCATTCAGCAAGAAGGGATGATTACTCCGATTGGCGATTTCTTTTATGGGTTGGCCACGGGTGAAGACATTCAGCTTAAAACTAAAAAGGGGTTTCAGGTCGGTGCTCGGGTAGTGGTAGCTCCGTTTCCTTTCCGCGATAAAAAAACCTTCGAACAGGATTCTAAAGGAGCCACCATTGTGTTTAAGCATCGGAACGGCAAAGACCCAGAAGGGGTTCACATCGAAGATATAAAACAAGTTAGCGGCGAGTGGGTGGTTACTGGCTCATCCGGTACCTCTCTGATCGTGGTAGGCACTGGTCCTTCTATGAAACAAGCCCAGCAACAGATGTACAACCGCATCCAAAATGTTGCCCTGCCCAATATGTACTATCGCGACGATATTGGTGATAGATGGCAAGAAGAAGATAGTGATCGCTTACACAGCTGGGGCTATCTAAGAGAACAGTAAACCCCGCCTCTTGTTGGCGTGCCTAATCCCCAGAGGTGGGTATGTTATGATTTAGCTATGAAGTATAGCCAAAGTTTTCTCAAAACCAGTAAGACCGTATCAGAAGAAGATAAAACTGCTTCCGCTAAATTATTGAAACAGGGTGGGTTTGTGCGAGAGTCAGTCGCCGGCCGTTACTATTTTTTGCCGATTGGTCACCGAGTACAACAAAACATCATGGCTATCATCAAGCAGGAGATGGATATGGCTGGCGGCCAAGAGATGGTTACCCCCATCCTACACCCTCTGGAATTATGGCAGGAGACCAACCGAACCAAGACCACGGGTTTTGAACTGATGAAGGTAAAAGATCGTCGGGGAGCTGAGTTTGCCCTGGGAGGGACCGCCGAGGAGATGTTTGTTGATCTGATTCGTCAGTTCAAGATAAGCTACCGCGACCTGCCCTTTCATCTTTACCAATTTTCCCCCAAGTTCCGTGATGAGCTGAGGGCACGTGGTGGTTTACTGCGAGTACGTGAGTTCATCATGAAAGATGGCTATTCGTTCCATCGCGACGAGAAAGACTTTCAAAAGACCTATGCCGAGATGAAACAGGTCTATCTACGTATCTTTAAGCGGATGGGGTTAAGCCCGGTGATAGTGGAATCAGATAACGGATACATCGGCGGCGAATACTCGCACGAATTTATCGTGGAAGCAGAAGCCGGCGAAAGCAAATATTTTGTTACTGACAAGAGTAGCTACGCCGCTCATGAGGATGTAGCGGTGTTCTTAAAAGATAATAAGAACCTGAAAGATAAGCCCCTTCCTCTTAAAGAAGTGGCGGCCAAACGCGGGCCAACTATGGAGGATGGGGTTAAATTGCATAAATTGCCACTCTGGCAACAGGTTAAAGATGTATTGTATGTCGACGAGAAGGGGCGGTTTGTTCTAGCCATCATTCGAGGCGATTTAGAGGTCAACGAGACCAAGCTTAAACATCTGGCGACTATTAACGATCTGCGCCACGCCACAGATGATGAGATCAGAAAAAAGATCAACTCCGAGCCAGGTTTTATCTCCCCAGTAAAAATTAAAGACAAACTATCAACCAAAATCAAACTGTTAATAGTGGCCGACGATTCATTGCGAACTATCGTTAACGCATACGGTGGTAATAATAAAAGATACTGTGATCTACTAAACATCAACATCGATCGGGATTATCAACCCGATATCGAAGGCGATATCGCGCTGGCTAAAGCGGGCTATAAAGCAGTTGGGGGAGGTAAGTTGTTGGAGAAACGCGGCATTGAAGTTGGTAATATCTTTCAATTGGGCTACTACTATACTAAACAGATGAAGGGAGCGGTCTATGCCGATTTCGATGGGTCTGAACGGCCATTTTATATGGGCTGTTATGGGATTGGCCTTGGCCGAACCTTGGCTACCATCGTTGAGCAGTACCATGATGATCGTGGGATTATCTGGCCAGAATCGATAGCGCCGTTTAAGGTACACCTAATCTCGCTAGATGATACCAGCAAAGTGGCCGAAAAATTGCATAACGATATGAAAAAGAATGGTATTGAAACACTGTATGATGACCGCGACAAAATGGCAGGAGAAAAATTTGCCGACGCCGACCTGCTGGGCATCCCCTATCGGGCAATTATCAGTGCCAAGACCAAGGGCAAAGTGGAGCTAAAAAAACGTGATGCAAAAAAAACAGAACTATTGTCGATGACCGAATTTTTGCGCCGGGTAAAGTAACTACCTTGTTATCCCAGACTTGATTTTTGTCATCCTGAGCAACCTCCCCTCTGTCATTCCCAGGCTTTACTCTTGTCATTCTGAGTGTTCTCCCCTCTGTCATCCCAGAGCCGGAGGCGATAGCCATCCGACATCTGGGATCCAGGCGAAAATGAAACAGTACTATGTTTATATCCTTGCCAGTAATCGCAATGGCACCTTGTACATCGGGGTGACTTCTCACCTAATCAAAAGAGTATACGACCATAAATCCGATCTAACAGATGGGTTTACCAAGACACATCGAGTACATCGATTGGTCCACTACGAAATAACTAATGACATCAATTCAGCTATTGCCCGAGAGAAACAATTGAAATCATGGAATAGAAAGTGGAAGGTAGACTTAATCGAAAAGACCAACCCGCAATGGGAAGATTTGTATCAAGACATTGTCGGCCAAACTAATAGCCTGGATCCTCGGGTCAAGCCCGAGGATGACAGAAAGAGTAGCCCGAGGATGACAAAATGGTAACTCAGAATGACACATAAGGTGGTTAAATAATGTTAACGCTTGCCAAATAATTGATATTGTCATCCCAGAGCCGGAGGCGATAGCCATCCGACATCTGGGATCCAGGCAGAAGAGCAACTTGAGGATGACAGAATACGCTAACTCAGAATGACACTAAAATTGTTTAATAATGTTAACGCTTGCTGAACAATTGAGGGCTGAGGTTAAGCAAGCGGCCACTACGATGTGGCCGAAGCTTAAGTTGCCGCCATTTGATATCGTAGAGCCTCCCTCTGCCGAATTTGGTGACCTCTCCACTGCCCTGCCCCTTACTTTGGCCAAACTATTAGACGAGAAACCCGTGGTAATCGCTAAAAAAATGAAGGAGGCGTTTGATACTTCGGCAATCGAACATATTCAAAAATTAACAGTAACCGAGCCGGGCTATCTCAATTTTAAGATCGATTACGCCACACTTGGTTCTCATTTAATTAATAAGATTATCGGACAAGGGGCAGAATTTGGCATTGTTCGCGAAGATCTGGGTAATGCTTCGGTTGAACACACTTCGGTTAACCCCAATAAAGCCGCCCACATCGGGCATCTGCGTAACGCCTGCCTGGGTGATACTCTGGTCCGAATTTTAAACTCGTCGGGCTATCGGGTGGAGGTGCAGAACTATATCGACGATTTGGGTCTGCAGGTGGCTGATAGCGTGGTGGCGTGGGAGGTTCTGGGTTCCGCTCCAGCAAAAACTCCGATCGACAAATGGCTTTGGCGGATCTATGCCGAGATCAATACCAAATACGAAAACCAGCCAGAACTGCTGGAGCGTCGCCAACAGGTTTTGGGCGAGATGGAAGAAGGTAAAAACAAGATCGCCAAGCAGATCGTCGCAAAAATAGTTAAGGCGCAACTTAAAACCTTTGCTAAGTTTGATATTAAGTATGATTTATTAGTTTATGAACACGACATCGTTAATAATCATCTGTGGGATAAGTTATTCGAGGAGCTAAAACATAAAAAACTGATAACTAACCCTAAGGCTGGCCCCAATGCTGGTACTTGGATGGTTAAATTTGGCGAAACCGATCGAGAGGATAAGATTCTTGTAAAAAGCAACGGTTTACTCACCTATACCGCCAAGGATTTGGCTTACGCCCTATGGAAATTTGGCGACTTGCCGGAGATGACAGGCTACGAGAAAAGGCTACAACCCATCAATCTTCACGTTAATGTAATTGATAATCGTCAGACCTATCCACAGGCAGTAATCAAGCACGTAATGGCCAAGTTAGGTTTTGAGAGAGAGGCTGAATACTATCAGCACTTGGCTTATGGGGTAGTAAAACTGTCGGACAAGGCCATGGGGTTGTTAGGCCACGCCTCGGCAGGTTCAGCTCAGATGTCCGGCCGCGCCGGCATTGGAGTGATGGTAGATGATCTGTTCGATCTGGCGGTAAAAAAACAGCGAGCGGAGCATAAAACCAGCGCGGAAGTAGCCAAAGCGATTGTGGCTGGTAGCATTCGCTACTATATGCTAAAGAATAGGCCAGAAAAGGACATCATCTTCGATTTCGACGAGGCCTTAAGAACCGACGGCAACACCGGTGTCTATCTCCAATACGCTTACGCCAGGTGCTGTAATATTCTAAACAAGGTTCCGGATTGGAGACCACAAGCCAATAAATTAGTGGTGCCAAAGCTTAGCCCGGAGGCGACCTCGGTAATTAAACTATTAGAGAGCTATCCCAGCGCAGTAAGTTCATCTGCCAGCGAATTAGACCCATCACTGCTGACAGATTTTGCCTTTGAGTTGGCTAATCGATTCGCCAGTTTTTACGAAAAAAATCCAGTGCTTAAATCGGATAAAGAACTGAAAAACTTTCGGCTTCATTTAGTGGCTATCGTTAAACAGATTCTCGAAAACACATTAACTTTATTAGGTATACCAGTGCTAACCAAGATCTAAGTGGATTTTAATATTTCCGACGATAAAAAAACTATCTACAGCGCCCTGGCTGTTATCGGGCTGGGTCTGGTGTTATGGGGTTGGTTCGGGCAATCTCCTCAACCCACTCGGTATACTCCACCACCAGCCATTAACCTATTAGCGATGGGTGATATTAATTTAGGTCGACAGACCGGGCAGGAGATATTAAAAGGGGATAACGACTATGCTTTTGAGTATCTTAACGAACGGATCAGCGCCTACGATATAGCTTTCGGCAATTTAGAGAGTCAGTTGGTAGATCTAAATGGCGAAACCCAATCCCCCACTAACGAATACCGGTTTGCGGGGCCACCGGCTGGAGCGGATGGCTTAAAAGAATCCGGTTTTGATATTGTTTCGATCGCCAATAATCATATGTGGGACTACGGCAAAGATGCCCTCTTTTCCACCATCGATAATCTTGATCGAGTTGGGGTTAAGCACGTGGGCGCCAGCCAAGACCCAGCTACTGTGTATCAGCCAACCATTATAGATGTTAAGCAACAGCAGGTGGCCTTTGTCGCCGCCACCAACCTACTCAACGGCTACGAGAGATCTGGCGCCACCGAATACGTCGCCTGGGCCGATGCCGATAAATTGATCGCCACCATCGAACAGGTCAAAGACCAGGTTGATTGGGTTATCGTATCTCTGCATTGGGGTAGCGAATACGTGGCCAGACCCAGTCAGGCTCAGGTCGAGTTAGGGCATAAACTGATCGATGCCGGCGCCGATGTAATTATCGGTAGTCACTCTCATGTACCTCAGGGGGTCGAGGAATACAACGATGGAATTATTTTTTATTCATTGGGTAACTTTGCTTTTTGGCAACCGTTCGATTACTGGACTCAACATAGCTTTATGGCCGAGATCACCTTACTGCCCTCAACCGGCATGGTGGAATATAACCCAGTAGCAGTTAAGGCCGGCTGGCAACCTCGATTAGCCGCCGACCAGGATAATGTAAAGATTCTTCAATACATCGCCAAGCTCTCCGATGCCTTCATCAAAAAATAATTCGGGTTTTGTCTAATCATGAATGTCAAAAAGCATATTTTTAGAGTTCCTGTCAGCAAATTAAAAAATATCCGCGGGGTTTTGCTGGATCTAGACAATACCATCTACGGCTATAGCGTCTGTCACCAAGCGGCCTTGAGGTCTGCCTACACGTCTGTGCGGCGTAACAATAAGCTGAGTTTTGAAGAGTTTAAAAGGGGGTACGAAATAGGGAGGCGTAATACAAAGAAGCGCTTAAACGGCCAAGCCGTATCACATTCACGGCTACTCTATTTTCAAGATTTCTTTGAATCCCGATTTAAAATCACCCCAGTAGAGTCGGTCTTAAAGACAGACCGAGCATATTGGGATGGTTTCTTTAGGTCCATGCGGCTCTATCCTGGCGTTAAAGATTTCTTGACCTGGTGCAGAAAAAATTGTATTATGGTCTGCCTGATAACAGATCTAACAGCCGAGATTCAGCTCAGGAAGATAGTGCATTTAAAAATTGAAAAACTGATCGATCTGGTAGTGTCGTCCGAGGAAGCCGGAGCAGATAAGCCTCATAATAGCATATTTGCTTTGGCCCTTAAAAAACTTAGATTAAGCCGAAAAGAAGTTGTGATGATTGGTGATGATAGCAGAAAAGACATCAAAGGAGCCAGGGCTCTAGGCATCCGTACAGTGCTGGTTAAATAAAATTGGATTGGGGTCTGGCATAATTCTATGATGCGACTCATAAAAAAACATTTATACGATAGAAGCGGTGATTTTAAGATACGAATCCTTAGGGAGCCTCTTTTCTGGGGCGTGCTACTACTTAAACTTGGTTCGTCCATTTTTTTGGCATCACATTATTTAACCGATCTATTTGCTAAATTTGTAAATTACTTTGTATCAAGCGGATTTAAAAATCCGTATGATTTTTTTGCTCACGCTGGGGCATTAGACATCTTCCCCTACCCGAATCTAATGCTTTGGCTCTTAGCAGTTCCCCGAGCCATTTTTAGCTTTTTGATTAACACCGATTATAGTGTTGTCTCTTATCTACACCTGTTCCTGTATCGACTCCCAATTTTATTGGCCGACATCGCTATCCTTTTAGTGTTGTCTCTTTGGCTTAAGGATAAGCCTCGAAGCGTACTTAAATACTATTGGTGTTCGCCAATCCTCTTTTATATTAGCTATGTTCATGGTCAATTAGATGCAATTCCCATAGCGCTACTGTTTATAGCTCTCTACTTTCTGTTCAAAGATAGGCTACTTTCAGCTTTTTCAACATTAGGGCTTGCCATCTCTGCCAAGACCGGCATGTTGATTGTGCTACCGTTTATTATCTCCTACCTCTTCTTAAAGCGAGTCGGTTGGAAAAAGATCTTACTTTTTTCTTTTATCCCAGTGGCAATTTTTGCGATTTTAAACGCTGGGTATCTTTTTTCTGAGGGCTTCCGACAGATAGTTTTGGAGACGCCCCAACAATTTAAGATTTTTGATCTTAAGCTTAATTTTGGAGAAAATTTTGTCATCTACCTCGTTCCGTTTGCCTACCTGCTTTTGTTTATCAATAGCCTAACCTACAAGACATATAACCGAGATATCTTTTTGATGTTTCTGGGATTTAGTTTTGGCATCCTCACCTTTTTTATCCCCCCGATGCAAGGTTGGTATTATTGGATAGTTCCGTTCTTCGTGTATTTCTATATTAAACAGAACCGAGCGCCTGTTATAAGCTGGGTAGCATTAAATGTGTTGTATTTTCTTTATTTTCTGGTTATCCCTGCGTCGGATATATTCGAGGTGTTTGCGCCCACTTCGCCAGCAATCGCTCAACTGCCCAATCTGTACGCCTGGCTGGGTAGTCATGGGTTAGATGGAACTATCCTAGTTAACAGTGTATTCAGTTTACTGCAAGCGGCACTCCTTTTAAATGTATTCTGGATCTATCGTCAGGGGATAGAAAGCACCGTGCGCTGTAAACTCAGCTACCAGCCGTACCTAATTGGATTAGTTGGAAATTCTGGTAGTGGAAAGAGTACAACCGCTTCGTTGCTAAAAGACATATTCGGCGACCAAAACACCGCCCTGGTTGAAGGTGATGATATGCATAAATGGGAGCGCGGTAACGAGATGTGGAAAACCTTTACCCACTTAGATCCCCGAGCTAACGATTTGCACACTAATCTTTTTCAAGCTATCCGATTAAAAGAAGGTTCGGCAGTACACCGCAAACACTACGACCACTCGATCGGGCGGTTTACTCTGCCCAAAAAACTAGAGTCCAAAAAAGTTATTATTTTTGAAGGGCTTCACTCCCTATTTTTGACTAAGATGCGTGATGTGTTTAATCTAAAAATATTTTTAAAACCGAGTGATGAGCTACGAGTACACTGGAAGATCATTCGTGATCTAACCGAGCGGGGTCACGGTAAAGAAAAGGTTCTAGAGCAGGAACAAGCTCGGTTGAAAGATTCCGAGCAGTACATTCTTACGCAAGAAAAATACTCGGATATCGTCATCTCGCTGATAAATGATCAAAAGCTAACAGAGGGCCTGGGAGATACAAATGCACATGTTCCAACCCATCTGTCGATTAGATATCCAAATTACATCAACACGGATTCCTTGCTGTCAAAGTTGGCAGAAGAGCCAAGCATAAGCCCAATAGATCAATCATTTTCCGATGAATCTCAAACCATCACTATCTCTGGTAATATTAGCGCCGAACGGATAGACCAACTGGCTTACACACTCTTTCCTGAGCTATGGGATGTAATTACCCTAGAGCCAAAATGGGTTAGTGATTACCCAGGTCTAATTCAATTATTTATTTGTTACTATATCTTCGAACAGCTTAAATTAGAAGAATATGAAAAAGGAAATCTCCGAGCTTACTAAAATCGCTAAGCAACTAAGTAACCGCCCCGATCTAATTCAGGGCACTGGTGGAAACCTTTCCGCTAAGTTAGATGATCGAAAAATGCTTATAAAGGCCTCGGGCTTGAGTTTTAACGAACTGTCGGAGTTACATGGATTCATCACGGTTGACTACGCCAAACTGAAAGCTCGCTACAGTCAAAAACAAGCCTTTAATGAAGAAGAGGAGTCACGATTTTTGCTAAGTTGTTCTGCCGGTGGGCGACCATCGATGGAAGCCGGATTCCACGCCTTCTTGGGGAGATACGTACTGCATAGCCACTCGGTCTATGCAAATGTGCTAACCTGCTCAGTCCAAGGCAAACAGATCGCTTTGGATATCTGCCGTAGTTTGGAGATTGATGCCGCTTATTTAGATTATTTTAACCCGGGGCCAGATTTGGCGGTGGCTGTTTATCAATTGATCAGAGAGCGGGATGTCGCTCCATCAGTTATCTTTTTAGGCAATCATGGTCTAATCGTGTCGGGAGACTCGGCTGACGGTGTTTTAGCTCTTCACCAGAGGGTCAATGACCAGATTAAGCAAACTCTCAATCTGGATGAATATCCAACACATGGCGTTGAGACAAATAAATCTGGCTCTAAGTCCAACCCTCTGCAGGAGACTGACTCCGCTAAGCCGGAGGATGTTATTCTTTTTCCCGATCAGGCAGTTTTTTGCGCTAACCTGCAGGGACAGGTTAACACTAGCCAGAGGAACGAGCCGAAGGCAACAGCAATAGAAGAGATCATTACTGCCCAGAACTATATTCTAAGTTCGATTATTCGATTGCGATTATCGCCACGAGTCCTTAGCCAACAGACGATAAAATATTTAACCAACATGAAGGCAGAACAACATCGCCGATCATTAATCCGTTAATAAAAATGTTTAATCAACCCATTGTAATTGCTCATAGGATAAATCGAATCACCGAGCTGACAACCGTGCCATCAACTTATGGTGTAGAGATCGATGTTCGTCATGACAAGGCTACTGACTCGCTTTATCTAAGCCACGACGTTGGTGTCCCTGGCACTACATACGATAACTTGGAAGAGTATTTAAAACACTTTAATCATCGGTTTATCATCTTCAACATCAAGGAGGCGGGCATAGAAGATCGGTGCATCGATCTGGCGGCTAAGTTTGGCATTCCTAAAGCTAACTATTTCCTGTTAGACGTTGAGTTTCCTTATCTCTATCGCGCTACTCGTTCCGAGGGGGTAAGACAGATAGCCATCCGCTTCAGTGAAGTAGAGCCGATCGAGTTGGCATTGGCTCAGGCTAGCTTTGTTGATTGGGTGTGGATAGATACCGAGACCCAACTTCCGATAGCCCCTGCCACAGCTAATCAACTTTTAGGATTCCGCACCGCTTTAGTCTCACCAGATCGCTGGGGGCGACCCGAGGATATCAACCCTTACCGTGCCCGGTTGGCCGAACTGGGATTTAAATTAGATTTGGTAATGTGCGGCCTAGAACACTGCCGTCTTTGGGAGTAGCTGATGAAAGTATTAATACCCATGTCAGGGGCGGGCGATCGGTTTAATAAGGCTGGTTACACCAAGCCTAAACCATTAATTAGAGTGGACGGCCGGCCAATGGTTGAACATATAGTAAGGCTCTTTTCTCCGGATGACGAGTTTATCTTTGTCTGCAATAGTGAGTATCTAGCAGATAAGGCCTTGGGTCTTGAGAAATACCTTACAAGTTTATGTTCCAAGGTTACAGTTATAAACGGTGGTCAGCCCCAGCGGGGGCCCAACTACGCCATTCTGGCGGCTAAAGAACTGTTAGATGATCAGCCGGTCCTAGTTAGTTACTGCGATTATAATCTCGACTGGAACCGAGATGATTTTATAGATCAACTGACGCAATTAAAGCCAGACAGCGCTTCTGTTTGCTACATCGGATTTCATCCACATCTACTTAATCCTAATCTTTATGCCGGCGTCCGAGTCGATCCGGATAACGGTTTTGCTTTAGAGGTAAGAGAAAAATATTCCTTTACCGAGGACAAAATGAAGACCTGGCAACAGGCCGGATTGTTCTATTTTGCTTCAGGCGAAGTGCTTAAACGCTACTGCGAACGAGCTCTTACCGAAGGCTGGCTGTTGAACGAAGAATCTTACACCAGCTTGTTATTTAATCCCATGATGGCGGACGGACTTACCTCTTGGGTTTATCCTATCCGTCACTTCTGCCAGTGGGGTACGCCAGAAGATTTAGAAGAGTACGAAGCTTGGTCTCAGCTCTTTGCAAAAGAGCTCGGAATCGATAAAGGTGTCACCGATATCCCTGCGGATCGCCTGAACAACGCACGTATTAAGTGGGCAAAAGATTCTGATGAATATTGCCGATCTTATAACTATTGGCAGGAGTATTTTTCTAAAAAATTTTCTCAATGAGAGTTAATGTCATACCCATGTCAGGGGCAGGTTCACGCTTTGCTAAAGAGGACTACCAGTTGCCTAAGCCACTAATCCCGGTTTCCGGTCGGCCAATGATCTTAAGAGTGATCGAAGCCCTGCCGCCTGCCGATAAGTGGATATTTATTGTTCGCAATGAACATATAACGCATTACGAAATTGAAGATATCATTCGACAGGCCACGCCCAACGCTATTATCGTTCCCGACCCGAATCCACACGGTCAGGCAACCAGTTGCTTATTAGCCCTTCCCCACCTTAGCCCAGAGGACAATATCTTTATTGCCGCCTGCGATAACAGTTTTTTATTTGACCGCCAGAGATTTTTAAAACTTACTCAACGACCGGATGTCGATGCCATAATATGGACCTTTACTAAAGACGAACTGCTAACCGCACAACCCGAGGCGTGGGGGTGGGTTAAACTTGCGACCGATGGAGAAACCATAACTGACATGTCGGTTAAAATACCGGTATCTCAAAACCCATTGGACGATCATGCAGTAGTGGGAGCGTTTTATTTTAAAAAAACTAAGCAGTTTGCCGAAGCTGGCAATCTAATGATCAAAGAAAAATATCAAACTAACGGCGAGTACTATCTGGATGCCCTGCCTATTTTCTATAACCGATTGGGTTGGAAGAGTATTATCTTTGATGTTGAACTCTATGTCGGCTGGGGTAAACCTGCCGATCTTCATAAATACGAGGAGCAGGAACGCCAGTATCAGTTAGGTGCGTTCGCAAAAACTAATGACCCACAAGATCACCTCTGGGTTAAATTTTTTGACACTAACTTAAAATAAGAGATATGCTCCGAGTGTAATAAAATTGTTGGCCATGATAGATTCACCAAATAAAAAACAGTCAGCTTCTTCCTCGAAACAAACCGGATCGAAGATGTTCAATTCGCTTAAGAACAATCTATCACTACAAAATTTTGTGGTTGGTTTTGTCACCTCAATTCATCCGGCCGTAATGCATAATTTGGGCAAGATCGAGATGTTAAAAAAAGCGCTCTGGCACTGCGAATTAGAAAATGTTCAGGGAAGCTACTTCGAGTTTGGGGTCTTTCAGGGAACATCTCTGCTAACAGCAGTTAAAGCATTTCGTAACCTTAAATCTCAGATCAAAAGGCGTTTCTATGGATTCGATGCTTTTGATACAGGGTTTAGGTATTTTGATGAGCGAGATCAGCACCCGTTTTTTCAAGAGGGTGGTTTTTCGGTGCCGTACGAGCGAGTGTCACGCCGTCTTCGAAAATACAACGAAGTCGAGCTTATTCGGGGGTACTTTGAACATTCACTCACTGAATCCCGCGCTCTGGACCTACGCAACCAAGAGAAATGCGCAATCGCCTTCATCGACTGCGATCTAATGAACCCCGCCCTGTTATCTTTGGAGTACATAAGACCATTACTCCAAGCCGGGTCAGTTATTATATTAGATGACTACTGGGCATATAAGGGCAATTCGGCGCTGGGCATTGCTGGAGCACTTGGTTCCTTTTTACAAAACAATCCCAGTGTACGCTTACGAGAATTTTTCCGATACGGATACGGAGGAACCTCTTTTATCGTAGAGAGTGTGTAGTGTTAACAGTCATTAAGTCGGATTCGAAGGTAACTAGGGCGAAATGCGCAAACTGCTAATGAAAACTAACTGGGAGAGAGAGCTCTTAGTTCTGCCCATAAATTGGGCGGGAATGCTTGCCCTAGCCGCCCTCTGGACCTATGGTTTTTTTGGTGCGCTCTCCATGG
>JAFGPN010000006.1 GCA_016936175.1 Patescibacteria group bacterium | reverse complement strand
GGTTGGGTTAGGTAACGCCAGACCCACTCCAACCTCGTTCCAAGTCAAATAAAAAACCCGCTAGGCGCATGCTTCGCGGGTGGGGTTACAAACTGTTACGGCTACCGGGGAACTTGGATATGGGCAACTGAGTTGTCCGTCAGCTCCTGTGGAAGTTCATCTGAATCAATGTGATCGTAGTCTGAAGATGGGATATAGCTATCTGAGAATATGTACGCAGCGATCTTGGTAGCGTACTCATCATATCCACCGGTATTAATCCGGCATTCCCAAGTGCTATCCCACCTGATCGGCGTAAGGCAGGCCGGAGACCAGTGTGGCTTTACCCACCAACCAAAGGCGCCTGGATATTCCGTGTTATACGGTACGTAGACGTAAACTACAACATTGTAGTCCAGTGGATTAACCCCAGATGTTGTGCCCTCGAGCAAGGCTTCCTCGTCAACACCATACGGAGGTAGGGGGTAGTTGAACTCGATGATTGGATCACCATCGGGAATGTAAGACCAGTTGTCGGCCATGGTTTCGCCGTTAAACACTGGCATCATTCCTGGCTTGAGCTCTCCGTTTTCGGTCCAGAGGCCCCAGTGGTCGCCCACCCCGCACGGTTCGTAGGGTTCCTTCCAAGCCTCATCAAAGCCCTCGAAGTAAAAGTACTTTACGTCATTGGCTCTCGCCCAGCTAGCAAAGTTGAACCAGAATAAAGCAGCGTTCTCTGGTGACGGGACAGCTGCCCCGTTTGAATCACCATCCGAAGGCCAGCCAACCTCTCCGATAATAACATCCTTGCCTCCAGCAGCACTGCAAAGGTTTTGGTAGTTGTAGTGGAGCGCCTGCATAGCCTTATCGACTGATACACCTCCATCGCCGTCGTGCCAGTACGGCTCCCAAAACGGATAGAAGTTAGCGACAATGATATCGCATTCCGCCATTACTTCAGGGTTCCTCATTAGCTCGTACCAAGTGTCGTTAGTGGTTACCGGCAAGCCGGTGGCGTCCCGTATCCGCCGCATGATGGCGATGAGCTCATCGGGGGGAAGATCATTTCGCAGCAACACTTCTGTCCCAGCGATAATGAATTTAACGTCACCAGACAGACCCAATTCAATGACACTTTGGATCTCGCTCTCGTTAGCTCCAGGATCGGTTGGGTAGTTACCCAACCAGCAGGCAGCTGCCACGGAGATACCCATCGAATTAGCGATTGCCGGGACATGCTCCAGACCGTGAGTTGAGCCGTGTGTCCGAACCCATTCGCAATAGGGCGACACTATTTCCAGCAGGCTGACTATCTGTTCCCTGGGGATAACATCCTTGCGGTTTGGGTTGAGCCCTTTGAGATACGGTCCGAAACATATGCCATACATGGGGACTACACTTCGGTTCAGCGTTACGCTGGCCAGTATTGGATAATGGCCGTCCCACGCGACGATGGCAATGTAGAGTTTACCGGTCGGACTGACCGGTTGATACTCCGACGGAATGTCGTAGTAGCCGGTTGGTGTATCAATTAAGGTCCGCCGCCAGGTCTGCTGTCCGTAATCAGCGATGCCGAGATAGTACTGGGTTGGCGCATTGCCAAGCTCAACACTAATCCGGAAAGGCGCGGCAACTGCAACTACATCCGGGAAGGCGTAGATTGCCCAGCTAACCTCGTTTGGCCCCGCATACAGGAACAGGTTGGGTGTATTCACCAGTGCGTTGCTCGACTTGTTACAGAAAGCATCGCCAGCAAGGATAACATCGATTCTATGGTTGTATGCGCTGATTATGCACGGCGTCGGTGACTGCCCCTGGTCATCCAGCCAAGGCAGGTTTACGCCAATCGGCGATGAAGCTGGCTCAACCAGATTGCGACCTCCGCCGCAACTCGTTGCCCAGCCGCCGAGGCAGATCAGACAGATGGCCATAAGCCAGACATTACGTTTCATCTCAACTCCTTGCGACGATTAGTCAGCCCCGAACAACAAAAAACACTCGGGGCTGCCTTCACCGCCACAAGGTGGGTTGTCAAAGTCCGATCGCGCCCCCACTCTAGTCCAGCAACGAGCGCTCTGTCAATCCATTCAATGCCTGGCGAGCTTATATTCGAGGACAGTGCGCATAAATTCGATGGTGGCGGTTTTAATCCGGTCTTTCCGCCAAGGTTGGGTTAGGTAACGCCAGACCCACTCCAGCCCTCGGCGTTGTAAAAACTGAGGCGCCCGAACAGCTTTAGCCCCTTTAGTAGGGTCGTTAATAGAAGTGGCGCCAACAATAAAATCAAAGGCGCCACCTATCCCCATCAGCACCCCACGATTTAGTTGATGGGTATACTGACGCATCCACCGAAGCTGTTCGGTGGCCGGAAAAGCTAAAAAGATAAAATGGGGTTTAACCTGTTTAATTCTATCCAGAACCTCCGCTTCTGGCTCGTAAGGTGGGCCGGCCATCACTTCTGCAATCTGCAATCTGGGATATAGCATCTGTAATTTTCGCGAAACCTCATAAGCTACCCCGGGAGCGGCACCCAACAAAAAGATGCTTAGATTTTTCTCTGAGGCTAGCTTACTAATCTCCCACAACATATCTACCCCGGTTATCCGTTCTGGGACAACACTGGTTAGCCATTTGGGGTAAATCACCACCCCAACACCAATAATAAATAACTGCATCCAGGCCTGAACCCGAGCCCACCAGGCGACCCGGCTAAGCGGAATAGATAAAAATTTGGCCGCCCAGAGAATGCCGATACCGTCGGCCAATGCAAGATCTGCCCCATTAACCACTTCGCGAAAGTGGCCGTCTTTCAACGACTGCATCACAAACTCTGGATTGGGCGTAACAATATAATGAGCTTTGCGATCACGAGCTAATTCTTCCGCTTTCTTAAGCGCCTGCGACATAGTTAGCGCATCGATCTGAACTCCTAGTATGTCTATCCGATTTCTATTCATAGATGTAATTATATCTTTTCCCCGCCATTGGAGGAGGAATGTCTTCAATTGAGCTAAATCCTAGTTGGGCGGAGCTGTTGTTTGAGGAGGGCTTTAGCCCGACGAGTTCAGCGAGAGCGCCCAGGGATTTAGCCAATTGATAGTTCCGACGACTGGCGGAGGATTTTGGTTACTTTTCTCGGAAAAGTAACAATTAAGTTAAGTAGGAATATTGTAAGATTCTGGACAAGCCAGAATGACGAAGTAAATTGGGCTAGGTCCCTCGACTTCGCTCGGGATGACGAGCGTATTTATCAACCAGGACCATTATATCGTTCTTAAATTTCTCAACGGAAAACTTTTGAGCGTGTTGGCTGATGGCTCGCCAATCAAATTTCTTTTCCATGGTTAAAAATCTGCGAATCGCCACCGTTAAAGATTCGGCTGTTAGCTCGTCAAAAAATAACCCAGTCTTGCCCGCCACGATGCTCTCCAACGCTCCACCTTTGCCGTAAGCGATTACCGGCTTGCCGGCCGCCATCGCCTCAACCGGTACGATGCCAAAATCATCTTCTCCAGGAAAAAGTAACGCTCGGGCGTTTTTGAGATACTCCAGTTTATTTTTTTCTTCCTGCCAGCCCAAAAATTCCACAGTAGGACCGGCTAATCGCTCGAGGTTTCTGCGCGCTTCGCCCTCGCCAATAATCACTAACGGAAGCTTTAGGGTATTGCAAGCTTGGATAGCCAAATCGACTCGTTTATAGCTGGAGAGGCGGGACAACATTAGAAAATACCCGGCATTGCTTTTTTTCGGCGTAATTTTGTTGGTGTCAACCGGTGGATAGATAATAGTGGAGTCGCGCCGATAGTATTTGCGAATTCTTTTTTGAACGTGAGCGGAGTTGGCGATATAAACATTAACTCGCCCGGCTGATAATTTATCCCAAATTCGCAAATTGTGCAGTATGTTCTTGACTATGGTTTTACCGAACTCTGGCAAGCGCTGTTCGGCGATGTAGTTATGGTAGGTATCCCACAAATAACGAGTGGGCGAATGACAATAAGAGATATGCACTGTCTCCGGTTCGGTAATAATTCCGCCAGCAAACGAATTGTTGCTGGAAATAACTAAATCGTATCCGCTAAAATTAAAGCTCTCGACGGCTCCCGCCATCCAGGGAAATAAAAACTTAGTTGGAATATTAAAAGCTCTGAACCATCGTTGCAAAGGCGAGACAATAATCTTTTTGCCGGGAAAGAATTTATCTAACCTGGGATGATATAACAAGGTGTAAATCGGAGCATCCGGAAATATCTCCGCTAAAACCTGCACCACCTTTTCGGCACCACCAAAGTTAACTAAAAAATCAGCAACAATGGCTACTTTTATCCCGTTAGAAATTAGAGATTTTTCCATAACGCCATTAGCTTTTCGGCTGATCTATCCCAACTAAATTCTAGTAATCTATGTTTCCCCTTTTCGATCAAAGCCTGACGTAAGTTCTGGTCCTGTAGTAGTTTTAGCATCCCACCCGACAGCGCATCGATATCGTCGGGATCGACCAGCAAGGCGGCCCCGTTGGCCACCTCAGCCATCGCTCCCAGGTCGGAGGTTAGCACCGGCACCCCCGCCGCAAACCCTTCTAATATATTTAGGCCGAACCCCTCGTACTGTGAGGCGAAGATAAGCCCCAGAGATTTTTCATACAACGTAGGAAGATGCTCGGACGGTAGATAATCCGTAACGATAACTAAATGTTCGGCTTTTAGTTGTTTAATCAGTTTGATGATCTGACCATAACCATAACCACGGCCTCCGCCCAACAGTAGTTGAATCGGTTCGCCCACCTGCCGCTGAAACTCGACAAACGCTCGAATAACATTAAGCAGATTCTTGCGCAGTTCTAACCGACCGATATAGATAAAATATTTGGTTAGGGCCGGATAAGCGGTAGTTAAATCGATCTCGGGCGCCTTGGCCGAATCGTTTGGATTGGCTTTGGCCTGATTAAAATCCGTTCGGAGAGCGTGATAGATTACTTCGATATTCTCGCCCGGAACATTAAAATATCTTTTAAGATCTTTTTTAGTTTGCTGACTAACTGCAATTAATTTAGCCGAAGCCTTAATTGCCCTTTTTAATGTGTAAAGCGAAAGTAGCCGATTTTTTAGAGAGTAGCTTTGGGGGTACAGATAAAACGCCAGGTCGTGGATAGTAGCAACTGCTTTGGCTGGCAGATTGTTAGGTAAAAAATTAGAGGGTGACCAAAAAATATCTGGTTTACGTTGTTTAAGTTCTCGGCTGAGAGCTCTGATGGTCCAGAATCTTTTTCCGGGAACTACAATGTTTTTTACCCGCTCATTAAATTCGATTCCCGCAATTGGTAGTGGCGAATACAACCAGTAGGTATTCTCGGTATCTAATTTTAATAACGCCCGAATCAATTCGGTGGCGGAGACCTCTACCCCCGTTTGGGCGGCAACCAATAGCTTGGACGCGTCGATGCCAATTATCATAGCGCCGAACCCTCCTCGACCTCTTCTATCTGCTCGATCTTGGCTCCTAAGGCCCTAAGCTTATCAGCAATCCGCTCGTAGCCGCGATTGATCAGCTCGGCCCGGCTAATAGTGCTCTTGCCATCAGCGATTAGGGCGGCCAGCACCAAGGTGGCACCAGCTCGGATATCCAAGCTCTCGATCTCTTTGCCGTGCAGGGGGGTGGGGCCAGAAACGATGGCTCGGTGTGGGTCGAGAACGTTAGCCGTAGCCCCCATTTTAGCCAACTCTACGAAGTAGTTTAATCGGCCGTCATACATTGTTTCGTAGATTTTGCTGGTACCCACTGCTTGAGTTAACAGAATGCCGAACGGCGCCTGCAGATCGGTGGGGAAGCCGGGAAAGATATCAGTTCGGATATCGACTGGCTTGATTTGGGTGGTGCGATGAATATGAATCTGATCGGTACCGATTAAATCGAACTGAACGTTGGCGTCTCGCAGTTTTTCTGTAAAGATATCGAGATGGTCGTGAACGTAGCCTTTTATTAGCACATCACCGTGGGCCACCGCGGCGGCTACTGCGAAGGTACCAGCCTCTAACCGATCCGGGATGACGGTTAATTCGGCTCCGTGCAATCTTTCTACCCCTTCGATTACTAAGGTATGGGTGCCGATACCACTAATCTTGGCGCCCATTTTATTTAGACATTCTACCAAGTTGTTAACCTCCGGCTCGGCCGCTGCTAAACGAATCTCCGTAGTGCCCCGAGCCAATACCGCCGCCATAATAATATTTTCGGTACCGGTTACACTCATTTCGCCTAAGACTATTTTTGTGCCTACTAGCTCTGGCGCTTCGATATAGTAGAACTGCTCGTCCGAACGAATGGTAGCCCCCAGTGCCTGAAAGGCTTTAAGGTGCACCTCAATTGGTCGAGCGCCGATATGACAACCACCTGGATGGGTAACCTTGATTTTTTTAAATCGAGCCAACAAGGGGCCTAAGATTAATACCGAGGCGCGAATCTTACGTACTAAAATAAAATCTGGGTCACGACCATCAACTTTACTGCCATCGACGGTTAACCTATTATTAGAGAAGTTGGCGGTTGAACCAAGGCTCTCCAAGATTCGTGACAATGTATGGATATCTTGGATATCGGGTACGTTGTTCACCACACATGGCTCAGAGGTGAGCAAGGTGGCTGCCACAATCGGCAAGGCGGCATTTTTGGAGCCGCTGACCACTACCTCACCGGCCAGGGAGTGCCCCCCCTCGATTAAGAGTTTACTCATAGTAATTTTCTCCTTTCCCTGACAACATTTTACCAATAATCGGTCTATATACAAATGAGACAAAATTGGTGGGTATTAACTGGTTATGCAGTGGCCGTTCTGGTCTTTTTTGTAGTAGCCACCTATGTTATTCTGTTTGCCATCGGTTATAAATTCGATTGGACTACCAAGACCCTCAAAAAGACGGGGTTTTTGTTAGTGGAGACCTATCCCAAAAATGCTAATTTAAAGATTGCCGGCAAAAAGGGTGGCACCACCCCGATTACAATTAAGCGATTACTGCCAGGTGATTATTTATTAGAAATAGACAAAACCGACTATCGCAGTTGGATTGGCACCTTAAGTGTAGAGTCGGGCTTAGTTACCGAAAAGCGTAATACCCTACTAACCCTTAAAGAGCTGGCACCCGAACTAATGTTTGATAAGCCGGTAGAGCTATTGGCTATCACCCCAGACCGCAACAGAGCGGCATTGGTGGTGGGTAATGAAATGCTATTAATGAACATCGCAACCAAAACCACCTCCAATATCTTGGCGCCGACTTTGATTTTACAACAGATTAAGGGCACGGACGGCAAGGATTTATCAACCGCCAAAATTACCGCCATGGTTTTTGGCCCTGACAGTAGAATGTTGTGGATTAGCGCTATCGGCAGGCGCGATACATACCATCTATCGCTCAATACCGATAACGGCCAGATGGTATTAGTGGCTAAAGGCGGGCTGATGAGAAGCGAGTGGTTAAACAGCAATCAGCTGACCTTTGCTCAAGCCGGAATCTTATATCTTTACCAGGTGGGCGATAAAGCTCCAAAAATTATTAAGGATAAATTAATTGATTACTCAATCGTTGATGGGACCATCTATGGGGTAACTGACGATGAATTTGGCAAACATTTTTTGCTAAAGGTTGGGGTAGACGGTAGCAGTAAGACCGAGGCAGACAATCTGCCCATAGCTAAAACTTACCAGGCTGCCAAAGTGGATAGTAGTTGGATATTAATTACCAACAGCGGTGGCCCCAGTAACATTTGGGTTAGCGAAAGAAATGCCGGGAAACTAAAGTGGAACAAATTTGCCAGTAATGTTACCTCAAAAGTTTGGTGGGATAGCAACTACCTCATGTATATAACAGGCAAAGATGTGATGGTAGCGGATATTAAAAAAGAGATAAACGAAGCTTTAAAGGTGGCTACGGCTGGTAGTTGGCAGACATTATATTTTAGTTTTGATACGCTGTTGTTCGCAGAAAATGGCAAACTAAACAGCCTGGACATTACCGGTAAAAACCAATATCAGTTATTAGACCTCTCCTCCGCGAACCAAATTGAGCCGATTGCTCCACAACTTAGCCAGCTACTTTACGTTGGCAGAGACAAGAAACTCTACACGGTAAGACTCCGGGAGGAGACTACCGGTCTGCTTAACCTAAGTCGGTTCAACTCTGTCGGTTAATTTCTGTTCGTCATTGCAAAACCATTCCACCCGTCATTCCCCCAAAGGCGGGAATCTAGACGTAAACGAAAGCATCGCTTATTTTTTCTGGATCCCCGTTTCCACGGGGATGACAGGAAAATTAGAGCGGTAGAATGATTGGGATCTTGGGAATATCGGCAAATCTATTTAGCTGATCAACGTTGACTGGTGGAGTGGAGATAAGGTCGGCGGTAACGATGAGGCGACGTAGATTTGTGCCCACAGGGACGCAGGTCATTATCGACAAGGTGGGGGTGGGGGTTTGTTTTAGCACGCTAGTCTCTTTTGGAGTGACAACCTTACTACCACTACTTCGATAAACATATTCGCCGCCCTTGTAGTAGACATAGATTAGGTCGTTGGCCTTGACTTGTTCGAGTAACGCAAACACGTGGTTGTAGTCGCCCCCTCGCCACCAGTAGTAAGAACTGTGCCCGGTAATAAACATATTGCCTACTTGGCCAGGCAAAGCAGTGCCCGCATAATGGGCCACACCGCTACTAAGTGACTCCAAAATATCTTTATTATTGGTGCTCTCCACCATCACGATCGGAGCGTCAACATTAATTTTAGGGATAACCAATCTGGTATCTTGCGGGATAGCTCGCTGACGTTCACCAATAACCGGGGCAATCGAGGCGTAATCTGGGGATGAGATAGGCAGGCCCAAATTGGTGCCGGCCTTTTGCCAACCAGCGGAATTGACCCAGTAGTGAACGGTAGTATAGATATTGGGCCACATAATAAAAGCGGCAGAGATAGCAAAGAAGATTAAAAAGATGCCTAAAAATTTAAGTATCTCGACAAAAAAACCGCGGGTTTTACCCTTGGGTCGCTCTGCCTGCACGCTGTAACCTGAGTGTTCCATTGGTCTTATTGTATCATGCTGAACGATTTTTCTTGAGGGAGAGCGGAGAATTAGGACAAGAAGCCTATCTTGCTCGCTAGGGTCTCTAATGATTGGACACCTTGCAATCTATCGCCAGTAGCGGCCCCGGACGAGGGGAAGATCTGCAATTGATTAGCCTGGGCAAACTCCCACGTGGGATAGAGGGTGATTTCGGCGGCTCGACAAGCAGAGTTCTGCGCACCGCTAGTGGCGCTAATATCGCATTTGATGTAAGTAACAAATCTCCAGGCTTCACCAAACATCTGTTTTTGGTATTGGCAAGCCGAACAAAACTCTGATCCATATACCCGCGCGCCCGCGGCAGTTAAGGCTTTAGCTAAATCCTCAATTTTCTCAACCGGAAAACCGCCAGTCGAAATGGTGGTGTTATTAGCTGGTGGTTTAGGCGCAGTACAGCCAGCCAGGGCCAAACCTATAAACAATAACAGCGGGACAAATTTAAATATTTTACTCACGATCTAACTTATTTAGTGTCTTGGTTAGCGAGACCCTCCTTCGCTCCGGTAAACCGGAACTACCCTGGCCGCGTCCCCCTGGCCGCGTACCGTGGCAACGGGCAGGCGCGTCCGCGGGCAGGCGGGCGGGCAGGGAAGAATCGAACCTCAACGGGATTATTCCCACTAGATGGCGCCTGTCCGCCAAAGCTTTAGCGTAGGAGGAAATCTAGCGCGCCCCGAATGAATTTTGGTGGCTCGGGTGGGGGTCGAACCCACACATCCTTGCGGATACACGATTTTGAGTCGTGCGCGTATACCAATTCCGCCACCGAGCCTAAGAAAATCATACAGGGTTAATTTACCCCTCTCCTAGATTTTAATTGGGAATTTGCGACAGAGTGCTGCCACTTCTTTTCTGGCACTTTCTAATACTACTCTACTCCCTGGCTCCCGGACAACTCGATTAATTAACCCAGCGAGCTTAAACATCTCCAGCTCCTTCATCCCACGAGTGGTCACCGCCGGCACTCCTAATCGAATACCAGAGGGATCAAACGGACTTCTGGTGTCACCCGGAATCATATTTTTGTTGACCACAATCCCAACCTTTTCTAACGCTGTTTCGGCTTCCTTACCGGTTACGCCGATCGGCGAGAGATCGACCAATACCAAATGAGTATCAGTGCCACCCGAGCAGATTTTAATTCCTAACTGTTGAAGCGTATCAGCCAAGCGCCCGGCATTTTTAACTATCTGTTTAGCGTAGGCCCGAAAGGCTGGCTTGGCCGCCTCCTCAAAACAGATGGCTTTGCCGGCGATTACATTCTCATGTGGCCCACCCTGAATGCCGGGGAAGACGGCTTTGTCTATTTTATCGGCCAGCTCTTTTTTGCACAGAATAATAGCTCCGCGAGGCCCCCTTAGGGTCTTGTGCGTTGTGGTCATTACCACATCGCAATAAGGCACCGGACTTTGATGCACACCGCCGGCCACCAGCCCTGCGATATGGGAGATATCGGCTAGACAGTAAGCACCAACTTCGTGAGCGATCTCTGCAAATTGCTTAAAATCTATTGCTCTCGGATAGGCGGTAGCGCCACAGACTATTAGCTTAGGCTTAAAGATGCGAGCCATCCGATGAATCTCCTCATAATCTAACAGGCCGGTTTCTGGGTTAACCCCGTACTGCACAAATTTGTAGGCTTTGCCGGATAGACTAACCTTGTGACCGTGCGAAAGATGCCCACCATGAGCCAAATCCATACCCATCACCGTATCCCCTAACGAAAGCAGAGCTGTATAGACCGCCAAATTAGCTGGCGTACCTGAATACGGCTGAACGTTGGCATGCTCGGCCTTAAATAGTTTTTTTGCGGCGCCGATCGCTTCTGATTCAACTTGATCAATAATCTGGTTGCCGCCGTAGTAACGTTTGCCAGGATAACCTTCGGCGTATTTATTCATTAACATGGAGCCAACTGCTTCGCGTACTGCCTTGGAGGTGTAGTTCTCGGAAGCAATCAGGCTTAGGTTCTCCTGCTGACGTTTTTCTTCTTTTTTTATCAGCTCTTTAATGCTCACCCTATTACAAACTTAAGAAATAACATTTGATACTTTAGCGGTACAAAATTGCACATATTACTATTAGCTAATCAGTGAGTTGTAAAAAATAATTTACTAAATTATTTTTACTGCGAGTTTGTAACGGGGCTCGTATTTTATGCCGACATATTAATTAATGTGGATGGCGGGTTAAACGCCAGCTCTCCTGCATCGACTATCAAATCAATCATATCAGCTCGCTTGCCAACTTGAGCGAGCAGGTCGGCAATTGAATGAACGGGTACCTGGCGGCTGATGTTGGCAGAAGTGGTTACTACCGCTTCAAACATCCCAGCCATTAGCATTTTAGTAAACGGGTAGTCGGGAATCCGAATACCAACAAATTCATTGGGTGTAATCCATGTTGGTACGGTATCTTTCTTGTTAACTAAAATAGTAAATCGACCTGGCAGATACCGCTCGATGCCCGATTTAATCTTGCCATAATAATCGGCCATCTCAAGGTCTTTAACCATGATGGAAAGGGGTTTGTCGGCTGTTCGTTCCTTTATGTCGTTAATCTTTTTCACGGCCGCTAAGTTGCTTACTAATGCGCCTAATCCGTAAACTGTGTCGGTTGGGTAAGCGATTACCCCGCCCCTAAGCAGAATAGCCCGAACTTTTTCAATCAGCTCCGGCTCGGGTGAAACTGGATTCAGCTTGATAATCTCCATCTGAAAACATTATACTGTAGCTGCCCATAAGCCTGTTTTTATGCAAACTTACGCCTTTTTACTTGGCACCCATCCCATCCTGAGCCTGGCCGAGCTGATGAGCTTTTTGGATAACCAAAAAATAGCCCACGGTAAGCTGGTTTTATTCGATTCAATCGCTATTATCGACATTAAAAAAGTACCGGAAGAGATCGCCAAATTGCAAAACGAACTCGGCGGCATTATTAAAATCTTCGCTATTACCAATCAGTTCTCCGGCAAGATATTTGAAATAGAAAAGATTCTAACCCCCGAGATTTTATTGAAGGACTTTTTTGTTCAAAAGAGCAAGAAAATTAATTTTGGCATTAGTGTCTACTCCGACCCCGATCCTACCTATGCCGAACTTAATTGGTTAACCAATTTTGCACACGGTATTAAGAAAAAACTAAAAGACGAATACAGCATCCGCTATGTCGAAGATCGAGGTTGGCATCTGAGTAGTGTGCAGGTGGAGCGTAATCGTTTAATCGATACCGGGGCCGAGATTGCCCTAATTCGCAACGGCCCCGATTTTTATCTGGGCAAGACTCTAACCGTTCAGGATTATAGATCGTACTCGCAGCGTGATTGGGATAAGCCATCACCCGACGCTAAATCCGGTATGCTACCGCCCAAATTGGCTCAGATGATGATTAACCTGACCAGAGATAAAAAAACTAAGGCAGTTTATGACCCGTTCTGTGGCAGTGGGATTGTGTTACAGGAGGCAATGATGCTGGGGCTAAAAATATATGGCTCGGATATCTCCTCCGAAGCAGTTGAAAATACGATTAATAATTTGGAGTGGCTATCTAAGTTGAAAAAGATATCGGCTGGCAAGATTAATCTCCGGATAAAAGAGGCCGACGCCACCAAGAACGATTGGAAGATATTAGATACCTCCGCCACGGTAATCGTGGCCGAACCCTACCTGGGGCCCCCGCTAAGGATGACGCCGTTTGCGCCCCAAGCCCAAACTATTCTCAAAGAGCTATCTCAGCTCTATCTCGGATTTTTTAAGAATCTGAAACGTAACTTCCCTCATGTCCAAAAAGTAGGAATGGTCTTTCCGGTCATCCGCAGTCGGGATGGCCTGAAGTATCTGAATATCCTTGACGAAGTGGCGGCTACAGGTTACACTCGGAAAGTAATTTTGCCCCCTGAGGTAACGAAGAAGGATGCTGGAGTTAGCCCTAGAGGCGGGTTCCTCTACTCTCGCCCAGACCAACTAGTGTTGCGAGAGATCTTCGTTTTCGAGAGAAAGTAGATTTGACAACTGACAACTCACAGAGCAAACCAGAGGAGGTATTTGATATGACGCCCACACAGTGGGGAGGTATGGCGACTGTTTTGGTCTGTATTCCGCTTCTTTACCTTATAGTGCGAGCGTTAATCCGCGATTTGCGCGCCACCAGAGAAATACATCCATTCGTACAGCTCGGCGGCACCGCCTTGGTGGTAATGGATTCACGTCCTCGCTCCCACCGGGAGCATGACTGGACCGAAAAACTACTGGTAGCCATGACCCAACTGGATTGGGGAAAGTTCGTGCCAGTTAGTAGCTACACGGCCTTTAACCGGAGCCAGGCAGTCGCCAGGATCCAGGATGACCCCGCTCGGTTTTTGGTCACTATGTGCATAGACGAGCCGGCAGGGATGGCCGAACTGGCCCTATTCGACAGATCGGGCAAAACTTGTTTCAGTTTATCGCGCATTCGGTTAGGCACTCGAATGGACTTCAAAAGATGGGTAAGCGGCCTGAGTGTCGTCGGCCTATGGGATGAGATTGCGCTATCTGAGTACCATATGTCTCATCCGGAAGTTTCTGACAGAAACTTCCAAGCCTGGAAGGCAAGACAGCCATAACCGATCCAAGACAATCGCCCCGGATAACCAGCACGCCCCCGGTCACAGACCGGGGGATTTTTTTCCTCACTTGACGGTTTTTCCCAGATAAGCTAATCTATCCAAGTAATTAGCGAAAGGATTGGGACAATATGGCACACGTAAAAGCGGCTGGTACATCCAAGAACCTAAAAGACTCTAAGCCAAAGATGCTCGGAGTCAAGATCTATGGTGATCAAAAGGCCAAGACCGGTCAGATTATCGTAAGGCAACGCGGCCAAAAATATCGTCCAGGCGATAACGTGGGGATGGGCCGTGACCACACTCTGTTTGCCAAGAAGGATGGTAAGGTAAAGTTTGCCAAAAAACAGCACCGTAGTACTGCCCGCACTAAATTAAAAACGGTCACGATTGTTCATGTAATCTAGGCGTATAGCCCAAATCAAGTACAAAAACTGCCCCTCACGAGCAGTTTTTGTTATCAAAATCCCTGCGACTAAATGGTACTACGGTGTACACCGTAGTACTGTACCCTCATCACTAGATTACCGAGGTGGGGAAGAAAAAACCGCCACGGGAGAAGAGGCAAAACCTCTTAGGAACGTTATAACGTTCCTATCCCGAGCGGTTTAGACAAGTGTGCGAATACCGGTGAGTGGACATACCTACCACAATGTATTGCGTTTGTGCCGCACATCGGCCCAATATTCGCCTGCGAGCAGTGCTTGTTTATAGCGCGGGTGCAGGATTTCCGGATTAGCCCTGGCCTTGAGGGTGGCCTCGAGTTTCCCCAGCCACACCATAATCCAAGCAAACAGCAGAGCGTAGATGGCCCGGTCGATGGTTCGCGTGTCCAGGTAGCCCGATGGTAGTAAAAGTAGAAACCACCCTCCCAGGGTAATAACGGACATGATAAATACCAATATATTCTGGGGCGGGGCGGCCCGCCAAAGTTGTCCGGGGTGAGCGACTACTTCATCCTGAAACTCGTCCTGATTAAAATAAAACTCCATCGGCAAATAACAGGACGAGAGCAATAGACCAACGATTGTCAGTAAGACCACAGGCACAAACCACAACGGGATAACTGAGTAGTAAGCAGACCACCAGGCGCAGACTGGTTCTTGGATGCTTGCCCAACCCCAGGTAATAAGCCCTCCGACCGCCCACGTGCCTACGAAGTAGAAGAAGCCGGATGTCGATGCCCACCAATTGGGCACCCGATTAAAAGCGATGGCCACAATTAGCAAGATTGCTAGCCACCACCACGATGATATCTGCAGTGGGTTGGGACCCCACAACAGAATTGCACCGACTGCCCCCCCAATGGCTAGCCAAAGGGTGGAGATCCAGAAACGCTTTGTCGACATGGCAGACCTCGCAACAAGTCTCGTTCCACACAAAAGAATTCCTCTAATTGTTAAGGAACGGAGACTGTACTGTAGCAGGATTACCCTGCACCAGTCAATAGAACTCTAATATAGTTTCTGTTACTTTTCCAAGAAAAGTAACCAAAATTCCCCGCCAGTCGTCGGAGCTGTTCAATGGCAAGAATCGCCTTTCCGTTCTCGCCCTAACAGACAACGGGCTTCACGGCAGCGATTTTACTCATTTCACCACGCTCCTCCTCCGATGGCGGTAATAAAGTTAGATAAGGGATGAGTTTTTGATAACCGCCTCAATAAAATCACGAAACAAGGGATGTGGCCGATCGGGGCGAGATTTAAACTCGGGATGAAACTGCGAGGCCACAAACCAAGGATGATTTTTTAGCTCCACAATCTCCACCAGTTCGCGGTCTGGGGAGATGCCAGAGAGAATCATCCCCTGCTTTTCGAAGTCTTTACGATAGTCATTATTAAATTCGAAACGATGTCGATGGCGCTCGGAGATATCTGGTTTTTTATAGGCTTCGTAAGCCTTGGTGCCACGCATCAACAAACACGGGTAGGCGCCCAGGCGCATAGTGCCGCCCTTTTGAGTAATCTTTTTTTGATACTCCATAATATGAATTACCGGGTGTTTGGAATTTTCGCTAAATTCGGTGCTGTTAGCATCACCCCATCCTAAAACATTACGAGCAAATTCGATGGTGGCAATCTGCATCCCTAAGCACAGCCCTAAATAGGGCAACTGCTGTTCGCGCGCATATTGGGCCGCTTTGATTTTGCCTTCGATGCCACGAGCACCAAAACCGCCGGGTATAACAATCCCATCACAACCGGCCATTAGTTCGTTAAGTGGGGACTCCTTAGACTCTAGGTTCTCCGCATCAATCCATTTGATATTTACATCGACGTTGTGATACCAACCAGCCGCTTTTAAAGCTTCGAATACGCTTAAATACGTGTCTTCCATGGTAGTGTACTTGGCGATCAAACCGATAGTAACCTTTGGTTTGTCGGATAAGATCTTCATTACCAAGCTACGCCAATCGGATAGATCTGCTTTTTTATTGGTTAGTTTTAATCGTTCGGTGGCCAAATCACCAAAACCGTAGTTTTCTAAGGTAAGCGGTACGTCGTAAACAGTTTCGGAAGTTTCTAATGGAACCACCGCGGATGGAGATAAGTTAGCAGCCAGAGCGATTTTTTCGATACCTCCACGCGGTATGGGATGATCGCTCCGACACATAATCGCATCTGGCTGAATACCGGTGCCCTGCAGATCACGCACACTATATTGGGCGGGACGAGTTTTTAACTCCTTAGTAACATCCAGCCATGGCAGAAACACCACGTGAACATACATGACATTGTTGTAACCCATGTCTGTTTTTATCTGCCGAATGGCTTCCAGAAAGTGCATGGCTTCGTAATCCCCAACTGTGCCACCTACTTCGGTAATTACCACGTCGGCATCGGCTTGATCGCCCCCAGCTCTTAGCATCTCTTTAACCTGATTAGTAACGTGCGGGATAATCTGCACAGTTTTGCCCAAAAAATCCCCACGACGTTCTTTGGCGATTACTTCGCTATAAACTCGGCCAGTCATAATTGAACTAGCCTGCGAAAAGTTCTCGTCTGTAAATCTCTCGTAGTGACCTAGATCGAGATCAGTTTCGGCCCCATCATCTGTTACAAACACCTCGCCGTGTTCACCCGGGTTTAAAGTGCCCGCATCATAGTTGAGATACGGGTCTAGTTTCTGCAGAAAAACTTTATACCCACGAGCTTTTAGAATATTGCCGATAGAAGCGGCGGTGATGCCCTTGCCTAAACCAGACAGCACACCACCGGTTACAAAGATGTATTTACGATTTTGTTCGACCATTACTGATTAGTGTAAATCCTTTCGATATGTTCCGGCAAACGAGTTACTATCTCGTAGTTAATAGTCCCCGCCCAATCGGCGATATCGGTGGCGGTAATCTCTTTGGATTTACTTTTTCCAATAATTACCACCTCATCACCCGGTTTAGATTTGGGCCGTTTACTGATATCTAATATGGTCATGTTCATACATATCCGACCAACTACCGGTACTACCGCCCCCTTGAGTAGCATAAAGCCCATATTAGACAGGGAACGCGGCAGACCCTCGGCATAACCGACCGGGACCACTCCTAATGTCATGGCTCTGGGAGATTGGAAGCTACAACCGTAACCAACATAACTACCAGCCGGGATTCGGCGAACCGATATCAGTCGAGTGCGATAACGTAAAACTGGCCTAAGGTGAATTTTTTTAGTGTAAGACTCCTTTTTAGCCCAAGCTTGGACACCGCGAGAGGGCCACAGACCATACATGCTAATTCCCAGTCTAATCGTATTAAAGCGCGACTCCGGCACTAAAACAGCGGCGGCGGAGGTGGCAGTGGAGATATAAGGAATCTTCTCCACTTTGACGCCCGCTTTTTGTAGTTTTAGCAGTAATTTTTCGAACTGGAATAACTGTGATTTAGTATAGCTTTTATTTAACTCTTCCACGCTAGCCAAGTGAGTCCAGACGCCCTCTAAAAACAGATGCCGGTGTTTGCCGATATTGCGAATCGCGTTAAGCGCCTCTTCGATTGAGAAGCCTAACCGATTGATTCCAGTCTCTAACTTTACATGTAGATTAATGCGTTGACGGACGATATTAGCTACCGCAATAGCATCCAACAACGAACGGCGATTATGCACCAAGAAACTCACCTTATTGCGAGCCAGGTTTACCATCTCTTCTTTAGCCACCGCCCCCATCACCACGATTGGCCTGATGATGCCTTTTTTACGTAGATGAATGGCTTCGGTAGCAGATACCACTCCCAGCATATCTGCGCCGCTCTTAATCGCCTGCAACGCCACCGGGAAAATTCCGTGCCCGTAAGCATTTGATTTAACGATGGTGATAATTTTGGTATCGGGCCGCTGGAGTCGCTTAATCTGCCTGATGTTATAATCAATCGAACGCAGATCAACATTGATCCAAGAAAATGGGGCCTTCAACTTTTCACCTCCTAAGTGATATCTTCTATCATTGATCGATCACCCAACCGACCAACTCTGCTGCGTCATGCTGAATTTAGTTCAGCATCTTAGATCCTGAAACCAGTTCAGGATGACAATCGGGATTAAATATCTAAATTGGCGACTGCCGCAGCGTTATCCTGAATAAACTTTTTACGCGGGGCGACATCATCACCCATTAGTGTACTAAATATTTCGTCCGCTTGCGCGGCGCTCTCGACCGTTACCTGTAATATTGTGCGACGCTCTGGGTCCATCGTAGTAGACCAGAGTTGCTCGGGATTCATCTCTCCCAGACCCTTATACCGTTGGATGTCTGCAATCTTTTTGTGGCCACCCTCTACCGTAACTTCCTCGCCTTCTGCTGTTTCGCCCTCAACTGCTACATCGGTTTCTTCGTCAGTTGTTTTGCCTTTTTTGCCGACTTTTAAAGATTTCTTTTCTAAATCGGCCGCCTTGATGCGTTCTAAAATCTTTTCTTTTTCTTCGTCGCTGTAGACGTACCACTGTTCCTTACCTTTTTTGATCGAATACAGCGGCGGTTGGGCAATATATAGATAACCACGATTGATAATATCGCGCATGTAACGATAGAAAAACGTCAGGAGTAACACCCTAATATGGGCGCCATCTACATCTGCGTCAGTCATAACGATTATCCGATGATAGCGGATTTTATCAACATCGAACTGTTCGCCTATCCCGCCACCCAACGCAATTACTAAGGATTTAATTTCGTTGTTGGCAATCATCTTATCTAACTGAGCCCGCTCTACATTTAAAATTTTTCCTCGAAGAGGGAGTATGGCCTGAAAATTCCGATCACGACCTTGCTTGGCGCTACCACCAGCGGAATCACCCTCAACGATATAGAGCTCGCTTTTGGCAGGGTCTCTTTCGGAGCAATCAGCCAACTTGCCCGGCAGAGTCATACCCTCGAGAGCACCTTTTCGGAGGACCGTTTCACGGGCGGCGCGGGCGGCTAACCGAGCTCGAGCGGCAAGCAAGACCTTGTTTAAAATTCGACGTGCTTGAGTAGGATTTTCCTCCAAATAGCTACCAAAATAGTCGTTGGTCACACTTTCGACCATAGTTCTAATCTCGGTATTGCCCAGCTTGGATTTGGTTTGGCCTTCGAACTGGGGATTGGGTAGCTTGACGCTAAGTACTGCCACCAAGCCTTCTCGGACATCCTCGCCGGTTAAAGCATCTCCATTTTCTTTGATTAGATTATTTTTTTTGCCGTAGTTGTTGAGTGTGCGGGTTAAGGCCGCTCGAAAACCCACCACGTGCGTGCCACCTTCGGTGTTGTGAATATTGTTGGCAAAGGCGTACAGATTTTCATTAAAATCTTCGGTATATTGAAGCGAAATCTCAACCCTGTGATCCTTGATTTGTTTATCGACATAAAACGGCGGTTCGTTAATTTTGTTTTTACTGCCGGCTAAATGGGTGACATACTCTTTAATGCCGCCATCAAATTTAAAATGATCTGACTCCCCGCTTCTTTCGTCCTTAACATCGACAATTACCCCTTTGGTCAGATAAGCCTGTTGTCTAAGGTGGTCGATGATGGTTTTGTAGCTATAGTTGTCGACGGTTTCAAATATTTCTTTATCGGCTTTCCAGGTTACTCTGGTGCCGGTCCATTTAGTAGCATCACCTTGTTTTACACTGGTGATAGGTTCGCCCCGTTTATATTCTTGGCTATAGGCACGACCGTCCTTACCGACCTCTACCCGCATCCATTCGGAAAGTGCATTAACCACCGAGGCGCCTACGCCGTGTAGCCCCCCAGACACTTTATAGCCACCGCCGCCAAACTTTCCGCCGGCATGTAGGGTGGTCATAATTGTCTCGAGGGCAGATTTTTTAGTGATTGGATGTTTATCAACCGGAATACCGCGACCATCATCCTCGACCGTAATCGTAGCGTCTTTATGGACAACCAGCGCCACCTTAGTGGCGTGGCCAGCCATCGCCTCGTCGATCGAGTTATCGACGATCTCCCAAATTAAATGATGTAGCCCAGCGACACCGGTGGAGCCGATATACATGCCCGGGCGCTTGCGCACCGGCTTAAGACCCTCCAGGACCTGAATATCCTTAGCGCTGTATCCATCAGATTTTTTGGCCTCCGGCAAACTACCACGAGCAGGTTTAGTGGCTGGCCTTAAGACCTCCACCTTGGGAGTTTTGCGGGATTTATTAGATGATTTGGTAGTTGATTTTTTGATCGGTTTTTTAGAAGCCATCACGAGAATCTCCAAAAAATAAGCGATACAGTGGCTCTGTTCTGGGCACTGTCTCTATGAGTTAATTTTACCGTATTTTAACCTTCCGAACAATAGGTGGTATGCTCAAATTATTCGCTCCCAGAGCCACGAATTACTCCTCTGTGTTGGGTAGTAATCAGATTGATCAATTTACTTTCTAATGCTCGGATCTCGTTTTCGGTTAAAGTTCTTTCGTTAGACTGGACCACAACCCTAATTCCTAAACTCCGCTTGTCTCTCGCCAATTGGTAGACATCAAATACTATAACCTCCTGCACTAACGGCGAACTAGATTTAATATCCCCCACTAGTAATCCAGCAGAAACAGATAGGGGCAAGGTAACCGATAGATCAAACGATGAGGCCGGAAACCGACTGAACGGTTTAAACTTCTGCTGATCAAGCGATAGGCCACTTAATAAACTAAGATTTATCTCCGCCCACACTCCCCCATTGGGCAGATCCAACTCGGTGGCTAATCGCGGACTTAGCTCTTCGATACTCCCTAAGGCTATGTCCTGGGCCAAGATTCGAGAGACATTGATGTAACGATCCTCCGCCGATCCCGGCACAGCTACAAACTTTAATCCCGTAACTTGGGACAACAAATCTTCGACCACGCCACGCAGTTGTCGATAAGCGTCGATATTTTTCCCACTAATAAACAGTGACAATGATCTTTCTTCGAGAGGCAACACTTCCCCGCTCGGATTAAAAACCGAATTGATCTCAAAAATCTTAACCGGCTCGCTGAATTTAGGCGCAAATCTAATTAAATTAGGCCAAAGATTTGATATCAAGTGAGTCCAACTACTGTTCAACGGATTGAACAGCTTAAGCTCGTCATTCACTTTTAACCCCAGTTTATTTGCCCACTCTTCGCCAATAAAACAATGTCCGGGAGTTTCGGTAAACCCACTTCTAACCAAATGGTCTTTGAGCTGGTCGGCCAAAGCTACCTCTCGATTAGCTATCGGTGCCAGCATCGCCACCACTGGCATCTCTTCGGCGACTTTATCGATTCCGTAGAGCCTCAGTACTTCTTCGGCCACATCGGGCATCTCTTTGATATCGCCTCTAAATGGCGGCGGAGTAATAATTAGCTTGCCGCCGCTAGATTTAACATCGAACTCTAAGCGCTCTAACAGACTCGTAATCTGAGAAGCGGTTAATTTTGTCCCCAATAGCTCATTAATGCCTTGAGTGGAGCATTCGATAGTGGGCACGGCCAATCCGCTCTTGCCCACTGATACATCACCTTTCGATATTACGGCCTTCGGCAAAACTTGCTGGATTAGATTAAGTGTCCGCCGCATGCCCAGCTCTGCTAAGTATGCAGTAAGCCCTCGTTCGAACCGTAACGATGCATCCGTCGACACTCCCAAGGCCTTACTCCCCCGCCGAATTGTTACCTGATTAAAGTTAGCGACCTCAACCACTATCTCGTGGGTTAAATCCGTGACCGCACTTAACTCTCCACCCATAATTCCGGCTAAGGCGATGGGGTCCTTGGCGTCAGCGATTAACAAGATACTGGAGGTTAGCTCGCGTTCTACGCCATCTAAGGCAAGAATCTTTTCGCCGGATTTGGCAGAGCGAACAACAATTTTTTTACCTCCCACCTTGGCGTAATCAAATATATGAACCGGTTGACCGGTTTCTAACATTACCAAATTGGAGATATCAACCAGATTACTAATTGGCCTGATGCCACTACTGAGTAATTTGTCTTTCAGCCATTGTGGTGATTCTTTAACCTCCACGTTGCTGATAAAGTGAGCCCGATAATGAGGACAGAGTTTTTCGTCCTTTATCTCTACACTAATATGTTTACTGCTGGCATCACCGGTCTCTTTATAGTTGAGATCTAGTGGCATCGACCATTTAATTCCGGCTACCGCGGCAACCTCCCGCGCCATCCCAACATAAGAGAGATAGTCCGGACGGTTCGATAAGATTTTGAGATCCAGAATAGGGTCTCCGCTAACGTCGAGCGCCTCGTTGACCGGCCGCCCTACCGAAGCCGTTTTGGGGAGCACCAAAATCCCTTCCGACTTCTCTTCTATGCCTAACTCCTGCCCGCTACAGATCATTCCTCGAGATTCTACCCCCCTGATGGTGGCGGGCTTTAACTCTCCCCCTGGCAGAATCGCTCCCACCAAGGCCAGGGGAACTTTTTGTCCGACTTCAATATTTTGGGCGCCACAGACAACCGTGGCTCGTTTGCCTAAACCAACATCTAAAGTAACTAAATGAAGCTTGTCTGCATTAGGATGCGCGGCGATATCTAAGATCTCAGCAACCACAACCCCGCTATAGTTATAAAGACCACTGCTCATCGATTCGATTTCGGTAATATGCAGTTCAATCAAATTCGCAAGCTCCTGTGGACCTTGTTTAAACTTAGCTAATTCCTTTAACCAACTATAAGAAAATTTCATGAGGCGTCATTCCCGCGCAGGCGGGAATCCAGACATTAAACTAAAATTTCTTGATATAAGTCTTTCCATTGAGGATTATTTTGTTCAATAAGTTTTATCTTCCACTCTCGATTCCACTTTTTAATATGTTTCTCTCTCACAATGGCGTTTTTAATATTGTTAAATGTTTCGTAATAGACCAACTTACCTACCGAGTATTTTTGGGCAAACCCAGGAACAAATTTGTTTTTGTGTTCATACATCCTTTTAATTAGGTCAGCGGTTACCCCGGTATATAAGGTGCCGTTTTTAGCACTGGCCAAAATATAAACGTAGGAACTCATTTTTTCTGGATTCCCGCCTGCGCGGGAATGACGAAAAAGGTAAAATACCTAAAATTGTTCGACAAAGCGGGGGTCGCCGCTTAAGAATAAGCGAATATCATTAATGTCGTATTTCAGCATTGCTAATCGCTCAATGCCGGCGCCAAACGCAAATCCGCTGTATTCGTTGGGGTCGATATTAACGTTGCGCAGAACCTGCGGGTGGACCATGCCGCAACCCATCAACTCAAGCCACTTACCGTTGAACCAAACATCAACCTCAAAGCTCGGTTCGGTAAACGGAAAGAAACTGGGGCGAAATCTGGCACGGCACTCCTCACCCAATATCTTTTTAACGAAGTGGTTAATCACACTTTTCATATGCGCGACGCTGATGCCTCGATCTACCATAAATCCATCGAGTTGACTAAAGACCGAAGCGTGAGTAACGTCTTCTGCCTCATAGCGAAAAGCTCGTCCAAGATTCATGACACGCATTGGCGGCTTATGTTCTAACATATAGCGAATCTGTATCGGGGTAGTATGGGTACGTAGTAGCGCGCTATTCTTGCTATCCTTGCCCTTTTTGACCCAGAAGGTATCCCACTGATCGCGAGCGGGATGATTTGGGGGAATATTTAACAGATCAAAATTGTAAAGCTCTAACTCCACCTCGGGACTTTCGGCTACTTCAAACCCCAACTCAGACAAAGCGCCGATCAGCTCACGAATTATCCGGGTAATGGGACTAAAGTGCCCTACGACCGGCAGGATACCCGGCAGGGTAGTATCGCGCTGCATCAGACGTTGGTGTTGTGCCGCACCCAAAGCGGCTTCGCGCTCACGCACCATCTGCTCGATCTTAACCTTGGCCCGATTAGCCAACTCCCCCACCGGCTTTCTTTCTTCGATAGATAAACTACCGAGAGATTTTAAGATTTCGGTTAAACTCCCCTTGCGACCAATAAATTTGGCCGCGGTAGTTATCAGCGATTGCTGGTCACTCTTTTCGATGGCCAGCCTCGCCTCTTCAATTATTTTTTTGATTTCCGCTTCCACGCGGCTTAAAGTCTCCCTTTGGGACTACATTATTTTCTAAAATACATATCTACAATAACAGCAATCAGTAGCACCAACAAACCGTTCCACCAGGTAAGCACGTGTAACGTTTGTAGCAATAAAATAACTGTCGGAGTTGAGCTTAGAATCAGCCCTCGTTTAATGCTGGCCCAAAACAGGTGATTTAGCTCGAGCACTCCCCTCTTTAGCTCATAAAAATAAGCCCCCGGAATAGTTAGTCCGGAGAGGAAAATAAAACAACTGACAAACAATAAGGCAAAGACCAAGCTGCTGGATTTATACGGATCAAACTTATAGACAATCACGCCTACGGCAATTACGGCGATAACTGCCGCGCTAATTAATACCCAAAAGATTCTTGGCATATCCCTCATATGTCAATTATAGCCGTTAGCTTTCTTTTGGACATAAAGAAAAGGCTGGCAAACCGTCCACAATTTCAAAAAATTTATTTGGACAAGTAAAGAGCCCACCGTGTGGTGGGCCTGTTGTGCGCGTGACATAAAAAAGACTATAGGCCTCCTCAGGCCTCCTTGCTGGCCTTAGCGAGAACACGCCAAGTGTTGTCCAGGTCATAAGCAACCTGGTGGCCGGCCCACCACTCGGCAGATAGAGCCGATAGCGGCGGGTGGACATTCCCACCGAACAGCAGCCACTCGGATAGTGGCTCCGGAGGGTTAGCCCCCGAGGTATCTTCGACCTTCAGATCGAGGATCCATTTCCCGTCTGCGTAGCTGGGCTCGCCCCCAGCTACGATCCGGAGGTCGGGGTCGTAACCCCGAATCGCATCGGCCAGTCGGCCGAGGAAGGTCCTCTGCAGGTAGGCAGAGGTGTGGTGGTGGTCGGAGTAGATCGCCTCCAGCTCACGCTGGAGATCGGCCTGTCGCCGACGAGCGATGTGCTCATCGACGGTGGCGGTCGAGAGCGTCCCATCGAGAACAGCAGCCTCGACCGCCTCGGGAAGGAACGGCAGAAGCCGCTCCGGCGTTTGGTCGGCGATGCCGGCTGGTGCCGGCATGCCCGCAAGATAGGCAATGCCATCGGCGCCATGATCGGCGCCATCATACTCGGCCACCAGACGACCGAGTGCGACTTCGAAGTTGAAGCTGTCAGTGTCAGCGACCATGTAGCTGTTGTCGGCGACCAGTAGCTGGCGTAAGCCAGCATAGTCGCTGGTTTGCGTGAGTCCAGCGATGAATGCCATCTGGCGTTCGTGGTCCTGTGGCAGGATCACCCGACCCTGCCAGCAGGCGCTAATCAGCAGGGACAGCGCCTGCTGGTTGATCTGTAAAGACCAGCCATCATCCACATACATGGGACTAGGCACTGCTGCCCAGCCCAAGAAACCGCTCTTGGGACCTCGACTGGGCTCCGCCTGCAAGACCAACTCGATCCTCCTTGAGTTGGGAGACAGGTCGAGCCGGGCGGACGTACCGTCCGAAACGAATATCGGACGGCTACAAGCACAGAATCCCCCCCCGTCGAGATCGTTTTCCAGTGCGGCCGCAAAGGCCGCAAAGGCCAGCCGAGCCAAAAACGACACGGCCGTCTCCCCTTCGTGGGGAGTTTCGTCCTTCTCCGACCACACGGCCGGACGACCCCGAAGGACCATAGACTCCCTAGCTACGGCTACGGTTGCAGCAACGATGTTTACGATAGACATGATAGTCTCCTCTCTGACCGTTTGGAATGGAGTCGGTCAGAGCCGCCTTAGGCGCGGAATACTGTGTGTCAGGCTCGCTGACACACAAAATACCGCCCCCAAAGCTGTTGGAGGGTTTGTTTTGCTAATTGGCAAAGTGCCATTAATTACTCTTTGATCTTACTTCTATTTTATGTAAAAGTCAAGACTTTTCCCTCTCCCAGAGCCAGTTTTCTTCTATATACGAGCATAAGAAAAAGGCTGGCAAACCGTCCACAATTTAAAAAATTTGACGCTGCCAGCCTTTAAACCCTTAGCTGGCCTCAAATATCGCTTAGAAGCAATAAGAGATAACCTGCTAAAGATACAGCCACCTTCCGATCACAAGTTGCTTTTCCCTAACCGTCCTTATGGTTTCCCGGTGAACCGGGAAGATCCTAATGTTAACTATGGTCAAAGGTGCAAAATATTTTTGTTTTTGTTTTAACGAGGGTGTGATCGGCACCCGATCGAACAGTAAGGGAAAGTGATTCACCATTTTGATTCTCTGTAAGTGGCCCAAATGCTGTGCCACTTACCCCTACCGTAACCGGAGTCTAATTTTTAATGTTCATCCTTCACAGGCGGACAGACCAAATTACATTATCATACTTAAAAACAATCACCCTGTCAAGACTATTTGGGTGAATATAGACGAATTCAGCTACTGGAGCGAATAGTTTGCCACCCGGACAATGGGGCTTACCCCCAGGTTATCCACAGGTTATCCACATACTTGACCACTGTCATTGCGAGGGGGTTATTCGGCTCCGATATCTACGTGACGGAAGCCTCCGATAGACCGCCTAACGGGTTGCCCCCAGTCCTGTGTAATCAACCGACTATCCAGCATCCAGACCTCCTTCACCTTGGGATAAAGCGTGGCCAATTCCTCCTTAAAAGCAACTATGGCCCTAGGCAACCCATAGTCTGTGAAGCTGTTAGAAAACCGCTCATTAGCCAGTAACTGGGGGGTTTTACTTGGGGGGTCAAAGGCCAATTTGGCATAGATTACCCGATCTAAAACTGGCGCTACCCCTAAGAGGTAGGGTGCCCTGTATTGATTGACCACTAATGCAAACTGATCCCAGACAGCCAGTTTTTCGCCTAAAACTACCTCGTTGCCGGCAATATCAAAGCTAAGGAAGTGTGCCACCTTAACGATTGGCTGAGATTCGTTAAAGAAATCCTCTACCATCCGATTGGTCGACAGCACTAAAACATTACGACCCGGCTCCCCTTCAATCTGATGCCGGAGATAGGGAAAGAGCAGTCTTTGATAGTTGACGGCCTTGGGATTCGGCAGATCGCTCACCCAAACCATGTCTCGATTCTCCCCGTTGGGTTTTGATAGCGTTTTTGCCTCCAGTAATTCAGTGGCGCCTAAGATACGAGAGATAAAGCCAGAATTACCAGATACCGTTACGCCGTTACTGGCAATTATTACTCGGTGGTCACTTAGCTTAGTCTGCCAGATATTCTCCGGCGCTTGTTTGATGATTCTAAGCGAGAACCCTCCCGCCCGACCATCCACATAAAGTTTGTGGGCCTGCTCCGGCTTGATAATACAGTTGAAGTACTCGATTAGCTCGACGGTGCGATTGATCTGTCGTTCCAACACTTCCGGAAAACTAACCGTAATGCTCTGAAGAACTGTTTGGTAGTTCGATAACGCCCCAACTACACCGAGGATATTGTCTTTTAGGGCGACCCCGTTTTTGCTGGTTAAAAACCTGGCTTCCCACTCGACTACTTCCCCGTTTTTGCTATGCTCCTGCCAGAGCATCCCCAAAAGCCCAGCGGTCATGGTTAGGTGAGAGCTTAGTTCGTTTAGATCTTTGAACAAAGGGTCGGCCACCTTGTGGTCACTGATAAAATCGTGGATGAAATCTCTCCGGCTGCTCACCACTGCGTTAAAATACGCAATGGTCATCCATTTGGCAGATCGCTCGATGTACCACTCGTCCAGATCGATCCATTGTGGAATAAGTACGGTTCGATCAGGTTCGATTAGCCCGGCTTCAGATAGCTCTAACCAGCCTGCAAAATCCGTTACCAAATGATCAGCTAAGGTTTGTGGGCGATAAGTTAGTGGAGCCAGTTTCTGCTCAAACAAATAAAACTCGTCTCGACGAGTAAGATAAATTTTTCCGGGCACAAATTCGCCGTCACTAAAACCGTGGAGCAAGATTTTGATCAGTAGTTTGCACTCTTTGGCATCCAAGTTCGGCTTGTTTAACAAAAATTGAAACCGCTCCGCATCAAGTTGGTGAGTTAAAGAAAAATACGTAGCAAGCCCCTGGGCTGTCCAGTTGGTTTTGGCAAAAACATTGGAACTCACCACCAATAACGATTTTGGCAATTGTTTGCTCAACCCCAAGTTAAAATTAAGCTGATTGGTGTTCGGCAGTAGTTCGAAAATATTAAATCCGCCATTGAGATTAGCCGGGTTAATCAGATCTTGCCCTGTTAAATCTGGTAAGATTGTGGTCGGCAGTACTCGTGGTTGGTAGGTGTTGGTGGCTAAAATATTATCGGTAAAGATAAAAGACCAGTCCCAACTGGTTTTGGCGATTAGCGCATCTACCTGTTTACGTTGAGTATCCGAGATCTGGTTGACCTGCGACAGCAAGAGATCGTAGAGCTCTACGGTTGCCAATACATCGTTCATCGCCCGGTGAGAGGGTTGGTTTTTAAATTGGTAGTGATAAGCCAAAAACTCCATGCTGTAAAATGGCAACTTGGGGAGTAGGGTGTAGGCTAATTCGAGAGTGTCTAATCGTGGCCCTGGCAAGTTAACGCCCTTCTCTTTTAAAAAATCAACATCAAAGCTGATGTTGTGACCAACGATTGGTAGGTCGCTACAAAAATCTAACAGGCCACTCTGGACCTGGGAAAGCATAGGGGCGGTATCCAAATTAACCGGCTGAATACCGGTTAAAGTAGCTACTGTTGGCCCCAGCTTGGCTAATGTGGGTTTAACCAAGGTGGTAAATTTATCCACCACCTCGCCTCCGCGTAATTTAACTGCCGAAATCTCGATAATATCATCCCGAACAAAATCCACCCCGGTGGTTTCGATATCTAAAACAATTAATTCTTTCATAGAGGGTTTTCCTTTGTCATCCTGAATTTAGTTCAGGATCCTAGATTCCGGATTCTGACTTCACCTGCGGCGAGCCGGTCCGGAATGACGGGTGGGAGCTAAGATTTGGTTAGACTAACCTCGAGAGTAGCAGGTTCAAAGCTGATTACCTCAACATCCGCAGGCACTTCAAACATCTCTTGGGTCAGATCAACCATATTAGAACCACTTAGGCGACCACGCAAGTCCAGCGCCAAAGAGACGTTAGCCCGCGAAAGCCCCGAAAGTCTATCGGCCGCGCCCGAAAGAACCACCAGAACGGTCGGCGGAGTAACCGAGGTGACACTTAATCCTTCGGTGATATTGGCATAGCTAGGGATTAAAACCAGGGTGCGATTGTTAGCTAACATTGCCACTTTAATTTTAACGTTAACTAAATTGGGAGAGACCAGCACTACCCCAGCTGGTAGTTCGGCAGACACCTTATCGGTAAAATTAGCCGATCTATTCGCCAACTTGATTGCCGTGGTTGGAAGGCTATCGATAGCAGATAACTTTTCGGCACTACCCCTCAAGGTTAAAGTAGGGGGCTCAAATTCGACGTAAGACACCCAGTAACCCGGCGCTAATTCACCAGTGAAGGTTGGCACTAAACCAATAGTTTTAAAACTATCACCAATTTTGATGTTAACCGCCACACTAACTTGGTTGGGAGAAAAAGTAACATTAACAACCGGATGACCATCTACATCACTGACTTGTGGCCGGCCAAAAGCGGTAAAATTGCTGTTTCTTCGTTTAACATTTACCGGCACCCTGGCTTCGCTAATAACATCAACCACGCTGGCCGGCCCTGTAATATCGACAGTGGAGGGAGTAACGGTGAGCTCTCCTAAAGAAAAACCGGTTGCCGGAAAACCAACTGGTTCGGCCACCAAACTAATGGTCCGAGTTACCGCCGGCACTAATTTAACCTCAACCTTCTCTGGCTGGGCACTAATTAGCCAGGCGTCTTTAAGGTTTACGACTATATCTGGCGTTACCTGATAGTTCCCCTCGATTGAAGCGGTGCTTAGATCAAATTCGGCGGTTACGGCTCCGCTAGACTTTAAACGATAAGCCACACCGACACGAGCCCTGATGACTGCCGTAATAGGCTCGGGATTGTCCGCCAAAGCCAGCCCACTAACCAGATTGGTTACCGTAGGTTGAAGTTCTATATTAAAAGATTGATAGCTAATGCCAAAAGCCGCTAACCACAATAGGATAGCCACAAAGATCAGATAGCCGAATTGTTTCTGCCAACTTAGTTTCACCCCGTTAGAGTTAGGAAACGACTGAGCCGATTTCGGATATAACGTTTACCCATGCCAGTTTTAAGATATTTCTCCCTAATTCGTGCATCATGGTCGTTTGTACAGGCTTCATAGTAAATCAAAGTAAGCGGGCCGCGATTTTTAGTTAAGCTTACAAGCCCAGACTTATGTTGGCTCAGTCGTTCCCGTAGGTTATTGGTTGAGCCAGTATATAGTCTGCCATCTTTGGCGCTTCGGATAACATATGTATATATCATTCCCAACAACTCTAACGGGGTAAACCCTCTTCAATGTTACTTGGCCAGCAAGACACTTTTGAGCACACGCTCTAAACTCCCAGTTGCCAGTTTGGCGTAGGTATTATTTTTGTGAAGAAGCGAGACAGTATCCGTGCCCTTACTGGTAATAATTACCAATGCCTCCCAATGGGTAGCCGTTTGGCGAATGGCAGGGTTGTCTAAGCTAAAGGGAAACCGCTTGGGTGAGGTAACCGTTAGTGTGGAACCTGCCGCCACAATTAACCCCCGATCAACTATCATCGCCCCAGCAGACAACTTAGAGCGATGCGAAAAAGTGTCGATCACAAAATCCCGATTAAACGGTGCCTGCAAGGGCATCCCTTGTTCAATCAAGCGGCTGACCGGTTTAGTCACCCGCACCACCAACAACGAGGGAATCTGAAGCTTAGCCAAAGCCCCCACCGTATCCGATAGCTCACGAATAAACTCGTTGGCATCGGCATCACTTAAGGTTTTTATGCGACCAACAGCTCGCTGGCTGATAAATGCCCCTTCAACAATTTTTTGTAGATCAGAACTATAGATCAAGATGGCTGCCACCAACAAAACTACCATCAATGCCAATGATAATATCGAGATAGCCACTAGACCCAGCATCTTGCTAATTACAAATAAAAGTAACAGGACAATAAAATTGGGGAGCCCTCGAGCTAAAGCGGTGTGGCGAATCTTAAGCCACAGCCAACTGACTATGCCCAAAACCAACAAGATGTCCAGAATCGTAACCAGATTAAAAACCGATGCCAGATTAGCTATCGAAAGCTGGGCGTGCTCTAACAACAAACCATAGCCGTCAACAAAATATCCTTGGATAGCTTCCGAAGACATAAAATTTATTTACTAAGTTATTATACTTTAAATCCGATAGATGTAGGTGGGGTGTTGAGCATCACCGATTACGTTGGTTGGCTGCCAATCGGTTAAAGGAAACTGGACGGAGATGATTCGCGAACCCGGTTTTAGCTCTTGTCGAAACTTTTCCCTGAGAGAATCGGATAATTTTTGGCCCAAGTACAGGTACACTACGTCCGCATTAGATAGATTAACCTTATGAATGTTTCGCCAGATTAGTCGTACCCGCCGGCGCATGCCACTAAGACCAATTCGCAGCCAGGCCCACATCAACGGCCACCAAGAGATGTCGATGCCTACACCGGCCACCAGGTATTGCCGGCAAGCGTAAACCAGGTGTCGGGCATCGCCGCAACCCAATTCGTAGATAACCTCCCCTGGCTGTAGACCGACCGCGGCCCAGGCCTCTCTCGCCCGTTTTCGGCTGAGAGAGATAAAGGGGGCTCCGCCAGCAATCGACTGGAGGACGGAGACAAACCAGAACACCTCGAGCACGAGACCAATCACCAGCAGAATCAAGATGATCAGGAGGACTGAGTGCTGCATATCTATATTCTATAGTAAAACACCCCCTTAAAGAGAGTGTTTTACGCACACAAGATAATAAACTAGAGATTATTTCCTTTTTTTACTGCCGTGAACGGTGTTGTGAACCCAAGCCAAGATCCAACCCAGGATATAGCCGATAACAAATGCAGCTATCCAGAGGTAGATAGCGGTCCCCCAACTAAAAACACCGACCATAAATGGGTTGTTAAGCATATGCAACCCGAATAGCCAGTCCATGTAGTTTTGGGCCATGCCCCCAACTACCATCAGCGACCAGATAATATGAACAATGGCGGCGAACAAACCTACGATCAAACCAAGCTTGTGAGCGTTAACTCTATCTTTCATGTCCTGTCCTCCTTGGACATTAATAAATATAACTTGATAAACCCCATTAGAAATCCGGAGAAGCCCTGGGGATAATCCGGACTACAGTGGGCCGACTGTCGTTCCACTTGCCGCTGACCCCATTAGTCAAATCTCATCAGCGATTTCTAATGGAGTAAACAAAAGAAAAAGCCCGTCCGATAACGGACTGGCCGCTCACAACGATTGCCTACCTCAAATTAATTATACAAAATAACCCGTAAAAGTAAATCCGAATGATAATGGCTAGCCCTAAAGGTATCCGTTACCGCCCCACTCTACTAGCGTAAACCCAATCCGCTCCGGAGCCGGGGTTAATACTTGCTCGGTGACTGGAACCAACCGATCTAACCCTTGATGGTGAAAAAATACGCGGATGACGGTATCGGGTGCAGGGTTAACCGTCAGTGGAGCATACGCATCAAAAACCGATTGCGAGATGAAAGTGATGAAATAATATGGCTTATCTTGCATTATGGGGAGCCAGTATTCCTTAAAATCGCTGATCTCTTTGGTGGCTAATCCTAGCAGGGATAGTTTCTCGTCGAAGAAACCATCAAGGTTGGTTTGGGCGACAACAAACCCCTCTTTGGGGATAGGAATACTCCATGGATTTCCTTCCCAAAACAGATAAGGCCAGGTCTTTCCATCCAGAGACCAAATCGTGCCATCGGGAGTAGCGGTAACGTTCCACCCGTTAACTCCTATAGTGGGTTCGGTATAAGACAACCCGGTAGTCGGCTTAACATTCACCGATACGTTGATAGCACTCTCTGGATAGAGGTAGATAACTGGCTTTAAGGCAACGATATCGGGTTGACGATCTGTATTATCGTTACTGGGTTGACGATCCGTATTATCGTCATTGGTGGTGTTATCGATATTAGAAGGAGGGCTCTGGGTGACCATGCGATATCCAAGATAGCCAACACCCCCAACCAGAATCAGCCCTAAAATCCAATAGACGATTTTCATCAAACTTAAATGATTACTTGCTCCAGGATTGCGAGAACTTCTGTCCGTTAGGCAGAGTCATCTCCACAAAGCCATTTTCACCACTCTCATCAAAATAATAATCGGAGGAGACGCCCTGGCCACTATAGACTACGTGACAGAGCCCATCGTACTGACCGCCACTCATTAACTCCTGAATCTTCCACTCCCCAGCTGTGCCATCCGTACCCTGGTAGTTCCAATCGCTTCCAACCTGGCACCAACTGGTACTGCCAGAGCTATTAACCGTTACGGAACCATCACCAGTAGTGACGGTGGTACTTTTACTGCCGCAACCCGCAATTATTAAGCAGGTGGCGACCATCGCTAGAGGCAACAGATATCTTTTCATTAAGGTGTTACGTTAGACCAATAAATTAGCTGAGCAAAAATTATACGCAGGTGCATGTGCCGGTATCAATCACCAGCTTACAGTCCTGCCCCGCTGGGCAACTACCCGCACATTTAGGAGCTAACCACCCGGTTTCGGCACAGGTTGAACAGACAGTATCGGTAGGGCTACTATTTTTTACGATACTATTATAACCGGTGGGCAAAATCAAAGAAGCGGCCCCAACTGCCATGTACCCTCTGATAAAACTGATACCCACGTATCCGACCACCACCAGCGCCACTATCCAAATGATTAACTTAGCAGGAGCGCTCAACCCGGATGATTTTTTGGTTGCCATCATATGGTTACTTTAGAATATACAACAACTACATCGTATCAAATAACTACTCAACCGTAACCGATTTGGCCAGATTGCGGGGTTTATCAACGTCAAGCCCCTTGGCGTCGGCCACGTAGTAAGCCAGGAGCTGTAGCGGGATAACATTAATAATCGGCATCAGCTCTTCGCGCAGACGCGACACCACAATGGTCTGCTCTACCATATCTGAGAGTTTATCATCCGCTTCATCGGTGATTACCATCACCCTCCCCTGCCGAGCTAATATCTCTTGGATGTTACTAACGTTCTTTTCGTAAAGTTCGTCGTGTGGGGCCACAAATATCGCGGCGACTTGATTATCGATTAGTGCAATCGGTCCGTGTTTCATCTCCGCGGAGGGATAACCTTCGGCATGGATATAAGAGATCTCTTTTAGTTTAAGCGCGCCCTCCAAACTAACTGGAAAGTTAAATCCGCGCCCCAAATAAAGCGCATCCCTAACCCCCGCAAATTTGCGCGCCACCAACTGTACTTTAGGGGATAGCGCTAGAGTATCGGATATAGATTTAGGCAACTGTTCAAGCTGGGTAAGTAGCTCTGTGTCTAATGTCTCCCCTCTTAGTTGTTTAAAGTAAAGGGCTAAGAGTGTCAGGGCGGTAACTTGGCAGGTAAAGGCTTTAGTGCTGGCTACCCCAATCTCTGGCCCAGCGTGAAGATAGATGCCGGAGTTAACTTCCCTGGCAATAGTGGAGCCAACCACATTGATCAGACCAATTACGGTAGCCTGTTTAGATTTAGCTAATCTTAAAGCGGCTAAAGTATCGGCCGTCTCTCCGGACTGAGAGATAACTATCATTAAGTCGTTTTTGCCGATAATGGGGTCACGATAGCGAAATTCGGAAGCGTAATCCACTTCCACTGGGATATTCACCAATTTTTCTATTAAATATTTGCCAATTAGTCCAGCGTGCCAACTGGTGCCGCAAGCTACGATAATAATTCGATTAAGCGACTGAATGTCTAAATTGATGGTTAGCTGGATTCGGCCCTCTTTTAATCGACCTCTCAGAGTGTTAGCCACAGCCACCGGCTGTTCAAATATCTCTTTGAGCATAAAATGTTTAAAATTGCCCTTCGCGATCTGTTCGATGCTCCAACGCACCTCTTCGATTACTCCGTTTACCTTTTCGCCATCCAGGTTTCTGACATCACAGGTAGATTCGGTTAAGGTAGCCACTTCGCCGTCATTAAGATAGATGACTTTATTGGTCTTGCTAATTAGCGCCGAAACGTCCGAGGCAACTAACATGGCATCTTCGGCCACCCCTAAAATTAATGGCGAGCCGTTGCGAGCGGCCACTATCTTTCGCTCCCCGGCATGCATAATCGCTAATCCGTAGGTACCCTCCACCAACTTTAATGCTGTCGATACCGCCCGCTCTAACTGGCCAGGCTGATAAAATTTTTCGATCAGATGGGCCACTATCTCGGAATCTGTATTCGAAACGATTCTATGCCCCTCGTTAGTTAGCAACTGTTTTAAGGCTTGGTAGTTTTCAATAATCCCGTTATGGACAATAGCGATCTGACCACTGCAATCAAAATGCGGATGGGCATTAATGGCGGTAGGCGCCCCGTGAGTGGCCCATCGAGTATGGGCGATGCCGATCTCTCCCATCACAGATGACACCCCTGGGTAGTGGGCTAATTCGGATATCTTGCCGGTCTGCTTAAATACTTGGGGGCGACCAGACTCTCCCACAACACAAAAACCGGCACTATCGTAGCCCCGGTATTCTAATCGTTTCAGCCCGTCTAATAAAAACGGGGTGACACTGCCCTTTGTACTAATGGCCCCCACGATGCCACACATACGCCTTCTGATTATAACATCGTTTGACAGTGAGCCCGCTCAGCTCCTATGCTAAGCCCAGGAGGGTTAAATCTGGAGGTGAGAATGGATAGAAGTTTCCCCAAAGATGGGTCGATTGCGGATTACCAACAACTGATGCGCGATATCTATGATTTGCCCGGTGATCGCAATTTTTCGATGTCGGATATCTTGGCTCAGCAACAGCGGTTTACCATGCGAGCTTTAAAAGGTATTCGAAAGGGCGACATGCAACAGTTAAGATTAAACCTACTCGACGCTTTTTCATGGTCGATGACAGTGGTTAATCGACTCCATTTTAATATCGAAGATGTTATTTGGTGTCGCTTTCCCTATCAGTGTTCCTACTGCGCCGCCTGTCCTTGTACTTGTCAGACCCAAAAACCGGATCGGCGACCAAAATTATTGATAGACGAGTCTAAGCGTCCCGCTACTTTAAAAGATTTTCAAAAAATGTTTAGTGATATCTATCCGACCAACGGTCGAACACTGGCTGATGCCGGCATTCATTGGGCAGAGGAGACTGGTGAGATGAGCGAAGCCATCCACGCCTATATCCAGGAACATCGGCCGGACCAGCTACAGAGCATTGCTGACGAGGTGGCTGACTTTGTGTCCTGTATTTTTGGCGTGGCAAACTCTGCTGGAATTGATGTGGCGGACGGCTCAGCAGAATTATTTTATAAAAATTGTCTGGCTTGTCACAACATCCCCTGCACCTGTTCGATAGAGCACATCAATAAATTTAGCTTCGAAAAACCCGCAGAGATCCCCGTACCGTAGATTCATCGATAGAGGGGATTAAAAAACCTATTCCAAGCATAACTGTATTGACATATGGCTTGTATTGTGGTATAATTAGGGGATGGATAAAGACAAAAAACAAAAATTCATCTTATATTTAGGGGGCGGAGCCATGGCTGGCGTGTTTGGCGCTGGCATCGTGACTGCCCTGGAAAAGGCAGATGTATACAAAAGGATCAAGGCGGTGTATGCGGCATCGGCCGGGGTCTTGAATGCCGCGTATTTTTTGACCAAAAACACCAAATCGGGTTCTACAATCTACTGGGAAGATTTAACCGCTGGCAGATTTATCCGACCATATAATGTGTGGCGGAGCTTCGCAAGGCATCAGTGGGGTCGTCACCTCGGGTCAGCCGATCGCTCCCATCTCGCAAACGTGGTGGACATAGATTACCTATGGCGAGTGCTGGAAGGCAAAAGAAAGTATTTGGATATGGCAGCACTCCGACATAGCCCTGTTCCTTTCTATACTCAACTACTTAACACCGATACTTGCGAAACTGGGTATGTACGAGTGGACCATCTAGGGAGCAAGCGAGCGGTATCGGAAACTCTTAAGGCCTCGGTCAGCGTAATCCCTTACTACTCGCATACCCAAAACATTCACGGCAAAAACTATGCCGATGGCTATATCGTAACGCCAATCAACTTAAAATATCTGTTAAAAAAATATCCCAAAGACAAGATAGTCGTGGCGATGAATGTACCGTTGACCCGGCGATGGGTCTATCATGTGCAGAGTTGGTTAGAAGGAGTGTTTGCTCAACCGATGTGCAAAGGCCCAATTCTTGCGTGTTTGAGTAAACGTGAGAGTGTTATTCGTCAGGAGTTTGCCTTAGCCTTAAAAACCAAACGCGTATTGCTTATTAATACACCGGACGACAAGCAAGCTTTTTTGTTATCGACTAATCAAAAACATCTAAAAAAATACTACCAGTTGGGGAAAAAGGTAGCCCAAAAAATACTGAGATTTATTAAATAATTGGCAGACTATCGTGGTGGCTTCCTGCCCAGAGGCTCCAGCCCGGAGGGAGGAAGTTGGGACTGTTCTGTCCGCCTTTACCATCCTGGCATCTCAACATTTAGGGGGTTATTTTGATGCTTTCCCTCTCTGCCCCTGCTGAGTTGAAGATAACTAATTCGTATGATGGCTGGGGCATCCTGATGGGGTAGCCCAGATATGCATAGTTTGTGGAGTTAGGATCGATCTGAGTCCCAGCACTTTTCATTGTTGAGGGAGAAAGTAGCCCTTCTGCTCCGCGCAGTCTAAGAAGCTGCGCACTTGTATCATATGTGTACTGCGCAGATGTGTTTGTACGCTTAATCTTTACGTATAAAATCTTTTCTACAGAAATATCTCCGCTAAAACCAACCGCTGCACTTTGAAGAAAGCCGAAGCGCACGCACGCCAGGACGCCCTGTGTTCCAGCAGGTTATTGAAGCCATCGACGCAGGCAAGGCAAATGCCCTCATTGCTTACGACGCATCACGCTTGGCGCGCAATGCGCTCGAAGGAGCGAGAATCATTGACCTGTTGGACAGCGGCAAGCTGCGCCTGATCGTGACTGCGACCAGCGCCTTCCGCAACACCAGTACGGACAAGTTTATGCTGGCCTTCTTCTTCGCGCAGAGCAAGCATTACGTGGACAACTTAAGCGAGGTCGTCATCCGTGGTATGCGGAGCAAGGCGAATAAGGGAATCTTCCCAGGCCGAGCAAAGATCGGCTACCTCAACCACCCGCGTACACATGAGATTGTCCCTGATCCAGAGATGTTCCCGTTAATCAAGAAGGCGTTTGAGCTTTACGCCTCGAACCGCTGGGGACTGGCCGATATGTCAGACCTGACCTTTGAGCTTGGCTTGAAGAACGAGTCCGGCAAAAAGCTGGCGAAGTCCCAAATCGCGCGCCTGCTGACCGACCCGATTTACTACGGAGCTTTCATCTGAGCTGGCGAGTTGTACGAGGGCGTACACCAGCCCGCCGTTAGCCGTGAGTTGTGGAACAAGGTTCAGCGTGTCTACAAGTCGCGCGGTCGCGCACAGGCTAAATTCAAGTACGAGTTCCCGTTCCTGGGACTGCTGCGCTGTGCCGAATGCGGCGGAGCCATCACTGCCGAGACTCATACCAAGCGTTATAAGAACGGCAACTCGCAATCCTGGCGCTACTACCGCTGCACTAAGAAGAGCGGCGAGATGATCTGCCATCAGCCGTACATCCGCGAAGCGGAGCTGACCGAGGAGCTTGTGTCTGGTATTCGCCAGCTTGCCATCCCCGAAGACTGGGCGGATAAAATGCTTGAGCAAGTCCAGCGCTGGGAAGTTGAAGAAGCGGCCAATGAAGCTTCGCAGGTTGTAGACCTGCGTCTTGAGGTTGAAAAGATCGCAGCGAAGCTGCGCAGGCTTACTGACTTGCATCTTGATGGTGAATTAGATCGGGCGGAGTACTCCGCCCGCAAGCGGCAGCTGGTGAATGAAAAGATCGCGCTCGAAGCGCGCTTGAAGCTGGTTTCGCATGAGGGGCCTTTTGCTTGGCTCGAACCTTTGCGGGACTTGATAAACGCAGTCAGGGAGCGTAGTCTCCCGGCTGCGGGGGGTGATCTCTTGAAACTACGCGACTTTGTCGCGGAGGTTGGCTCGAACCTGAGTTTGAATTCGCGGAAAGTGCTCTGGGACTGGAATTCGCCTTACGCGCTCCTCGCGGAGCGCGGCGTCTGTGAAGGATGGCAGGCCATAGTGGTTCAGTACCACCCCCAAAGGAGGAAAATTTGACCTCTTTGAGAGTAGCTTAGGGGACATGGTTTAGTCTAGAACTTGGTAGATTTACATATAAATACTACTTGACTTTACATGTAAACTTGATATACTCTAGACATCACTACGAGAAAGACCCTTGCGAGGTTTCGTCCTCACCGGGGGCTTTTTCATTTTAACTCTAAATTAGATCGCTGGTCGTTAATATAAGCGATTTTTACTCCAGTTCTTTTTAGTAGAATAGAGCATTTTTTCTGTGTGCTCGGCGATAATACAACTAATATTTTGTGCTTTTCCTGCAGGAATCCCACTAAACTAGCATAATCCCCATCACTCGCCACGACCACAGCACTGTCACATTTATTTTCAAAAGCGTCTCTGGTGGCTTTCAGTACCAGATCAGCATCACAGTTCCCTTTCGGCTTACCGTCGCCATCGTAAACCACTTCCTTGAATACCAGGGTAAACCCAGCTTCCTGAAGAGATTGATAGAGAGCTTTGTTTTTGGGTATCAAACCAATAAACAGATAGGCGGTTCTTACACCATATTTTTCCTTGAGCCAAACTCGAAATTTGGCGTAATCTAGCTCCCAACCTAAATCGAGAACTCCTTTATGAAGATTAGCGCCATCTATGTAAGCAAAATTATTTTGTGACATTTTCTTATTCATAATTTAATCATACCTCATCTAGTAGAGATGGGGCAGAAACGGTGTTCCAAATTGCTCCAAGTAGGTAATCTAGACCTCTTCGATAGTAGCTTAGGGGGCATGGTTTAGCCTGCCGTGTACCGAACTTGTTCTGGTACTGCGGTCCAGAACCCAAAGGAGAAATTCGATCAATACCGACCCAGTTTGCTGCCAACATTTGTTAGAATAAGAAAGTGGATAAAGAAGCGATAAAAAAAGCTGCTTTTAAAACTTGGCGTAATTTTTCTATGGTTATGCCTGTCATCTTAGGTATCTTTCTCCTGTTGAGTCTGATGAATACAGCCATTCCTAAAAGTTTTTACGCCAAGTTATTTACCGGCAATCTCTGGCTTGATTCTTTTGTCGGCGCGGCAGTGGGCAGTATCTCGGTCGGCAACCCACTGACCAGCTACATCGTCGGCGGAGAGATGCTCAACCAAGGCGTTAGCTTAGTCGCCGTAACCGCCTTTTTGTTGGGTTGGGTAACAGTTGGAATTATCCAACTCCCGGCAGAAAGTTTGATGCTGGGTAAGCGATTTGCCATCACACGCAATTTAGTCAGCTTTATTCTGGCAATAGTTGTCGCTGTTTTAACCGTTCTAACCCTCAAATTAATTCAATGACAAATATCGTTAAAAAAATCGGCGGTGGTTGGGTCTTCTTCATTATTGCTTTTTTAATCTGCACTGCATCAGCCATTATCAATCCGGCTCTGACCCTACCCACTTTGATCGCCCTTGGGCAACTGCTGGAGAAAGTTGTCCCTATCCTCATTTTTGTTTTTATCCTAATCTTTCTCTTCAACCTCTGGCTTAAACCCGAGGCGGTGGTTAAGTACCTCAGCAAACAATCCGGCATCAAAGGATGGCTTTTGGCTATTGGCGGTGGCATTATCTCGATGGGCGCGATCTATATGTGGTACCCACTTTTATCCGACCTAAAAGCAAAAGGAATGGATAATAGTTTAATTGCCACTTTTCTTTATAACCGAGCCATTAAACCCCAGCTCCTGCCATTTCTTATTTACTATTTTGGCTGGGCATTCACCATTATTATGACCATCTATATGATTATCTTTTCGGTAATTAATGGCTGGGCAGTAGATAAATTAGTTGATTTATCAAGGGAGGAAAAATGAAAATTGCAGTAGCCGCAAGCAACAAAAGCGGAGCTGCAGAGGTCAGCCCGATGGGAGCCCGAGCGCCCTTTTATCTGCTCTTCAATGAAAAAGGAGAGCTTTCAGAAGCTCTTCCTAATCCCTTTGCAGTAGGGGGAGGAGGAGCCGGTTTCGCCGTGGCTAAAATGCTGGCGAACAAAGAGGTGGATGTAGTAATCGCCGGCGACTTTGGGCCCAATATGGTTGGGGCTTTAGAGGAACGGGGGCTAAAGCATTCCGAGGCCAGCGGAGACGCTAAAGAAGCGGCACTAAAGATTGCTGCTCAATAAAATAGAAGTTGTTCTGCAGCTTCTATGGGTTATGTGAAGAGTTTGTGCCTCTCTCCACTGGGTTTAACGTCTCTTGACTCCGCTTAATATCCTCGCTGCCAAATACGTGGTAATCGGCACGGCTAAGACCAGGGCGATACTACCGACTAATGTGCGGACGATCTCTTCTGATACTAGTTGGCTGTTAATAATTATCCAGGCCGGCCGAGAACTAGTAACAAATAATAGCATCAAGGGCAAAGCTGCTCCAATATAAGCTAATGCTAACGTGTTCACTAAGGATATAATATGTTCCTTGCCCACTGAGAAGCCCCTGTGATATAGCTCAAATACGGACAGCTTGGGATTGGCACTATGAAGTTCATCAACTACTGCCGACTGCGTAGTGGTGATATCGTCCAAAACCCCCAAAGTTCCTATAATAATCCCTCCTAGTAACAACCCTCGTAAGTTCATCCCCCCCTCTGAACCCAGCGTGAGATAAAAAGCCGCTTCGCTGCCGTTACCAGTCAAACTAGCCATAGCTACAAATAGATAGGCCAAGCCGACGGCAAGGAGAATGGTTATCATTGTGCCTGCCACCGCTATGCTAGTACGGCGGCTGAATCCGTGCGATAGGTATATTGATAACAGAGCGATAATAAATGAGCCAACGACACTAATTAATAACGGATTATGACCAGCCAGTATCTGCGGAACAACAAACCAACCCAAGACTAAAATGCTGAATATTAAACCCGCCAACGAGGTGATGCCGTTAATTCCAGCAAACAAAATCAACAACAACACCAGCACTGCAAATATAACCAATAGGGAGGTTATGCGATATTTATCTACCAAACCATAGAGGGTGCTGCCATCTACTCTAGGCGTAGCAGAGACAATAACTTTATCCCCCTCCTGGATATCTAGGGCGGCTTCAGCTTCCTGCACCCCAATCTCTACTATTTCTTGGGTCGAGACGATTTTTACAACTATTTCCCGTAGCTCAACGCCAGCTGGATACATTTCGGGAGGATACACCTCTGAATTAATTCCCTGGCTGACAATGCTTTGAATAATTGCCTGGTGATACAGAGTAGGACCAAAATCTCCTGAGCTTGTATCAGATGGCACCGCACTAAGATGCCTGCCGTACACAAAGATCCCCACTAAAACAATAACTGCGACAGCCAATATCGCATATTGGCCAAATAACTTCGGGGGGTGATTAGATAATTTATTCATATACTTCTAATATAATTGAACCTCTCTGAGTGTAGCATAAGGGGACGGGCCGAAATAACTACCCGCACTTGCTGGCAGACCGTGGTGGAGGAAGTTAGAAACCAACTCCACATTTATTCTACAGTAATATCTAGGGCGTAGAATATGCCGCCTAGATCTACAATCTGAAAATTGTCTGAGACCTGACTTGCGAGTTGTTCTATTTCTTCCCGACTCCAACGCGGGACATGACGAGCAATGCCGTTCGCATCGGTAGCTATAACATCATTGCCAACTATCTCAACCCTTTCTGAGCCACTTTGGATGTAGAATTCTCTGGCAAACTCAATGCCACTATCGCTCCAAAAATCGGCGACCACATGTCCGCCCGACTTTGTACAATCAATCATCTTCTGAAGGAACTTTGTCCTATCCTCTGAAGCAACGTCAGGAGAGCCAACAATATTAAAGGAGGCGAAAGTCAAATCAGACATCTTGGGCAGGTCCATTTCCAGAAACTCACCTCTGACTATTTCGGTATTTCGTTGGTCCCTTAACCTTTCCTTTGCTAGCTGAATCATTCTCGGGTCATGATCTATAGCGATGGCTCTGCGGACACTTGGAGCCACCTGTTGCGTTACATGGCCGCTACCGCAACCGACATCAATAGAGGTGCTTTCGAACCCGACTAATTTAGTTAGATATTTGTAGTTTTCTTCAAAATATTCCGCCATTCGTGGTAGCGGATGTTCAATTAAGTGTAAATAAAACGCGTAATAATCGTACTTGGGGGTTTCGGGCTGGTCATCTTCAAACTGCTCGTATTTTTCTCTGACTTGGGTTAACCATGAATGAGCAATCTGTTTAAATAACATCAACGCTTGGGTAGCATCTGGACATTGCTTTATTGTCTTGTCCAAACATTCATCGCTTGCATCATAATGTTTATTAATCTTTTCAAGCTCTGTTTTCAGATAGGGTCGCAAATTCTGCTCGCTTAACTCTGTGGCGTCTAGGTTATATTTTTCTAAATCTTCCCGTGATATATTAACGAAACCCGCCTCCAAATCTTCATTCAAATCCGAGAGATTATCGGCCAATTTGATTGCCAGACCATAAGACTCGGCAATGGCTATTTTGGATTCTTCGTCCAATTCAGGTGCTAACAGATGCAAGAACTGCAATCCGACAGACTTACCGATATTCATATTCAATTCATCAAGTTCTTCGGCATCTAACACCTTCTCCCGTCGATCTAGGTTGTACCCCTCAATAATCCAAAAATTGTTAACTTCACCCAGAACTTTTTCGGCTCCATCAAATCCATCTTGATGCAACCTAGCTAAAACTCCTCCCAATTCAGCGATTTGTTTTTCCCAAAGCTCTGGAGTCGATTCACTACAATAATCACCCTGAAAGCTATCGCGTAAAATTGTTCGAGCAGCTAACAGCCGTTGTTTATTCCCACTTGCGTCGATATCGTCATCAAGAACGGCAGGTGCGTAATTAACCAACGCAAATGCAATTCTCCTGTCACCCTCTAAATATTCAGCTATTTGGGAAAAGGTTTCGGCTCTGCCATATCTTTCAATTTCTGTCCTTCTTGCATCAGAAACATTCGCTAACAATTCTGCTTCTAGTGCTACTGGATTTTTTTCGGTGGTATCAGAATACAGACTCTCTTCAGAGGTATTGAAATTACCTGATTTGGCTTCGTTGAACATACACCGCAGAGTACCCAAAAATCAGCTTCCAGTCAAGCTTTTGGGAT